>JAFDWF010000202.1 GCA_018268575.1 Actinomycetota bacterium
GACCACATGGCGAAGATGAAGCACAACGCGATCGTCGGCAACATCGGCCACTTCGACAACGAGATCGAGATGGCGGCGCTGGAAGAGTCCGAAGCCGTGCGGACCAACGTCAAGCCGCAGGTCGACGAGTGGAAGTTCCCCGACGGCCACGCGATCATCGTCCTCTCCGAAGGCCGGCTCTTGAACCTCGGCAACGCCACCGGGCACCCGAGCTTCGTGATGTCGAACTCCTTCACCAACCAGGTGATCGCCCAGATGGAGCTCTTCGGCCGGCCCGAGGAGTTCGCCGCCAAGGAGGTCTACATCCTCCCCAAGCACCTCGACGAGAAGGTCGCCCGCCTGCACCTGGCGGCCCTCGGCGTCGACCTCACCGAGCTGACCGCCGACCAGTCCGCCTACCTAGGCGTCCCGGTTGCCGGCCCCTACAAGCCCGACCACTACCGGTACTAGGGACAGGCCCTAAGCGGCGAGCGTCAGTCAGGGAGCAAGCGTCAGCGCAAGCTCTTCGCGCTCGGTTCCCGGATCCGCGGGAACCGAGTCGAAGGACGCCAGGTACTCGCGGAGCGCGTCGCGGAGCAGGATGCGCGCCTCCTCACGCGACCGACCCGCGGTGATCACCCCGGGTAGCTCGACGAAGTGTGCCTGGATCCAGCCGTCCTCCACTGGCTCATAGACCGCAGTCAGTTTCATTCGCGTCGCCATCCTCATGCTGAGATTAGCCCTCAGCGACTCTGGAAGGCCCTGAGAAACCACGTACGGCTGTGCCGCGACACCGTGAGATCGCGCCCTCGACGGCTCGGAGCATCTGTCGACGGCTCGGCGTACCCCGACCCCGATAGGCGCCTATAGTCGCCGGGGTGGACGCGCGGATCTGGGTCTCGGCGGGTGGGGCGGCGCCGCGGTCGGTGCCGCTGGCGGGGGAGCGGACGGTGGTCGGGCGCTCGCCGGAGGCCGACCTGACGCTCGAGGACGAGGCGGTCTCCTGGAACCACCTGGAGATCGAGCGGCGGGGGCAGGTGCTGATGGCGACCGACCTCGACAGCCGCAACGGCACCGCGCTGAACGGTGAGCCGCTCGAGCGGCCGCGGCGGCTGCGCGACGGCGACACGCTGATCGTCGGCGGGCACCGGCTCGAAATCTCGACCGCCGGGAGCCCGACGCCGGTCGCCGCCACGGTCGCGGCGGCGGAGCCGGGGATGGCGCTGAACGAGGAGGAGCGGGCGACCGCGGTGGCGCTGGTCGCCCCGTACCGCAGCGAGGGCGCCTTCGCCGGGCGGCCCGCGACGCGCGCCGAGATCGCCGCCGAGCTCCACGTCTCCGAGCGCACCGCCCAGCGCCGGCTCGACGCCCTGGCGGCGAAGCTTGAGGTCACCGGCGACGCTGGCCGCGACCGTCCCCGCCAGATCGCCGCCCGCGTGATCGAGCTGGGCCTCGACCGCCGCTGAGCGCACGCCGTGGCTCGGGGCGGGCCAGACGTGGCCCGGTGGGTGGCGCGGGTGTCGTTGGTCGGTACGGCTCGCGGGCCGAGCATCGGTGGCGTCAACTCACCGATGCTCGAAAGGAGCCTCAGATGTCCACTCGCACCTCGCACACCATCCGCGCCCTCCTCGTCGCCGCGCTCGGGCTCCTCGCCCTGGCGCTCCCGACGGCGGCCTCCGCGGCCCACCGGGCCGGGGCGGTCGTCTTCTCCCAATCCTGGACCATCACCGAAGAAGGCAAGGAAGTCGAGGAAGGCGGCCTCTTCGCGGTCCGCGACGGCCACCAGAACCAGCTGACCGAAAACCCGGCCGACACCGAACCCTCGTTCTCCGCCGACGGCCGCACGATCGCCTTCGCCCGCGAAGGCGACATCTACACCGTCCGCCCCGACGGCTCCGGCGAGCGCCAGATCACCCAGGACGGCACCGACTCCCACCCGCAGGTCGCGCCCAACGGCCGCTACGTGATGTTCGAACGGGCCGAGGGCGAAGGGGTGCCGACCGAGCTCTACACCGCCTCGATCGACGGCGGCTCGGTGCACGGCCTCGCCTTCGGTCCCGAAGAAGACAGCGAAGCGAGCTTCGCCCCGGACGGCTCGAAGATCGTCTTCGTCCGCCACCTGACCACGGCGCTCGGCCGCGAAGAGGAGGACCTCTTCTCGGTCCGCCCGAACGGCACCCGCCTCACCCGCCTCACCGCGACCAGCCGCTACGACGAGTTCGGCCCGCGCTACTTCGCCGGTGGCATCGTCTTCAGCCGCGGCAAGCAGGCCGAAGGGGCGGCGGGCTACGCCGACGTCTACACGATGAAGGCCAACGGCGCGAAGGTGAAGCCGCTGGTCCAGGGCGTCGGCTCGGCCTACGTCGAAGACGTCTCGCCGCAGGGCCACACGCTGATCTTCCGCCGCGACCGCGGCCTCTGGGTGAAGCGGATCGGCCCCGGCCGGGCGCAGAAGGTGGCCGAACTGCCCGACGGCTCGCGGACCAACTCGGTCTTCTCCTCCGACGGCAAGACGGTGGCGACGCTGATCGAAAGCCGCGGCGAGCAGGAGCTGATGGCGATCGACCTCGCCACCCACCGCCAGAGCGAGCTCGCCGAAGCCTACGGCGGCGAAGGCGGCGACGCCTTCGGCCCGGTGATCGACTGGCAGCCGGTCCGCTGAGCGGCCGCCGGGCCTCCCCGGCTCTGACCCGGCCGGCCGCGCCGCCGGCCGCGAGGTGACGCCACCGGGCGATATAACCGCCCGGTGGCAGACCTCGCCCTCGGTGACGAAGTCGCCGGATACCGGATAGACGCTCGCCTCGCCCGCGGCGGGATGGGCGTCGTCTACCGCGCCACCCACCTCGGCCTCGACCGCCCGGTGGCGCTGAAGGTGATCGCCCGCGAGCTCGCGGGCGACGCCTCGTTTCGGGAGCGCTTCCTGCGCGAGTCGCGGCTGGCGGCGCGGCTCGACCACCCGGCGGTGGTGCCGGTCTTCGACTCGCGCGAGGTCGACGGCGAGCTGATCGTGGCGATGCGCCTGGTCGCGGGCGGCGACCTGCGCGGGCTGATCGACCGCGAGGGGCCGCTGGCGCCGGAGCGGGCGACGGCGCTGCTCGGCCAGGTCGCCGAGGCCCTCGACGCGGCGCACGCCGCGGGGATCGTCCACCGCGACGTGAAGCCGCACAACGTCCTGGTCGAAGGCGACCGCGCCTACCTCTCCGACTTCGGCCTCGCGAAGGCGATCGGCGAGAGCGGCGCAGGCAGCGCCGCCTCGGTGGTCGGCACCGTCGCCTACATGTCGCCGGAGCAGTGGCGCGGCGAGCCGACCGGCGCCCCCGCCGACATCTACTCGCTCGGCTGCGTCCTCTTCGAGGCGGTGACCGGGATCGTCCCCTACGCCCGCGCCGACGCCGATCCCGCCCGCTTGGCCCCGCAGATGCCGGCCGGGTTGGAGGGCGCGATCGAGCGCGCCACCGCCCCCCGACCGGGGGACCGCTTCGCGACCGCGAGCGAGCTGATCGAGGCGGCGCGAGCGGGTGCGGGTTCCGCAACTCGTCCTACCCGCGTGTTGATGGATCGCGACGAGGCGCCGTCCAATTCACGGAGGCCACTCCTGATCGGTGGCGCTCTGATCGCCCTCGCCGCGATCGTCGCCGCGGTGCTCCTCCTTACCGGCGGCAGCACCGGCCCCACCGTCGCCGCCCCCGTGCCGATCGGCAAGCCGCCGCTTCGCATCGCCGCGGGCTCGGAGAAGATCTGGGTGCTCTCCGAACCGGAAGGGACGCTGACCCGGATCGACGCCGCCACCGACGAAGTCACCGGCGCGCCGATCGACCTCGGCAAGGGGGTCGCCGCGGTCGCGGTCGGCGGCGGCTCGGTCTGGGTCACCGACGCGCGCACCGGCGAGCTGCTCCGCGTCGACGACGAATCCGGCCGCGTCACCCAGCGGATCCCCCTCGGCGGCCACCCCGGCCCGCTCGCCTACGGCGGCGGCCGCGTCTGGGTCGCCGACACCGAGGGCGCCGGGATCAGCGCCGTCAACGCCAACGGCGGCCGCGTCGTCCGCCGCCACCTCCCCCCGCACACGGCGCCGCTCCGCCTCGCCACCGGCGCCGGCGCCCTCTGGGTCTCGAGCGCCCACGCCGGCACCGTCCGCCGCATCGACCTCGGCAGCTTCGCCCTCGGTCGGCCGATCCCGGCGGGCCGCCGCCCGGCGGGCATCACCGTCGCCGACGGCCTGGTCTGGGTCGCCGACGCTCGCTCCGACACCGTCACCCGGGTCGACCCCGCCCTGCAGGCGGTCAGCGGCGCGCCGATCGCGGTCGGCGAACACCCGGGCGGCATCGACGCCGGCACCAGCGCGGTATGGGTGACCACCGCCGGCGCCGACGCGGTCCGCCGGCTCGAACTTCCGTCCGGCGAACCGGACGGCGGCCCGATCGCCGTCGGACCCGAACCGGGCGCCGTCGCAGTCGGCCTGACCGCCGTCTGGGTGGTCAACGACGGTGACGGCTCGGTAACGCGAATCGAACCCTGAGCACTAGGATCGTCAACCAGTGGCGACGCAGGATCTCGACCAGCTCTGCATCAACACCATCCGCACGCTCTCGATCGACGCGATCCAGAAGGCGAACTCGGGTCATCCGGGGACGCCGATGGCGATGGCGCCGGTCGCCTACGCGCTCTGGCAGCGCCACCTGCGCTTCGACCCCGAGGACCCGATCTGGCCCGGCCGCGACCGCTTCGTCCTCTCCGCCGGCCACGCCTCGATGCTGCTCTACTCGCTGCTCCACCTGGCCGGCGTCAAGGCGGTCGACCCCGACTACGAGGTCGTCGGCGCCGAAGCGGTGAGCCTCGCCGACATCGAGCGCTTCCGCCAGCTCGACTCGCGCTGCCCCGGCCACCCCGAGTACCGCTGGACCTCCGGGGTCGAGACGACCACCGGGCCGCTCGGCCAGGGCATCGCCACCTCGGTCGGCATGGCGATCGCCGGCAAGTGGCTGCGCGCGACCTACGACGCGGGCGGCGCCGACCTCTTCGGCTTCGACATTTACGCGCTCGCCGGCGACGGCTGCCTGATGGAGGGCGTCTCCAACGAGGCTGCCTCGCTGGCCGGCCACCTGCGCCTCGACAACCTCTGCTGGATCTACGACAACAACCACATCACCATCGACGGCAAAACGCACCTCACCTACGAAGACGACGTCGCCGCCCGCTTCATCGGCTACGGCTGGAACGTCACCCGGGTCGGCGACGCCAACGACCTCACCCTGCTCGACCGCGCCTTCGAGGAGTTCAAGCGCGAGGAGGACCGGCCGACGCTGATCATCGTCGACTCCCACATCGGCTGGGGCTCGCCGCACAAGCAGGACACCGCCGCCGCCCACGGCGAGCCGCTCGGGGTGGAGGAGGTGAAGGAGACCAAGCGCGTCTACGGCTGGCCCGAAGACGCCCAGTTCCTCGTCCCCGACGGCGTCCGCGAGCACTTCGCCGCGGGTGTCGGCAAGCGCGGCGCCGAGGCCCACGCCGCCTGGATGCTGCGCTTCGAGTCGCTCAAAGGCGAGTCGCCCGAGCTCGCCGCGCAGATCGACGCGATGCAGCGCCGTGAGCTCCCCGCCGGCTGGGACGCGGCGATCCCTTCCTTCGGGGCCGACGAAGCGAAGGGGATGGCGACCCGCAAGGCCTCCAACCAGGTCGAGAACGCGATCGCCGAGCACCTGCCCTGGCTGATCGCGGGGAGCGCCGACCTCACCGACTCGACCTCGGTCCGCCTCAGCTTCGACGGCAGCGCCGACCTCGAGCCGGGCAGCTACGCCGGCCGCCAGCTCCACTTCGGCATCCGCGAGCACGAGTCGGCGGCGATCGCCAACGGCCTCTCGCTGACCAAGCTGCGCCCGCTCTGGTCGACCTACCTCACCTTCTCCGACTACGCCCGCCCGGCGATCCGCCTCTCGGCGCTGATGGAGCTGCCGGTCGTCCACGTCTTCACCCACGACTCGATCGGCCTCGGCGAGGACGGCCCGACCCACCAGCCGGTCGAGCAGATCGCCGGCCTGCGCGCGATCCCCGGCCTCGACGTGATCCGCCCCGCCGACGCCAACGAGGTCGCCGAGGCCTGGCGGATCGCGATCGACCGCCACCACCAGCCGGTCGCCCTGATCCTCACCCGCCAGGACGTCCCCGTCTTCGACCGCACGAAGTACGCGAGCGCCGAGGGGGTGCGCCGCGGCGGCTACGTGCTGGCGGACGCGCCCGAGGGGGACCCGGAGGTGATCCTGATCGCCACCGGCTCCGAGGTCGCGTTGGCGCTCGCCGCGCACGAGGAGCTCGCCGCCGAAGGCGTCCGCTCCCGCGTCGTCTCGCTCCCCTGCTGGGAGCTCTTCGACCGCCAGGACCAGGCCTACCGCGACGAGATCCTGCCGCCGGCCGTCCGCGCCCGGGTGTCGGTGGAGGAGGCCTCGACCCTCGGCTGGGACCGCTGGATAGGTCCCGAGGGTGCAATGGTGGGTATGCACACCTTCGGCAGCTCGGCGCCGCTGAAGGACGTGATGAACGAGTTCGGATTCACCCCCGACAAGGTCGCCGAGGCGGCCCGCGGCGCGATCGAGCGCGCCGCCCACGTCGAAACTTTGAGTTAGTCGAAAAAAGGAGATCAAGGTGAAGCCCACGCAGCAACTCCACGAGCTCGGCCAGAGCCTCTGGGTCGACAACATCACCCGCCCGATGCTCAAGGAAGGCACGCTGAAGGGGTACATCGACGACCTCTCGGTGACCGGCCTCACCTCCAACCCGACGATCTTCGACAAGGCGATCGGCGGTGGCGACGCCTACGACGAGCAGGTGGCCCAGGTCTCGGGCGCCGCCGAGGGCGACGGCGGCCCTGGCGCCAACTCCGACGAGAACGTCTTCTTCGAGCTCGCCCTCACCGACCTGCGCGAGGCGGCCGACCTCTTCGCCGACGTCCACGTCCGCTCCGGCGGGATCGACGGCTTCGTCAGCCTCGAGGTCTCGCCGCTGCTCGCCGACGACACCGGGGCGACGATCGAACAGGCGGCCAAGCTCCACTCGATGGGCGATCGCTCGAACCTCTACATCAAGATCCCCGGCACCCCGGCCGGCAACGAGGCGATCGAGGAGTCGATCTTCGCCGGCCTCCCGATCAACGTCACCCTGCTCTTCGACGACCAGCAGTACCTCGCCTCCGCCGAGGCCTACATGAAGGGGATCGAACGGCGGATCGAGGCCGGGCTCGACCCGGTGGTCCAGTCGGTCGCCTCGATCTTCATGTCGCGCTGGGACGTCGCGGTGGCCGAAGAGGTCCCGGCGGAGCTGAAGAATCGGCTCGGGATCGCGATCGGCGGCCGCGCCTACCACGCCTACCGCGAGCTGCTCGACTCCGACCGCTGGATGCGCCTCGCCAACCACGGCGCCCGGCCGCAGCGCCTGCTCTGGGCGAGCACCGGGACCAAGGACCCGGACGCCTCCGACACCCTCTACATCGAGGCCTTTGCCTCGCCCTTCACGGTCAACACGATGCCCGACAAGACGCTCGAGGCCTTCGCCGACCACGGCAAGGTCGGCGACCTGATGGACCCGGGCGCCGCCGCCGCCGAGCAGACGCTGAAAGAGTTCGAAGGGGCGGGGATCGACCTCGCCGCGCTCGCCGCCCGCCTGCAGAAGGAGGGCAAGGAGTCCTTCAACAAGTCCTGGGAAGACCTGCTGGGCACGATCTCCGCGAAGCGCGGGGTCACGGCCGGGTGAGCGGCGACGCCGCGGGTTCGTTGCGCGAGGCGCCCGCCTGGGGGCGCCTCGAGGCCCACTTCGCCGACCTTCGCCAGAAGCACCTGCGCGACCTCTTCGCCGCCGACCCGGAGCGGGGCGAGCGCCTGGTCGCCGACGGCGCCGGGCTCTTCCTCGACTTCTCGAAGAACCGGATCACCGACGAGACGCTGATGCTGCTCGGCGAGCTGGCCCGCGAGCGCGGCGTCGAGGAGCGCCGTGAAGCGATGTTCCGCGGCGAGCACATCAACGTCTCCGAGGACCGCGCCGTCCTCCACGTCGCCCTGCGCATGCCGCGCGAGCGCTCGCTGATCGTCGACGGCGTCGACGTGGTGGCGGAGGTGCACGAGACCCTCGACCGGATGGCGAGCTTCTGCGAGCGGGTCCGCGAGGGCGAGTGGCGCGGCCACACCGGCAAGCCGATCCGCAATGTGGTCAACATCGGCATCGGCGGCTCCGACCTCGGTCCGGTGATGGCCTACGAGGCGCTCCGCCACTACTCGAAGCGCGAGCTGACCTTCCGCTTCGTCTCCAACGTCGACGGCACCGACTTCGTCGAGTGCACGCGCGACCTCGACCCGGAGGAGACGCTCTTCGTCATCTCCTCGAAGACCTTCACCACCTTGGAGACGATGACCAACGCGCGCTCCGCCCGCGAGTGGTCGCTGGCCGGCCTCGGCGGCGCCGAGGAGGCGGTCGCCAAGCACTTCGTCGCCGTCTCGACGAACGCCGAGGAGGTGACCAAGTTCGGCATCGACACCGACAACATGTTCGGCTTCTGGGAGTGGGTCGGCGGGCGTTACTCGATGGATTCGGCGATCGGCCTCTCGACCATGCTGGCGGTCGGCCCGGCCCACTTCGAGGAGATGCTGGCCGGCTTCCACGCGATGGACGAGCACTTCTGGGAGGCTGACGCGGGCGCCAACCTGCCGATGATCATCGGCCTCCTGAGCGTCTGGTACGGCGGCTTCTTCGGCGCCGAAACCTGCGGCGTCTTCCCCTACGACCAGTACCTGCACCGCTTTCCCGCCTACCTGCAGCAGCTGACGATGGAGTCCAACGGCAAGCACGTGACCCTGACCGGGGAGCACGTCGACTACGACACCGGGGCGATCTTCTGGGGCGAGCCGGGGACCAACGGCCAGCACAGCTTCTACCAGCTGATCCACCAGGGGACGCGGCTGATCCCGGCCGACTTCATCGGCTTCGCCCACTCGCTGAACGAGCTCGGCGACCACCACGACAAGCTGATGTCGAACGTCTTCGCCCAGGGCGAGGCGCTCGCCTTCGGCAAGACGCCCGAGCAGGTGCGCGACGAGGGGACCCCGGAGGCGGTCGTGCCGCACCGGGTGATGGAGGGCAACCGGCCCTCGAACACGATCCTCGCCGAGCGCCTCGACCCGGGGACCCTCGGCGCCCTGGTCGCCCTCTACGAGCACAGCGTCTTCACCCAGGGGGCGGTCTGGGGGATCGACAGCTTCGACCAGTGGGGGGTCGAGCTGGGCAAGGAACTGGCGAAGGCGATCATCCCCGAGCTGGAGGCCAAGCAGGAGCCGAAGCTCCACCACGACAGCTCCACCAACGCGCTGATCAGGCGCTACCGCCACATGCGACGCGGCGAATAATTCGTCACAGACACGCGCCTAGTCTGGGAGTAGCGTTCCCGCCATGCCCGGACTCGACGCGATCCCGCTCGCCGCGTCGGCCACCAGCAACCTGCTCGCCGCGCGCGAGCAGATGGCGTTCACGCTCGGCTTCCACATCGTCCTCTCCTGCCTCGGCGTGGCGCTGCCGGCGACGATCCTGGTCGCCAACTACATCGGGCTGAAGAAGGACGACCGCGACGCGATCGAGCTGGCGCAGCGCTGGTCGAAGGCGATGGCGGTCACCTTTGCCGTCGGCGCCGTCACCGGCACCGTGCTCTCGTTCGAGTTCGGCCTGCTGTGGCCCCACTTCATGGAACGTTTCGGCGCCGCCTTCGGGATCGCCTTCGGGATCGAGGGGCTCTTCTTCTTCCTCGAGGCGATCTTCCTCGCGATCTACATCTACGGCTGGAAGCGGCTGCCGCCCTGGGCCCACTTCTGGTCGGGCGTGCCGATGTTCGTCACCGGGATCGGCGGCGCCTTCTCGGTCGTCTCGGCCAACGCGTGGATGAACCAGCCGCAGGGCTTCGTCCTCGACGCCGCCGGCAAGGTGACCGAAGTCGAACCGCTCAAGGTGATCTTCAACCCGGCGACGCCCTACGAGGTGCCGCACATGATCCTCGCCGCCTACATGGTCACCGGCTTTCTGGTCGCCTCGATCTACGCGGTCGGGATGCTGAAAGGGCGACGCGACCGGCTGCACCGGCTGGGCCTCCTGATCCCGCTGACGATCGCCTGCATCGCCACCCCGATCCAGCTGCTGGTCGGCGACACCGCGGCGCGCGAAGTCGCCTCCCACCAGCCCGCCAAGTTCGCGGCGATGGAGTGCATCCAGGAAACCGGCGGCCACCAGACCGAGTACATCGGCGGCATCTGCACCGCCGACGGGGTGAAGCTGGCGATCCCGATCCCGGATCTCGACTCGTTGCTGGTCGGCTTCAGCCCCGGCACCAAGGTGACCGGGCTGAACGACATCCCCAACGACGAACGGCCGCCGGTCAACACCCTCCTCCACCTCGCCTTCGACGCGATGGTGGGGATCGGCTCGGCGCTCCTCCTGCTCGGCCTCTGGCTGCTCTACAGCTGGTGGAAAAAGCGCGACATCCCGCAGACCCCGTGGTTCCTGAAAGCGGTCTCGGTCTCTGGGATCGGCGCGATCCTGGCGCTCTGGTCGGGCTGGATCGTGACCGAGGTCGGCCGCCAGCCGTGGATCGTCTACCACTACATGAAAACCTCGGAAGCGGTGACCGACGCGAACGGCATCTGGGGCGCCTTCATCTTCACCCTGCTGCTCTACGCGGCGCTCGGCACGATCGCGATCCTCGTCCTGCGGCGGATGTCGAAGCGCTGGCGCGAAGGCGGCGAGGGCACCGCCGAGGAGGAACCGTCGCCGTACTCGCCGGAGGTGCGGGTATGAGCAGCGAGGTGAGCGGATGAGCACCGCCGCGGCAGTGATCCTCTGGACCGGGGCGACCTTCTACGCGATCTTCGGCGGCGCCGACTTCGGCGGCGGCTTCTGGGACCTGATCGCCGGCAACCCGGAGAAGGGCGAACGGCCGCGGATGGCGATCCAGCGCTCGCTGACGCCGGTCTGGGAGGCCAACCACGTCTGGCTGATCTTCATCCTGGTCGTCCTCTGGACCGCCTTCCCCGACGCCTTCAGCGCGATCTTCACGACGCTCTACGTGCCGCTGATGCTGGCGGTGCTGGGGATCGTCCTGCGCGGCTCCGGCTTTGCCTTCCGCAAGTCGGTCGAAGGGCTCTCGGAGCGGCGCGCGGCGGGTGCGACCTTCGCCCTCTCCTCGGTGATCACCCCGTTCTTCATGGGCACCGTGGTCGGTTCCATAGCCGCGGGCAACGTCCCTGCGCACGGCAACGGCGACGCCTTCTCGACCTGGCTGCAGCCGCTGCCGCTCTTCATCGGCGCGATGTTCGTCGCCACCGGCGCCTACCTCGCGGCGGTCTTCCTGGTCGGCGACTCGCGCCGCGCCGAGGACCACGAGATGGAGCTCTACTTCGAGAAGCGGGCGCTGGCGGCGGGCGCGGTGGCCGGAGTCTTCGCCGTCGTCGGCCTGGTCGCCCTCCACTCCGAAGGCCACTACGTCTACAACCGCCTCGTCCACGAGGGCCTGCCGCTGATCATCCTCTCCGCGGTCTGCGGGATCGGGATGCTGGTCGTGTTGCTGACCGGCGGGCGCCTCTTGCTGCGCCCGCTCGCCGCGGGGGCGGTGATCGCGGTGATCTGGGGCTGGTTCGTCGCCCAGTTCCCCTACCTGCTGCCGACCTCGCTGACGATCTCCGCGGGCGCCGCCCCCGACGCCACCCTGAGCGCGATCTTCGTCGTCTTCGGCGCCGCCTGCGTGCTGGTGCTGCCCGCGCTGGCGCTTCTCTACTTCCTGGCCCAGAGCGACATGTTGGAACACGACCATTAGCTAGATTGCCCACCGTGTCAGGCGCCATCAAAGCGGTCCTCTGGGACATCGACGGCACCCTGCTCACGACGGGCGGCGCGGGCGCCGTGGCCTGGCAGCGGGCCTTCGAGGAGCTCTACGGGATCGAAGCGAACATCGACGAGAACACCCGCGCCGGGATGACCGACCCGGAAATCACCGAGATCATCTTCGCCGACGTGATCGGCCATCAGGGGACGCCCGAGGAACGCGCCAAGGTCGTCGCCAAGTACCTCGAGTACATGCCCGAGGCGGTCGCCGAATCGCCGGGGTACGAAGTGAAGCCCGGCATCGCCGAGATCCTCCCGCGCCTCGCCGAGGAAGGCGTGGTGCAGGGGATCGTCAGCGGCAACGTCGAGCCCGCGGCGCGGATCAAGCTCGCTCGCGGCGGCCTCGACCGCTACTTCTCCTTCGGCGGCTACGGCTCCGACGACCGCGACCGGGTCAAGGTCACCGAACGGGCGATCGAGCGCGGGGGAGAGGTGGTCGGCTCGCCACTCGACCTCGCCGCGACGATCTCGGTCGGCGACACCCCCCGCGACGTCAGCGCCGGCCACGGCGCCGGCATCCGCGTCGTCGGCGTCGCCACCGGCGCCTACACGGTCGCCGAACAGGAAGAAGCCGGGGCCGACTGGGCGATCGTCGACGTCACGGACGGTTTCCCGGCTTAGCGCTCCTGGAGCTCCGGCGGGTCCGTGGGGGATCGGCGCACGGTCCGGTCGAGCGCCGCCAGGCGGTGCGTTCGCAGTTACCTACACATAGCGAGGGAAAGTGCGAACTCATCGGGAGTGGCCGCCCGGGCATGGGCGCGATTGTCGAGTTAGCCACACCTGGTGTGGTCAACCTGACGATCGTCGAGGCGCCGGCCGGCGGCGTCCCCGGCTACGACTTCTCGCAGCGCGCCTGGTAGATGCTCATGAAGCCCTTCTCGAACCCGTTGCGCGCCGCTCGCAGGTACAACCGCCAGACCCGGATCCGTTCCGGTCCGGCGAGCTGGGTCGCCCGCTCCAGGTTCTGGTCGAGCCGCTCGGCCCAGTGCTTCAGCGTCTCCGCGTAGTCCAGCCGGTAGTCCTCGACGTGGTGGACCTCGAAGCCCGCCCGCTCCAGCGCCAGCAGCACGCGTGAGAGGTGGAGCGGGGCGGCGTCAGGGAAGACGTAGCGCTCGGAGAAGGCTCCGGCCTCGGCGTCGGTGTGGCGGAGGCGGGCGATCGCGTGGTTCAGCAGCCGCCCGCCCGGCTCGAGCAGCGCCGCCAGCGTCCGCGCGTACTCGTCGATCTGCACCGCGCCGACGTGCTCCGCCATCCCGATCGAGGCGATCGCGTCGAAGCGCTCGCCGATCAGGTCGCGGTAATCCATCACCCGGAACTCGACCCGGTCGCCGACCCCAGCGGCCTCGGCCCGCCGGCGCGCCTCTTCGGCCTGCGGCTCCGAGAGGGTGATGCCGACGACGTTGGCGCCGTGCTCCTGCGCCGCCCGGATGGCGAAGCTGCCCCAGCCGGAGCCGACGTCGAGGACCCGTTCGCCGGGCTCGATCGCGAGCTTGCGGGCGACCGTGTCGAGCTTCGCCACCTGGGCGTCCTCCAGCGTCGTCGCGCCGCTCTGGGAGAAGTTGGCGCAGCTGTAGGTCATCGACTGGTCGAGGAAGAGGCCGAAGAACTCGTTGGAGACGTCGTAGTGGTGGCGGACGGCGCGGGCGTCGCGCTCCTTGCTGTGGCGACGGCCGCTGGGGGCCAGCTCGGCGGCGGGGCGCGAGGGCGGTGCGGTGAGCCCGGCGGCGCGAACCGCCCCGATTAGGAGCGCGCGCTTGTCGGCGCCGTCGAGCGCGGGCGGCTGCCAGCTGTCGAGCAGGACCATCACCTTGTCGATGTCGTCGACCTCGAGCTCACCGGAGACGTAGGCGCGGCCGAGCCCCAGCTGCCCGGGCGCGCGCAGCGCATGGGCGGCGGCGCGGGGGGAGCGCACGGTGAAGGTCGGGCCCTCGCCGGCGGTGGCGGGGAGGCTGGTGCCGTCCCAGAAGCGGACGGTGAAGGGGCGGTCGGGGATGCGGGCGGCGATCTCTCGTCGCAGAGGCGCGGGGTTGGCGAATGGCATGGCCGAGGGACCCTAGATGATTGATTCCCAAAGCCCGCGCCCGCCCAGCCGAGAAGATGCTTGATCGCTCAAACTTAAAATCTTGGTGATTTTCAGCCACGGATTAGTTAGGCGACCCTATGATCGCGCGTCATGCCCGAGACGCCGACCTTGCCGGAGGCGCCCGCGGCTGCGCTCGTCGGAGCGCCCGCGACCGACCCCGGCCCACTGCCCAGCGACATCCAACCGGTCGCGAACGAGACCCGCGACCGGATCATCACCGGCCTCGTCACCCTGATCCCGTTCGTCGCCCTCTTCGCCGCCGCCTGGCAGGTCTGGGGCTCGGCCCTCCACTGGTCCGACGTCTTCCTCTTCCTCGGCATGTACTTCTTCACCGGCCTCGGGATCACGGTCGGCTTCCACCGCCACCTCACCCACCGGGCGTTCAAAACCTACGGCTGGCTGCACGGGCTGCTCGCCATCCTCGGCTCGGCGGCGATCGAGGGCCCGGTGATCTCCTGGGTCGCCGACCATCGCAAGCACCACACCTTCTCCGACAAGGAGGGCGACCCGCACAGCCCCCACGTCGACCACGGCCACGGCTGGAGCGGCGCCCTGCGGGGCCTCGTCCATGCCCACGTCGGCTGGATCTTCATCCACACCCAGCGGGGGAACAAGGAGCGCTTCGCCCCGGACCTGATCAAGGACCCGATCATCTCCTGGGTCGATCGCACCTTCATCTTCTGGGCGATCGGCGGCCTGCTGCTGCCGTTCTTCCTCGGCTGGGCGATCGGCGGCACCCTCTTCGCCGGCCTCACCGGTCTCCTCTGGGGCGGCCTGGTTCGCGTCTTCGTCCTCCACCACTTCACCTACAGCATCAACTCGCTCTGCCACTTCTTCGGCCGCCGCGACTACGAGACCGATGACCAGTCCCGCAACCTGGCGCTGATTGCGATCCCGACCCTCGGCGAGGCCTTCCACAACAGCCACCACGCCTTCCCGACCTCGGCGACCCACGGCCTCGACCGTTGGCAGATCGACATCTCGGCCCTGGTGATCGACGGCCTGGAGAAGGTCGACCTGGTCTGGGACGTGGTGCGGGTCAGCCCGGAGCGCCTCGCCGCGAAGTCTTTGGCCTAGCTGTCGAACCCCGACACGTCCCGAACGCGCTCGATGGGCGGCCGGTTGCCGAGCGCCGAGTGGGAGCGTCGCTCGTTGTAGTGCTCGAGCCAGTGTGGCAGCGCCTCCCGGCGGGCGTCGCTCGAGGCGTATTCCAGGGCGTAGGCCCACTCCCGCATGAGGGTCTGGTGGAATCTCTCCACCTTCCCGTTGGTGCGGGGCGTGTAGGGCCGGATGAGCAGATGGCGCACCGCCCGACGGTCCAGCAGCTCGGCCAGGGAGGCGCTCTTCGTGTAGCTGAAGTGGTTGTCGGTCATCAGCCGCTCGACCCCGATCCCTCGCTCTTCGAACCACTCGAATGCCCGGCGGGTGAAGCCCGCCACGGTCGGCGCCCGCTCGTCGTCGTGGATCTCGGCGTAGGCCAGGCGCGAGCAGTCGTCGACGATCGAGTGCACGTACTCCCAGCCGACCCGGCGTGAGCGGCGCCTCCTGTCGCCGGTCACGGCATGGCCCGGCTCCTCGAAGCGGCCGAGCTTCTTCACGTCCATATGGAGCAGGTTGCCGGGGCAGGGCCACTCGTAGCGGATCACCGCCGGTGCCTCCGGCCTCGATCGGCGCGAGCAGCCGGCCCGTCGCAGGACCCGGTGCACGGTCGAGGCCGGACGGGCGACGTCGGGCTCGTCGGCGAGGCGGCGGGGGCTCCAACCGGTCCTTCTGCGCAGCTCGCAGATCCTCCTCGCCTCGGCCTCGGGCACCTGGCTCGGGCTCGTATGCGGACGCGACGGGCGATCCCGCAGGCAGCCCAGATCCCGCCGCTCGTCCTCCGACGCCCGACGCCATCGGTGCACCCACTCCCAGCAGGTCGATCTCGACACGTTCGAGGCGGCCGCGGCCGCCTCGAACGTGAGGCCGTGCTCCTCCACGAGCAGCACCATCCGGTGCCTGCCCCTCGGGGTGAGCGTGGAGTTAGCGTGTTGCATCCGGGCCTCCTTGAGGTCGTGAGCTTCAGCAACCCACAGCCTCTCGGCAGGCCCGGACCTACCTCATGGCGTTCGGAACGTCCCTGGGCTCGTCAGCTAGCTCTGCATGAATTTGGGCCCCTCTGGGGGACCAAATTCACTCAGGGCGCTTGCTGGCCCTGGTACCAGTCGATCCAGCGACCGCACGCCTTCGCCAGCGGCACCGTGGTCCGCGGTTCGGCCTTGGTCGCGACCAGCTCGCCGACGTAGGCCTTGCCGTCGTAGCCGGTGAGGCTCTGGATCCAGTCGGCGGGGGCGGCGTCGATGGTGAATTCGGTCTTGCCGCCCTTGCTCTGGAACTTGCCCGCGGGCCAGAACTGGCCGTTGTTGTTGAGGCTGATCGTGTTCGGCCGCTGGCCGTCGAGGGCGGGGATCAGCTCCTGCTTGAAGCCGGGGGCGTTGACCGAGAGGGCGAAGGGCGAGAAGTACTGCAGCGAGAGGTCCCAGGTCCCCCGCGGCAGGTCGAGCGTCTGCGAGGTCGATTCGCCGTTGCCGAGCATCGAGCCGTTCGACCACTGCGGTTTCGTCCCGACCACCGTTTCGCCGAACAGCGTCGCCTTGCCGCCGCTTTCGAGCAGGATCCGCACCTCGGGCGAGTTGCAGTGGGCGCGGGCGCCTGCCTCGGTGCCCTCGAGCAGCACGTGGCGCCCGCGCGGCGTCGGCCCGGTCCGTTCCCAGAGGATGAAGTCGGGCGTCTTCGCGATCCGCTTGAAGTTCGGCGGCGCTTCGCTGTTCCAGGCGCCGCGGCTGGTGACCACGTAGGGGAAGCGGTCGAGGGTGCCGCGGTTGAAGGAGTCGAAGTCGATCGGCGAGTAGGCGTCGCCGGTATCGAACGGCTTTTCCGGGTTCGGCGAGACCGCCACGTCGGGGAACTCGACCAGCGGCACGTGGGTGTCGGCACCGAGCAGCTCGTAGGCGGCGTAGCGGTCCTGCCCGGCGTAGAGCACCGGCTTGCCGCGCACGATCGGCAGGAACGCCTGCAACTGCGCCCCGTGTCCGGGAGGCCCGACCGGCGCGTCCCTCAGCACCAGGAACGTCGACCACACCGCCCCCGCTCCGAAGACGAGCGCCAGCGCCGTCCACCCAACCCGGAGCAGCGCCGTCGACGGGCCGAAAACCCGACTATCTGACGGGTTTTCGGCCCGTCGACCGGCGGGGTCCTGGGAGCTCGTCGAGTCCCGGCGGAGGAACTCGGTCACCAGCGGGCGGACGATCACCAGCATCGTCAGCGGGGCGATGATCATCAGCGCCTTCGCCTGCGAGTAGCTGCCGGTGAAGGGCAGCGAGGCGAGGTAGACGACGGCGCCCGCGCCGAGCGCGATCGGCACCGCCGCTTCGCGCCGCTGCATCCACCAGGCGATGGCGGCGAGCAGCGCCAGCACCGCCACCGCCCCCATCAGGCCGGGCAGCGGCGCGCCGCCCGCGGCTTCGAGGCGGTAGTTGGCGGCGGGCCAGATCCCCAGCGTCTCGACCGGCGAGACCGGGCCGTAGGTGTTGCTGCCCGCGACCTGGTTGAAGCTAGAGCCGAAGCCGAACGGCCCGGCGACCGTCAGCGCGATCCCCAGCGCGACCAGGACGAAGATCCCCAGCAGCACCCAGGGCTTCAGCGCGATCCGCAACACCCGCGCGGGCCGCAGCGCCCCCCAGGTGGCGGGTTGGGCGAGCGCCCAGAAGAAGACGATCGCGACCGGCCAGGCGATCCCGGCGAACGAGTAGCAGAAGAACACGCCACCGGCGAGGGCGGCCCAGGGCAGCGCCCAGCCGACCCGTGGCCAGAGCCCGCGCGGCGGCGCCGCGGGTCGCATCAGGGAGATCGCGACGGCGAGGACGAAGAGCGCCTCGGCGGTCTCCTTGAAGGCTGCCTGGGCGAAGTAGGAGGCGGCCATGTAGGTGACCGCGACCAGGGCCGCGCCGACCACCCGGCGCCAGGTGGCGATCTCGCGCAGGGCGCCGAGCGCGGTGACGCCGGTGAGGATGCCGATCGCGAAGATCTCGCCGATGAAGGCCTGGCCGAGGTTGATGCCGGGGACCGCGGCGGTGGCGACGGCGAGACCGTGGGGGCCGAGCGGGTAGCCGGGGTCGGGCGCCGGGCCGACGCCGCTGCGCAACCACTCGGCCCAGGCGAGGTGCAACCCGAGGTCGTTGTTGAAGCCGACCCCGAGGAGGCCCCAGCGGCCGGTGACGGCGAAGGGGAAGGAGAGGATCAGGGTGATCACGAGGACGGTCACGAGCCCGACCCCGAGCGCCCCCGGCGCCGCGTACTGAGAACGCCGCCAGGCGACCAGCGCGGCGACCACGATCAGGGCGACGATGCCGAGCGTCGCGCTGGTCCCGTGGCCGGGCGCGCGGGCGAGGATCCCGGAGACGGTGAGGATCGCCGCGTAGCCGACGGCGGGCTCGAGCCAGCACCACTCGCGCCGCCCGGCAAGCGAGAACGTCGCCCTGCCGACCAGGAGGGAGGCCAGGCAGATCAGCGCCGCCGACGCATAGGTCCCGATCATCAGCAGGCAAACCTATGGCAGCGGGCCACCGGATGCGGTGCTGCGGGGCCCTCCGGCGACCAGAATTTAGGTTGCCTTTCAGTACTTCTCAGCAGCCGCTTCGAGCGTCGCCCGCAATCCGTCGCCGCGCAGCGGCGGGGCATGCCCCGCTCCGACCACCAGCGGTTCCAGCTCGGCCAGCCGCCGCAGGCTCCGTTTCGACTGCCCGTGGTCCCAGGCGAAGGCGGGGTGGGGGACGGTCGCCTCGCCGTGTGGGAGCGCCCGCAACCGCGCCGAGTCGACCAGGTAGACGACGTCGGAGACCAGCGCCAGCCGGTCGCGCTCGCGCCAGAGGCCGATCAGCCCGGGTGCGTGGCCGGGGAAGTGGAGGACCTCGAAGCCCGCCACCTCCTCGCCCTCGGCGACCGTCCCGTCGATCTTCACCGCGCCGCCGTCCCAGCGCCGCAGCAGGGTCGGGTAGATCAAGCGCACCGGCGCGTACTCGATCAGCGAGAGGTCGAAGTAGGGGCTGATCGCCTCCTCGCCTTCGGCGTCGTCGACTTCGTTGGCATGGCAGTAGACCGGTGCGTCGAGGTAGGGGGCGGTGCCGCGATGGTCGGCGTGGGCGTGGCTGAGGACGACTTTCTTCAGGCCGCCGAGCTCGCGCGCCGTCCGCGCCGCCGCCTTGCGCATCGATTTCGTCGCGGCGTCGAACTGGACGCATCCATCCCCGTCCTCGAGGAAGTAGATGTTCATCCCGCTGCGCAGATCGCCACGCAGCAGCCACACCCCTTCGGCCACCCGCTCCAGCGCCATGCGCCCACCCTAACCGGCCTTGGCGCCGGCGCCGGCGAGCCACGCCCGCGGCGGCTCGGCTCTAGGGTTCGCTCCGTGCCCTACCTGTGGAGAATCGGGATGATCGTGCTAGTCATCTGCCTGGTCGCCTCGATGGTGATCGCCGTGGTGCGGCTCTCGACCACGCCGGAAGAAATCATCGGCGACAAGTTCCACGGCCTGCCGCCCTCGTTCATCGAAGAACACCGAGCTGAGTACGGGCGCCAGTAGTATCGGCCCGTACGAGTCACCTGGCGGAGGGAGGCGGCGTGTTCACTCGGATAGTGGTCGGTACCGACGGTTCCGACACTGCGGAAGGGGCGGTGGGGCAGGCGATCGACCTGGCGAGACTGACGCGAGCGACCTTGAGCGTCGTCAGCGCCTTCCAGCCGGTGTCGAAACGGCGGATCCAGGGCGAGCAGGAGGGCGCGCCGGCCGACATCGCCAACCAGATCGGCCCGCGGGAGGACGTCAACCTGATCCTCGACGACGCCGCCGCGAAGGCGCGCGCCGAAGGGATCGAGGTGCAGACCCACCCGGTCCAGGCCGACCCCGCCGACGCGATCCTGAACGTCGCCGAAGAGATCAAGGCCGACCTGATCGTGGTCGGCAACAAGGGAATGACCGGGGCACGACGCTACCTCCTCGGCAGCGTGCCGAACAACGTGTCCCATAACGCTCCCTGCAGCGTGATGATCGTCCAGACGACTTAGCTGGTGGTTCTGGGGGTAAGGGACGGGGGCGTCGCCGGCTGGCGCCCGACGCATAAGGGACGCGGCCTTCCCGGAGGCGACCCGGGCAGGCTGTGGCCGCCTCCGAAAAGGCCGGGTCATGGGGGGACGGCGCAGGTCCTACGCTCCGCTGTTCCTTATGGCCCCCACGGGGCCATAAGGAACAGCGGAGGGAGGGTGCCGCGGGGTCCGTCACGAAGACGCCGGGAAGTGCGCGGGAGAGGTGAGGGAGACGTCACGGGTTCCACGCTTCCCCCACGGTCACAGGCGCCCTGCATGAGTTGACCGTGCTCTGGCACCGTCGCCCGACCGGTCAGGGACCTGTGTGTGGAGTTTCGGTCGCCGTGGGACCGAAACTCAACACAGACGCTCTTGAGCGATGCACCCGTCCTGCGCCAGTCCCCCCGAAACCCTCCCGTCCCGGGCGTCTCGGAGGCGGCCACAGCCTGCCCGGGTCGCCTCCGAGACGCCCGGGACGCCGGAACCCCGATTCCTACGGCCCGAAGCACTTCCTCCCGCGCCGGCCACGGGCGCCGGCCTCACCCGCCCTGGAGCCGCCTGTCTAACCGGCGACCGCGCGCTTGGCCGCCAGGCCGGTGGTCTGCGGTGCCGTCGCCCGTGCCGCGTCGATCAGGCCCGCACCCTGCATGGTGCGGGGGTAGCCGAGGCTGCGGGCCGTCGTCTCGAGTCGCTTGGTCACCGCTCGCACCCGGGCCTTTCCCTTGAGGCTGCGGGGGATGACGCTGGAGGCGAGCATCAGCGCCACCGTCCCGGAGACGTGCGCGGCGGCCATCGAAGTGCCGGCGTAGGTGCTCGGGATCGTGAACTGGTTCGTCGTCCCCGGCTTCAGCGTCACCTGGTAGATCGGCCGCGAGAGGATCGAGGGGCAGCCCACTACGGGCGGGCCGCCGCCCGGGGCGACGACGTCGATCCCCTTGCCGGCCAGCGAGTAGGAGCCGATGCAGCCGCCCTCGGTGGTGCCGCCGACGCCGATCACGCGCGGCCCGGTGGCGGGCTCGGAGACGCAGCTCTTGACGCTCGAGGCGGTGGTCGAGAGGTTGCCGCCGGAGGCGACCGTGACGATCCCGCGATCGTAGGCTTCGCGCAGCGCTTCGTCGACCTGCGGCACCTTCTCGCCGCAGCCGAAGTTGAAGCTCATGTTGATCACCTGGGCGTGGTTGCGGACGGCGAAGCGGATCCCTTCGGCGATCCGGTTGGCGTAGCCGACGTTGGCACGGTTGAGGACGCGGACCGGCATCAGGCGGGCGCCGTAGGCGATCCCGGTGAGGCCGATCCCGTTGTTCGTCTGCTCGGCGATCGTGCCGGCGACGTGGGTGCCGTGGCCGTTCTCGTCGAGCGGTAGGCGGTCGTGGTCGACGATGTCTTCGCCGGGGACGAACTGTTCGGGCGAGAAGTCGGGGCTGCGCAGGTAGCTGGTGCCCCAGTTGCGGTAGGCGATGCCGCTGTCGAGGACGGCGACGGTCACGCCCAGGCCGCCGGGGCGGCCGGCGGCGATCAGGTTCGCCCAGGCGCCGACCACGTCGATCCCGCCCGGCGAGGTCGGCAGCTTCGCGGTGCCGGGGCCGGCGTAGGGGAGGAAGTCCCACTGCTTGGTCGCCCAGCCGCCCGCGGTCGGCGTCGTCCCGGGGGTCGCTTCGAGCACGCCGGTGTCATCGGGGTCGTACGGTTCGACTTCGGCGGCGGAGGCGGTGGCCGTGTAGTTGGGGACCGCGTATTCGACGTCGGGCTTGGCGCGCAGGGCACGCGCGGTGGCGATCACACTGGTGCCGCGGGGCAGGAGGACGGTGCGGCCGCGCACTTCGCCGGCGAACTTGACCACCACCTGGCGGGGTGCGAAGCGGTGTGCGGGCTGCGCGGGGCCGATCGCCTCGGCCGCCGCCGCGCTCCCGGCATTCGCGCCGAACAGCGCAAGGGTCGCGGCAAAGGCCGCCCCCAGAGCCAATTTCGCTTGCATCGAGAACATTGCCGGTTCCACTTCGAACACCCTGACCGCGCCGAAGTTCCAGGCGGGATACTCCTTCATCGATGGAGTCCCGGGGCGGGAAATTCCCTGAGCAAGTAGACGCCGGGCACGAGCACGGCATGGACCTGGCCCTGGCCGAGGCGCGGCGGGCGGAGGAGCACGGTGACGTGCCGATCGGCGCGGCCATCGTGCGCGACGGCGACCTGCTTGCCGCGGCAGGCAACGAGCGCGAGCTGCGCCGCGATCCGACCGCCCACGCCGAGGTGCTGGCGATCCGCGCCGCCGCCGCGGCGCTCGGCGGTTGGCGCCTCGCCGACACGACCCTCTACGTGACGCTCGAGCCCTGCGCGATGTGCGCCGGCGCGATCGTGCTCGCCCGCATCCCGACCGTCGTCTTCGCCGCCCCCGACCCGAAGGCGGGCGCCGCCGGCAGCGTCCTCGACGTCCTCGCCGAGCCCGCCCTCAACCACCGCCCCCACGTCCTCGCCGGCGTCCGCGGCGCCGAGGCCGCCACCCTCCTGCGCGAGTTCTTCGCCGCCCGCCGGTGAGCCCGATCTCCGTTGCTGCGGGCCTGCGTGGCAAGGAAGCAGGGAGCGCCGTGTGCAACCGCACACAAGCGACCGATGACGCCGCCACGCGCCCCCGCAGCAACGGAGAGGGTGGGATTCGAACCCACGAGGCGAGTTAACCCCGCCCACGCGATTTCCAGTCGCGCTCCTTAAGCCACTCGGACACCTCTCCAGGTGATCGCCAGAGCCTAGCTAGACCGGACCGTCATACGGCGCGTCGATAGGATCATGTTTTGTGCCCCAATCCCCGCGGAGGGGTGCCGGAGCGGTTGAACGGGGCAGTCTCGAAAACTGTTGGCGTCGCAAGGCGCTCGTGGGTTCGAATCCCACCCCCTCCGCCTCAGCGAGCCATCAAGGCCGATTCAGGCCCGCCGGCCACTCGCCGGTCTTCACACGTATGTAGAGCGTGTCGGGAGCCAGGTCGGCTTCGCCGGGCCAGGCGATCGTCCCGCCCTCCTCGTCGACGAAGACTTCCGCGAACCCCTGCGGAACTGACCTTCCAGGCCGTCGGCGAAGGTGAGCTCGACAACGCCCTGCCGCCCGACGCGGGCCTCCGTCACGTCTGGTGTCAGTCCGATCATCTCCATGGCTCGATCGATCTGAGTGTGGCACCCGCCCTGGCCCGCTGCCAGTTTTCTTCCCGTTCAATTTGGTGCAGCGCTGCCCAAGCGCAAGCCATCCGGATCTGCTTGCGCGTGAGGTTGCTCTCGAGGACTTCGATCTTGTCGATATGGACACGACCACCGCCCAAATTTCACATGCGAGGGCCAGTGTCTCGAGTCATAAGTTCCGCACCACCCTGATGACGTCGGATGTGGCACCCAACTTATGACTCGGGACACTAGATCGTCCTGAGCCCGAGCTCCTCGCTGGCGGCCAGATGGCCTTCGTAGGGGAGGACGGCGAAGTACATGAGGGAGGGGAGGAGGGCGGGGAGGTCGTCCATCTGGCCTTTGTGGAGGCGGGCGTAGAGGAGGGATTCGACGCCGCCGACGACGCCCGAGGCGATGATCGGCGAGTGGGCGGTGCCGGGCGGAAGGAGCTCGCGGACTTTGGTGTCGAGGCAGCCGGCGAAGTGGTCGAGGAGGGCGATGCGGCGCAGGGCGGCGTCGGGGGTGGCGGCGCGGGCCTCGACGATCACCACGCGGGCCGCCTCCGGTTCGGCGGCGGCGAAGGTGAGGAGGGCGCCGAAGCCGCCGCGGATGCGGTCGCGCCAGACGTTGCCGCCCTCGTCCGCGGCTGTCGCGACCTGGTCGCGGAGGCGCCCGGCGCAGGTGTCGAAGGCGGCGAGGAAGCAGTCGTCCTTGTTGGAGAAGTGCTCGTAGAAGGTAGGGCGGGAGACGCCCGCTCGTTCGATCACCGCCTGCACGTTGGTCGCGCGATAGCCGAGTTCGGAGGTCGCGCCCAACATGCCGACCAGAAGGCGCTCACGCTGGACCGCCCGCACCAGATCCCCGGGCAGGCGCCGCGGCCCGGAGGGGAAGCGACTGTCGCTGTCGGCGAGCAGCTCCGCCGCGGTCTGGATCAGCTCCGGCGGCCAATCCTCACCGAGGGCGGCGACCAGAACCTCCCGGCTGATCTGATTTCTGTCGGATGAGACCAAGAAACTGTGGTGTAGGGCTCTGGAGAGTTCTCGGCCGGGTCGCCCGGGACACAATTCGTTCCTAAAGGAAACGACTCATGTTTTTCTACGGTACCAGAAGAAATATTGAACGGAGCATGAATTTCAAGACGCTGGGTATCCTTCCTCGCATGCTCCCCATTCGACTTCGGGAGCATTCGTGAGCGCCACCCGGCCGCAGTTGCCGCAGGAGTTCGTCGCCGCCCACAAGCGGCGGCGCATGATCGACGCGATGTCGGAGCTTTGCTCCGAGCAGGGCTACGAGGCGACCAGGATCGCCCACGTGGTGCGGCGCGCCCACGTCGCGCGCAAGACCCTCTACGACAACTTCGCGGGCAAGGAGGAGCTTTTCCTCGCCGCATTCGATACGACCTTGGCCGAGGCCGAAGTCGAGGTCGCCGAGGCCTGCGAGTCGATTCCGGCCGCCGAGTGGGAGGTCCGCACCGAAGCAGGCCTGCGGGCGCTGCTCGGGTACGTCGCCGCCAACCCGGCCGCGGCGCGCCTCGCCCTGGTCGAGGCGCCGGCCGCCTCACCGACCTCTGCGGCGCGCTACGAAGCGGCTCTCGACGGTTTCATCGCCCGCCTCCGCGGCGCCGCCCGACCCCGCTCCGGCCACCCGGCGACGCTGGAGGAGGCATTGGTCGGCGGGACGGTCTGGATCGTCCAGCGTCAGGTCCGCCGCGGGGGCGCGACCACGGCCGTCGACCTACTGCCGGAGCTGGTCGATTTCCTCTTTTCTCCGTACCGGAGTGTAGGAAAAAGGTGAGGCAGGACCGGGGGGCGAATGTGACTGTACGGTGCCACACTTCGATGATCAGATGGACCGCTTGCCGCGTGGCCGTCATGGCTTGTCCCCTGAGTTCGTTGCGCGCAATCAGCGCGAGCGCCTGATCTCGGCGCTGATCCTCACCCTGGCCGAGGTCGGCTATCAAAAAACCACGGTGTCAGTAATAGGACGCCGGGCCGCGGTCTCCAAGAGTGACTTCTACAAACACTTCGACAGTAAGGACGAGTGCTTCTTCGCCGCCTACGATTTCGCCGTCGAGCGCATCCGCACGACCGTGGTCGACGCCTGCATCGCCGCCGAGTCGGAGGAGTGGCCGGCCCGCGTGCGCGCCGGCGTCATCGCCCTGCTGAGCCTGCTCGCCGCCGAGCCGCCGCTGGCCGCGATCGTCCTTGCCGAGGGCCTACGCGCCGGGCGGGGCATCTACGACCGCTACCAGGCCGCGGTGGAGAGCTTCGTCCCGCTGCTGCGCCAGGGCGCCCCCGCCGCGCCCGGAGGCGGCAAGGTCCCGGCCGCTACCGACGAAGCCGTCGTCGGCGGCATCGCCTCGCTGCTCAGCCGACGGGTGATCGCCGACGAGGCTCCCAACTTGGTCGGCCTGGTCCCCGACGTGCTCGAGTTCGCGCTGACGCCCCACCTCGGCACCGAGGGGGCGCGGCGAATAATCTCCGCTGGATGAGCGAGGCCCAGAGCCAGGTCGCGGCGCCCTCCGCGGCGAGCGGCGGCGCCGGCCCGAGCGCCGGAGTCTTCCCCAGCCAGGCGCTGGCGGAGGCGATCGAGCGCGACTGGGTCAGCTCCGGCGATTACAAGATCCACCCGGCGGCGATCCAGCCCGCCAGCATCGACCTCCGCCTCGGCGACGAAGCTTGGGCGCTCCGCTGCTCCTTCCTCCCCGACGTCGACTCGACGGTGGAGGAAAAGGTCGAGGGCCTCGCCTTCCAGCGGGTCGACCTGCGCGACGGCGCCGTGCTCGAGCGCGACCGCCCCTACCTGGTGCCGCTGATCGAGCGCCTCGCCCTCCCCGACGACGTCCGCGCCCGCGCCAACCCGAAGAGCTCGACCGGCCGCCTCGACGTCTTCACCCGCGTGATCACCGACCGCCACAACCGCTTCGACGACATCCGGCCCGGTTATCACGGCCGCCTCTACCTCGAGGTCGTGCCGCGCTCCTTCGCCGTCCAGGTGAAGACCGGCCTCTCGCTGAACCAGCTGCGCCTCGCCCGCGGTGACGTCCGCCTCGCCGACGAGCGGATCCGCGAGTTGCAGGGAGAGGAGCCGCTGGTCTACCTGGACGCCGACCCCGTCGCCCAGTCCGAGCTGGCGGTCTCCAACGGCGTCTTCCTCAGCCTCGACGTCTCCGGTCCCGCCGATCGGGTGGTCGGCTACCGGGCGAAGAAGAACAGCCTGCCGGTCGACCTGGGCAAGGTCCGCGCCTACCGCTGGAGCGACTTCTGGGATCCGGTTTACCCCGAGGCGGGCGGCAAGATCGTGCTCGAGCCGGAGATCTTCTACCTTCTCCTTTCCGCCGAGGGCGTCTCGATCCCACCCCAGATCGCCGCCGAGATGATGGCCTACGACCCGACCGCGGGGGAGCTCCGCACCCACTACGCGGGTTTCTTCGACCCCGGCTTCGGCTACGACCCGGCGGGCAAACGCCCGGGCAGCCGCGCCGCCCTCGAGGTGCGCGCCCGCGACGTCCCGTTCATGGTCGAGCACCGCCAGCCGGTCTGCAAGCTCGGCCTCGAGTGGATGGAGTCACCGGCGGAGCGCCTCTACGGCACCGACCTCGGCTCCAACTACCAGGGCCAGGTGACGATGCTCTCCAAGCACTTCGAGGAGCAGACTGCGGGGATTTAGGACCTATCCCGGTAGGACGGCACCCCTGGACACGGCCCAGGACACGGCGCGGATGCGGCCCCGTCGCGGATCCCACATGGCGCTGCCATGCGGAATCCGCGACGTCACCGCCCCGCTTGGTCCTGAACCGTCCCAGTGGCACCCTCCTACCGGGATAGGTCCTTAGGGGGCGGCCGGCGCCCGGGGAAGGGGACGTCACGGATCCATGACGGCCGCAGGCGCGATCGTCTACGCGGTCGCGGGCTCGTCGTCGAGTTCGCGGCACCGGCGCCGGATCCGCGCTCGACGCTCCAGGAGCTCCGCTTCCAGGGCGGCGATCTCGTCACGGCGCGCTCGCACCAGCTCCAACTGACGCTCGGCGTGGTGGTCGAGGGACTCGAGGATCTCGCGCCGGCGCACCGGGTCCTCGACGCCCTCGTGCCACTCGTGCGCCAGCGCGGCGCGGTCGTCCTCGGCCGCGATCAGGTCCTTCAGGCCTCCCAGCGAGACCCCCAGCAGGTTCTTCAGCCGGATCAGCTCGATCAGTCGGTCGACGTCGCTCTGGGCGTAGGTCCGGTGGGCGCCGGGCTGGCGCGCGTCGGGAGCGCGGAGGAGGCCGATCTCCTCGTAATAGCGGATCGTCCGCGGGGTGACGCCCGCCAGCTTGGCGACGTCGCCGATCTTCAGCGCGGTGCGGCCATCGGCGGCCGCTGGTGCGTCCGTTCCTCCCGGCCCCTCGGATTTCATGGCGTCGCCTCGATCTCCTCGGAGATCGCCTCCTCGATCGTCACCGCACGGGGTGGACGCGAAGCGCGCCGCGGCGCGCCGCCGGACTCCTCGCGTGGGCGCAGCAGGGAGACGCCGGCGCCGACCACCGAGGTCGCGGCGAGGACCCAGAGGGCGGTGTGCATGTTGGCGATGAAGGGGTCGAGTTGGGCGCTGGTCAGGCCCGCGGCGAGGCCGGAGAAGATCTTGAACAGCACGTCTTTCGGCACCGCCGCGGTGACGATCGCGAGCACGAAGGCGATCGAGATCACCGCGCCGGTGTTCTGCAGCATCGTCCGCGCGCCCGCCGCGATGCCGCGGCGCTCGGTCGGCACGGCACCCATCATCGCCGCGGTGTTGGGCGAGTTGAACATCCCCGAGCCGACTCCGACGAGGAAGAGGTAGAGCCCGCCCGCCCAGTAGCCGGTGCCGGCCTGCAGGGTCGTCATCAAAGCGAGCCCGGCGGCGGTCACCAGCATCCCCAGCGCGGCGAGCAGGCGCGATCCGTGGCGGTCGGCGTAGATCCCGGCGAGCGGCGAGGCGATCAGCATCCCGATCGCCATCGGCGCCAGCTTGATCCCGGCCAGGATCGGGTCGTCGCCCTGGGCGCCCTGGTAGTAGAAGACGAAGATGAACATCAGGGCGAAGCGCGAGAGCCCGTTGATGAAGGCGGCGGCGGTGGCGGCGGCAAAGAGGCGGTTCTTGAAGATCGTCAGGTCGAGCATCGGAGCGCGCGTGTGGGCCTCGATCAGCACGAAGAGCGGCAGCAGCACCGCGCCGACGACCAGGCCGGCGATCACCATCGTGTCGTTCCAACCGGAGATGCCGCCGCGCGAGATCCCGTAGACGAGGCCGGTCAGCCCGACCACGAAGGTGAGCGTGCCGGGGAGGTCGAGCCCGCGGTGGGTGTCGGGGGTCGCCAGCTCGCGCAGGACGGTGGCCGCCCAGAGGGCGCCGAGGATGGCGAAGGGGACGTTGAACCAGAAGACCCAGTGCCAGGAGATCCCGACCAGGGCGCCGCCGAGGACCGGGCCGATGACGAGGCCGATCGCGGCGACCATCGTGTTGGTGCCCATCGCCAGGCCGAGCTGCTCGCGGGGGAAGGCGTCGGTGACGAGGGCGGGGCCGTTGGCGAAGATGAAGGCGCCGCCGATGCCCTGCACGATCCGCCAGAGGATCAGCTGGGTGCCGTCGGCGGCGAAGCCGGCGCCGAGCGAGGCGCCCGCGAAGATCAGGAAGGCCGCCACGAAGGCCGCCTTGCGGCCGAAGAGATCGGACAGTCGCCCCGCGGTGAGGACCAGCACGGTCGAGGAGATCATGTAGGCGAGGATCACCCAGACCAGGGTCAGGATGCTGGTGCCGAGGGCCCGCTCGAGGTCCGGCAGGGCGATGATCAGCGTCCCCGAGTTGGTGGCGACGAGGAGCATCCCGAGGCTGGTGCAGGAGAGCGCCCACCACTTGTAGTTGTGGTGGTCGGCGTCGACCCCCGCTCCTCCGCTGAACCTCTTTCTTACGTTCACGTCAATTAGGGTAGCGCGACCCTGAGGGAGCGCAACTGTGACCTCGTCACAGTCGACTCTTGGGACGATCGCGACGATGTGCGAACATATGTTCGTATGAGGTGGGACGAGCAGCGGGTCGAGAACGACATGCGCCTCCCCGGCGTCGGCGACGGCACCGTGGTCCGCACCTTCGACGCTCCCGAGGCGATGGGGATCAACTTCCACGAGGTCCGCGCCCGCTCCGCCCTCAACCACGTCCCCGGGGAGGGCTTCGGCTTCTCTTGGACGATCAATCCCTACCGGGGTTGCACCCACGCCTGTGTTTTCTGCTTCGCTCGCCGCACTCACTCATATCTCGACCTCGACGCGGGTCGGGATTTCGAGCGCGAGATCGTGGTCAAGGTCAACGTGCCGGAGCTGGTCCGGGCGGAGCTGGCGCGGCCGAGCTGGAGGCGGGACCTGGTCGCGCTGGGAACCAACACCGATCCGTATCAGTGGTGCGAGAGCCGCTACCGGATGCTGCCGGAGATCCTCGAGGCGCTCTTGGCGGCGCGGACGCCGGTCTCGGTGCTGACCAAGTCGCCGCTGGTGATGCGGGACGTCGAGATCTTCGAACGCTTTCGCGAGGCGGAGCTGAAGGTGTCGGTGAACCTCTCGGTGCCGACCCTCGACGAGCGGGCCTGGCGGGCGACCGAGCCGCACACGCCGAGCCCGGCGGCGCGCCTCGACGCGGTCGCCGAGCTGCGCCGGCGCGGCATCGACTCAGGCATCCTGATCGCGCCGCTGATGCCGGGGATCAACGACAGCCCCGAGCAGGTCGAGCCGATCGTCGCCCGCGCCCGCGAGGCCGGCGCGACCTTCCTCGGCGGCGTCGCCCTCCACCTGCGCGGCGAGGTCAAGGACGTCTTCTTCGGCTGGCTGCGCGCCAAGCGTCCCGACCTGGTCCCCGAGTACGAACGCCTCTACGGCAGGCGCGCGTACATGAGGCCGGAGGATCGGAAAAGGACGACGCGAGCGCTGCGAAGCTGGGGAACGTCGCGCATGCGCAGCGACTACGTCGAGGGCGCGAAGAAACCCCAGCCCTTCGTGACGCGGCCTGGCGAGCGGGCGCAGGGGTCGCTGTTTTGAGGGGGAGGGACGCGGCCGTCGCCGGCTGGCGCCCGGACGCCGAAGGGACGCGGCCTTCTCGGAGGCGACCCGGGCAGGCTGTGGCCGCCTCCGAGAAGGCCGGGATCCGAGGAGACGGCCAAGGGTCCGGGCGAGCACATCAGGCCCGGAGGGGCGGGAGGTCACGAAGACGCCGGGAAGGGCGCGGGAGACGTGACGGAGACGTCACCGGTTCCACCCTTCCTGCACCGTTACGAACACGTGACCACGGTTCTGGGCCCCTATAGGGGCCCAGATTCACTCAGCGTGAGACGGGGACCTGAAACCTCCCCGTGAAGGCATACGCCTTCCCTGCGATCGTGGAC
>JAFDWF010000203.1 GCA_018268575.1 Actinomycetota bacterium
GGACCGAGGGTCCAGGTGATGTCGATGTCGTCAGGGTCCCGCGTGCGGCGCGAAGGAACGATCGCTACGTCGTCGAATCCGTAGGCGCGCCGCCCTTTCTTTCCGCGGCCGATTTCGATTTCCAAAGTGGCTCCCTCCAGGGCTGGCGTTGAACCACCGAGATTACACTTCGGCCGGGACCTCCAAATCGTGCACGGCGACGCCGCCGAGCAGTCGCTCCACCTGATTGCGGTCGACGAAGCCGGCACCGAAGTGCTGGGTCGACTCCGCCCCGGCCGCGACGCCGTAGGCGAGGCACTCCTCCTCGCTGCGGCCCTCGTAGCGGGCGGCGACGTAGCCGGCGACGAACGCGTCGCCTGAACCGACGGTCGAGACCGGCTCCAGCGGTTCGGTGTGGATCTCCAGCAGGCGCCGCTCGGCGCCCGGGCCGACCGCCGCGACGCAGCCGTCGGGACGGGTGATCGCCGCCTCCTCGGCGCCGAGGCGGACCAGCTCGAGCAGGCCGCTCGCCAGATCGGAGCCGTCGGCGAACTCCTGGCCGACCAGCTCCTCGGCCTCGCGCTCGTTCGGCGTCACCATCGCCGCGCCGGCCCGCACCCCGGCGAGCATCGCCTCGCCCTCGGCGTCGAGGACGACGGGGACGCCGCGGCGGCGCAGGTCGTCGATCAGCCGCGCGTAGAGGTCGTCGCCGGCGCCCGGCGGCAGCGAGCCCGCCAGCACACAGATCTTCGCCCCGCCCGCGAGGTAGCCGATCCGGTCGAAGAGCTTCTTCGCCTCCTCCGCCGAGACCGCCGGGCCGCGCTCGTTGATCTCGGTCTGGTCGCCCGAGGTGGGGTCGATCACGGCGAGGTTGGTCCGCGTCTCGGCGGCGATCTCGATGAAGTCGGTGAGCACCGACTCGTGGTGGAGCTCTTCCAGGACACGGGTGCCGGAGGGGCCGCCGACGAAGCCGGTGGCGATCACCGGGCGCCCCAGCAGGGCCAGTGCCCGCGCCACGTTGATGCCCTTGCCGCCCGCCACGGTGCGGCTCTCGACCGCGCGGTGGCGACGGCCGAGGCGGAAGTTCGGGACTGCGACGGTACGGTCGATCGCCGCGTTCAGCGTCACCGTCAGGATCACTTCTACTGCACCCGCTTTCCCAATCGGATTCGGCGGAGCGACCGCCCGAGAAGCATCGCTGCAATCAGTATCGCGCACGCGGCGATCGCGAGCGCAAGGAGGTGTTCGCCGATCCATCCGCGCACCTTGTCGAAGGCGCCGGCGGCCGGAACCGGGCGGCTGGCGACCAGCGGCACGGACCCGGCGCGGAGCCCGTCGACGGTCACCGTAGCGGTGCCGAGGCGGGCGCCGCGGCGGATCGGGCCGGTCACCTCGGCGGGCGCGTCGACTTCGATCGCGGGCTTCTGATCGGCCCGCATCGCCACCTTCAGCGTGTGACCGACCAGAAGCGGAAGCTGGCCGCCCGAATAGCGGATCGTGGGACTGGCGAGTTCCTTGCCCTTGGGCAAGGCGACGCGCCGGTGGTACTGCTTGAACCCCCATTCGAGCAGTTCGAGGTTGTCGGAGAAGCGGGTTTCGTCGGTCGGCGCGTCGATCGCCACCGAGATCAGCCGGATCCCGTGCCGGCTGCCGGAGCCGACCAGGACGTAGCCCGCCTTCCAGGTGTGACCGGTCTTCACCCCGGTCACCCAGGGGGCCATTTCGAGCAGCTCGTTGATCGTCTTGATCCGGCGCGGCGGGTGGAGGCTGCGCAGCGTCGCTTCGCGCGAGGCGGCGATCTTGGCGAAGGCCGGGATCTTCTCCAGTTCCTCGGTCAGCGCGGCGAGGTCGAGGGCGCTCGAGTAGTTCCTCTTCGAATCGAGCCCGATCGGGTTCTGGTAGTGGGTGTTGGTGAGGCCGAGCGCCGCGGCGTAGCGGTTCATCTGGGCGACGAACTTCTTCACCGACCCTGCCGACTCGATCGCCAGCGTGTGGGCGGCGTCGCCGGCGCTCAGCAGGATCAGCCCGTAGAGCAGGTCGCGCACGCTGATCTTCTCGCCGGGCTGCAGGCCCATCACCGACTCGCCGAATTCGTATTCGTAGGGCTGCGCTTCGACGATCTTCCCCAGCGGGAGGTCCTTCATCGCCACGTAGGCGGTCATCAGCTTGGTGGTCGAGGCGATCAGCCGCCGTTCGTTCCCGGCGTGGGAGGTGAGGACTTCGCCGGTCCGCCCGTCGATCAGCGCCCAGGACTTGGCGAGGACGTGCGGGCCGGGCGATCGATGCTTGGCGGCCTGCGCGCTTCCGCAGGCCAGGAGGGCGAGCAGGATCGCGAGGAGGGCGCCGACTCGGCGCCCGCTCACTTCTGCAGCTTCAGGGTCTCGCCCGCGATCAGGATCTGCGGGTCGACTTCCGGATTCAACGCCTGCAGTTCGGCGACCGGGATACCGGTCTTGTGGGCGATCGAGGTCAGGGTATCGCCGCTCTTGACGGTGTACGTCTTCGCCTTGGTGCGCGGCTTCTGCTGCTGTTCCTGTTCCTGGTGCGCCTGATTCTTGTGGTTGCCCTTGTTGTCGCTGCTCGAGTGCAGGTCCGCGTTCGAGACGACGACGATCAGCGCGATCACCGCCGCGACCAACGCCACCAAGGCGAGTATCCGTGCTGTCCAGCTGCGCTTTCTGTTCATCGGATCGGAGTTGCGGGGCGGGTCATCCGCGCCGGGTTGGGCCGGCATCGTACCCGCAGTTGCAGGGAAAAATCTCCCCCTGCGCTCAGGCGCCCGAGATCTCCCAAAGGGTGGCGCGCAGGTCCTCGGCGGCGGCGGCCGGATCGGGCGCGCCGGCGATCCCGCGCGAGGAGGAGACGAGCGCCGCCGCCGGGCCCGGCGCGAAGGCGGCGCCAAGCAGCGCCGGGTCGCCGCCCTGGGCGCCGACACCGGGCAGCAGGAAGACCGAGCGCGGCATCAGCTCGCGCAGGCGGGCGATGTGCCCGGGCTCGGTGGCGCCGACCACCGCGCCGAGGCCGCTGAGGCCGCCCTCGCCGAGCAGCCGGCCGGAGAGCTCGTCGACCAGCGCCGCCAGCCGCTCGTGCAGCGGCGCGGCGGGCGCGGGCAGGTCCATCAGGTCGGCGGCGCCGGGATTCGAGGTGCGGACGAGGACGAAGATCCCCGCCCCGACCGCCTCGCAGCCGGCGACCAGCGGCTCGAGCGCGTCGCGGCCGAGCAGCGGGTTGGCGGTGAAGGCGTCGGCGCCGAGGCCGGGGACCTCGCCCCAGGGGGTCGGGGTCGACCCGACCAGCGCCTGGGCGTAGGCGGCGGCGGTGACGGGAACGTCGCCGCGCTTGCCGTCGGCGAGGAAGATCAGGCCCGCCTCGTGGGCGGCCAGGCGAGCCGCGGCGAGCGCCTCCCAGCCCGGCGGGCCGAGGCGTTCGAAGCAGGCGAGCTGCGGCTTCACCGCCACGCAGTGGGGTCCCACGCGCTCGATCAGCCGGGCGCAGTGGGCGGCGACGGCGGCGCCGGCGAGTTGCGCCGGGGAGCCGTCGCCTTCGGGCTCGACCGCGATCCCGGGAAGGAGCTTCGCGGGATCGGGGTCGAGCCCGAGGCAGACCTGACTGCGGCGCTCCGCGACGAGCGCCGTCAGCCGGTCGGCGAACTTAGAGGTCATACAAAAGTCCTCGCGCACGTCTGGCGGCGGCGGACCGGCGCGGCTGCTGCGTCCTCGGTCGGCCAAATAGCGCTGCTATTCGGCCTCCCTGCGTCCTGGCCCCGCTTGGTCCGGCGCTCGCCAGCCGCACACGCGGATTTCCGTATGACCTCTTGGTCAGACTCAGCCCTTGACTTTGGTCTTCAGGGCGGAGCCGGCGGAGAAGCGGGGCACTTTGCCGCCTGGGATCGTGATCCGCTCGCCGGTGCGGGGGTTCACGCCCTGACGCGGGCCACGCTCGGCGACGTGGAATTTGCCGAAGCCGGTGAAGCTGACCTCGTCGCCCGCCGCCAGTGCGCTGGTGATCGCGTCGAGGACCGCGTCGACGGCGTCGCTTGCCGCTTTTTTGCTGCCCAGACGGTCATCGCCTGCCAGTTGGTCCAGAAACTCAGCCTTGGTCACGTCGAGATTCCTCCTCGGGGGTTGAAGACGAGCCGCAATCTAACAACGCCGGTCGGCGGGAAACCGCGCCGGGAGCCAAAAGAGCCCCTGACCGGTCGATCAGACGGCCATTTCCAGGAGATCCCGGCGATCGATCAGGTACCGCTGATCGAAAGCTCGGCGACCAGCAGGGGTGGCGTCGAGACCGATCCGCCGAACGGCACCCAGCGTGCCTCGGAGCCCGCCGCGACCACGGCGCGGAGCATCGCGACCAGCTCGCCGGCGATCGTGAACTCGCGCACGGGCTCGGCCAGGGCGCCGCCCGAGATCGCCCGTCCCGACGCCCCCACCGAGAAGACGCCGGTCACCGGGTTGACGCCCGAGTGGAGGCCGGCGACATCGGTGACGAAGATCCCGTCGCCCGCCTGCGCGAGCAGCTCCGCGGTCGAGAGGTCGCCGGCGGCGACGATCAGGTTCGAGGCCGAGACGCTCGGCAGCGAGCGGTAGCCGGAGCGCGAGGCCGAGCCGGTCGAGGCGGTGCCCTCGCGGTTGGCGGTGTAGGTGTCGTAGAGGTAGCTGCGCAGGGCGCCGCCCTCGATCAGCGCGGTGCGCCGGCGCGGCACGCCCTCGCCGTCGAAGGGGGCCGAGGCGAAGCCGCCGGGATCGCGGCCGTCGTCGTGGAGGGCGAAGTGGCCCGAGGCGACATCCTCCCCGAGCCGACCGGCGAAGGGCGAGCGGCCGCGCTGCACCGCGCGGGCGCCGAGGCCGCCGCCGATCAGGCCGGCGAAGCTGGCGGCGACGGTCGGGTCGAGGACGACCGGGCAGGAGCGCGAGGCGGGCTTGCCGGCGCCGATCATCGAGATCGCGCGCTCGGCCCCCTCGGCGCCGATCGCCTCCGGGTCGAGGTCCTCGGGGCCGCGGGCGAGGCCGAAGCCGAGGCCGGTCTCGCGGCCCCCCTCTCCTTCGGCCAGCGCCTGCAGGTAGGCGAAGCAGTTGGAGGACTCATAAGCGGCGGCGATGCCGGTCGAGGAGGCGATCGCGACCTGCTCGGTCGAGTCGGCGTAGACGGCGGTCTCGACCCCGGCGACGCGCGGGTCGGCGGCGAACGCGGTGCGCTCGACCGTGAGCGCCAGCTCGGCGACCCGGCCCGCGCTCCACTCGCCGACGCTGGGGCTGTCGAGACCGGCAAGCGCCTCGATCTCGGCCGGGTCGGGTGGCGCGGCGAACTCGTCCTCATCGGCGACCGCGGCCATCTCGGCGGCACGAGCGGCGAGCGCGGCGACCCCCGCCGCGGAGAGGTCGGTGCCGTAGGCGTAGCCGACCCGGTGGCCGTCCCAGGCGCGGATCCCGATCCCGGTCTGGGTGGCGGCGGTGAGGCTCTCGACCTCGCCGCCGTGGACACGCACCTCGCGGCCGGTGTCGCGCGACGCGTAGGCCTCGGCGGCCGAGGCCCCGGCGGCGAGGGCCGCCTCCACGGCGCGCCCCGCGGCGGGGGACAGCTCCACGCTCGGCAGGTGCTGCTCGCTCATTGGGCCACCGCCGGTGCGTTCGCACTTTCCCACACCAGTGGTAGGTAACTGCGAACGCACTTCATCGCGCCGTTCCTCCGACCGTCATCTTGCCGACGCGGACGTGGCCCTGGCCGGTGCCGACGGGGACTTTCTGGCCACCCTTGCCGCAGATCCCGGTCTTCATGAAGAAATCGTCGCCGACCGCGTCGATCGCGGCGAGCGCGTCGAGGCAGTTGCCGATCAGGGTCGCGCCGGTGCAGGGGCTGGTCACCTTGCCATCCTCGATCAGGTAGCCCTCGGAGACGCCGAAGACGAAGTCGCCGGTCGCCGGATCCACCTGGCCGCCGCCGAAGCTCACCGCGTAGAACCCGTTCTTGACCTCCTCGATCATCTGCTCCGGGGTCGACTCGCCGGGCGCGATATAGGTGTTGGTCATGCGTGGGATCGGTAGGTGGCGGAAGCTCTCGCGGCGGCCGTTGCCGGTCGAGGCGACCCCGTCGCGCTCGGCGCCGAGGTGGTCGTAGAGGTAGGAGATAAGCCTGCCGTCCTCGATCACCTTGGTCTGCTGGGTGGGTTGGCCCTCGTCGTCGATCGCGTCCGAGCCCCACTCGTTGGGGAGGCGGCCGTCGTCGTAGGCGTTCAGGAGCGGCTGGGCGACCTGCTCGCCGAGCTTGCCGACGTAGACCGAGGCGCCCTTGTGGATGTGGTCGATCTCGAGGCCGTGGCCGGTCATCTCGTGGAAGAGGACGCCGCCGAAACCGCCGCCGACCACAACCGGCATCGAGCCCGAAGGGGCGGGGCGCGAGTCGAGCAGGGTGAGGGCCTTCTGGGCGGCCTGCTCGGCGATCAGGCCGGGGTCTTCTTCGAGCAGCTCGAAGCCGCGGTGGGCGCCGAGCGTCTCGGCGCCGGTCTCCACCTTGTCGCCGCGGCGGGCGACGGTCTGCACGCCGATCCGCGTGCGGGTGCGGTCGTCGCCGGTGAAGAGGCCGGCGGAGTTGGCGATCGTGACGACCCGCCGGGCCTCGGCGTAGGAGGCGGTCAGTTGGGCGATCTCCTCGCCGATCGCGCGGCCGCGCTGGTCGAGCTCGCGCAGGAGCTCCGCCTTGCGGGCGGCGGGGACGTCCTCGGGCGGCACCGCGATCGGCACCGGGACGACGGTGCGGGCGCTCAGCGGGGTCGGCTCGGTGCGGCCGGCGCGGAGGGCCGAGGCGGCCTCGTCGGCGGCCCGCTCGAGCTCCGCCGGGTCGAGCCCGTCGACGTGGGCGAAGTAGGTGGTGGCGCCGTCGACGACGCGGACCCCGGCGCCCTCCTCGGCACCCGACTGGACCGACTCGATCCGCGACTCGTCGATCGCCAGCGTCATCCCGCCGCGCCGTTCGGCGAAGACCTCGGCGAAGCGGCCGCCGTTGGCGAGGGCACGGCGGAGGACGCGCTCGGCGACCTCCTGGTCGAGCAGCTCGGTCACGCGCGCCCCTCCCCGGATGCGGAGCCGATCATGCGCGCCGCCCCTTCCCGGTCAGATCGATCACGGCGCCCGCGGCGACGAAGAGCTCGGCGCCGACGGTCGAGTCGGCTGGATGCTCAGTGGCGCGGCCGCCGGCGTAGTAGAGGCGGGCGAAGGGCTGGCGTTGGATGCGGCGGCGGCGCATGTAGGCGGCGGCCTCGTCGGCGTAGCCGGAGACCCGGTCGAGGAGGACGCGGTGGGGCTTCGGCGGCATCAGGCCTGGGTCCCCTTGGAGAGCTCGCGCAGCGCCGAGCGCATGTCGAAGAAGGTCAGCGAGGCGAGCGCGAAGCGCTCGGTCACCGCGACGGCGACGAGCCCGGCGAGCCGCAGGGCGAAGACCTCACCCGCCTGGGTGGCGACGTGGACCTGCTCGACCGGCTCTTCGCCGGCGGCATCGGCGACCCGCAACAGGCCGACGGCCTCGGTGGCCCAGGCGCTGGCGTCGCCGGAGGCGGCGAGCACGGTGCCGTCGCCGCTCAGGATCGCGCCGCCGCGCAGGTCGGGCGACATCTCGGTGAGGAAGGAGAGGGCAGCCTCGGCATCCGCCGGTGCGGGAGCTGTTGCGGCGGCGTCGGGCACTTAGGCGAAGATACCGACCGTGCCGCTCGCCCGAGCATCCTGGCTGACCGCCGTGGTCGTCTGCGTCATCGCCGCGATCCTCTTCGCCGTCAGCGGCTACACCGGCTACACGATCGTGCTGATCGCCGTCGGCGCCGCCGCCGCCGTCAACCTGCTGCCGCCGCCCTGAGCTCCTGGTGACGGGCCGAAAACCCGTCAGATAGTCCGACTTTCGGCCCGTCAACCTCGGGCCAGGTGAGCAAGGAGGAGGCGGGCAGCGCGGCCGCGATGGCTGATCGCGTTCTTCTCGGCGGCGGTGAGCTCCGCCATCGTTCGGTCGTCGTCGGTGTCGTCGGGGACGAAGATCGGGTCATAGCCGAAGCCGCCACTGCCGCGGCGCTCGCCGAGCAGGTGGCCGGAGCAGGTCGCTTCGAAGACGTGCTCGGTGCCGTCCTCCTCGACCAGGGCGAGGACGCAGACGTAGGCGGCGCGGCGATCACCGGCGGCGGCGTCGACCTCGCGGATCAGCTTGTCGAGGTTCGCCTCGTCGCCGGCGCCCTGGCCGGCGTAGCGGGCCGAGTAGACGCCCGGCGCCCCGCCGAGGTCGTAGGCCTCGATCCCAGAGTCGTCGGCGATCGCCGCCCCGCCGAGCGCCGCGTGGGCGGCGCGCGCCTTGATCAGCGCGTTGGCCTCGAAGCTCTCACCGTCCTCGACCGGGGGCTCATAGCCCTCCGGCAGCGGCTCCAGCTCCACCCCCGGCAGCAGCTCGCGCATCTCCCCCACCTTGTGGAGGTTGGCGGTGGCGAGGATCACCGGGGGCTCCCGGCGGGCGCGCCGGTCACGCGGCCCGGTCCTGGACCTCCCGCAAACGGGCGATGCCACCCTCGGCGAGGGCCAGCAGCTCATCCAGCGAGGCGCGCGAGAGCGGCGTCCGCTCGGCGGTCACCTGCACCTCGACCAGGCCGCCGTCGCCGGTCATCACCACGTTGGCGTCGACCTCGGCGTTCGAGTCCTCGCTGTAGTCGAGGTCGCAGAGCGCCCGGCCGTTCACCATGCCGACGCTGACCGCGGCGACCTCACCGGTCAGCGGCATCGCCTCGATCAACTTGCGGTCGAGCAGCTTCTGGAAGGCGAGCTTCAGCGCCACGTAGCCACCGGTGATCGAGGCGCAGCGCGTCCCGCCGTCGGCTTCGAGCACGTCGCAATCGACGTAGACGCTCCGTTCGCCGAGCGCCTTGAAGTCGACGACGACCCGCAGACTGCGCCCGATCAGCCGCTGGATCTCCACCCCGCGGCCGTCCTGCTTGCCCTTCGAGACGTCGCGCTGCTTCCGTTCGCCGGTCGAGGCGGGCAGCATCGCGTACTCGGCGGTCACCCACCCCTTGCCACGGCCCATCATCCAGCGCGGTACCTGCTCGGAGACCGAGGCGGTGCAGATCACCCGCGTGCGGCCGACCGAGATCAGCGCCGAGCCATCGGCGCTTTCGACGAAGCCGGGGTCGATGGTGACGGGCCGAATGTCGGCCGGGGCGCGGTCGTAGCTGCGTGAGTCTGGCATCGGCGCGAGTCTTGCAGGCGAAGAGGTCGTGCGCCCGGCGCGCACCTGCGTGCCGGGCGCCGCAGGGGCCGGGCGGCCCCACCTTCATTTGAAAGCGACCTTGTCGACCGCCTCCTTGATCTTGTTGACGATCACGTCGGCCAGCTCGGTTCCCTGCTTGCCGTTGAAACCTTTCATCGCCGCGACCATCCCCACCATCAGCAACGAGACCAACAAGATCAGGCCGACGTACTCGACCGTCCCCTGGCCCCGCTCCTCGGCAAGGGCATGAATCGCCCGCACCCGCCGGCTCACGGCGACGTTCAACCGCCACAGCGCGGCGTGCAGGTAGCCCAGGATTGCGTAGAACACTCATCACTCCCTTCCTCGTTGACGGGAGCGATACTCGGCCCCGAAAGCGCACCGAACAAGACCGGTAAGTGCCGATTGCGTAACGGCTGGGGGCGGCTTGCGGGCGCGACGGTTCGGGCCGGAGGTGGTCCAGGCCGGACCGATCGGAGCCCAGGCGTCCCGGGCGTCTCGGAGGCGACCCGGGCAGGCTGTGGCCGCCTCCGAGACGCCCGGGACGGGAGGTTTCCGGGGGGAGCTTGCGCAGGGGCGGGTGCGTGGCGGGGAGATCCGGGGAGTCCGGCATCTCCGTGACGGGACGGAGGATTGCGACGTCTCCGTGACGGAGCCGACGAGAGACGCCACGAAGACCGTGCGATCCGCGCGGGTCCCGTCGGGAAGACGCATGATCCGGCGGGATCCCCGCCGGATCATGGTCGCCCCGTGACGAAGGGTCCACGATCGCAGGGAAGGCGTATGCCTTCCTGCGAGGGTTGAGACCCCTCTTTTCGCGCTGAGTGAATCTGGGCCCCTATAGGGGCCCAGAACCGTGGTCACGTCTTCGTGACCGTGGAGGAAGCGTGGAACCGGTGACGTCTCCCTCACGTCACCCGCGCGGTTCCCGGCGTCTTCGTGACGGACACCGCGGCACCTCCCTCCGCTGTTCCTTATGCCCACCATCCCGGCATAAGGAACAGCGGAGCGTAGGACCCTCTGCCGTTCCCCCCATGACCCTCTGGCGTCCGGGCGCCGGCCGGCGACGCCCCCGCCCCTCAGCCGCCTAAGGAAAGCTCCGCGAGAGGCTCGTGTGAAACTCCGGCCCCGTCAGCGATATCGCTTCCTCACCGGGGAACGTCGCGGCCAGGGTCCCGGTCCAGGACCGGTTGCCGCCGGGCTGCCGGCGCAGGGTCGCCGAGCCGGTGAAGGGCGCGGGCGGGTGAACGGTGCCGTAGCTGACCTTGGGGTCGGACGCGAAGGTGGAGCGGGGGCCGACGGCGTAGGCGAGGCTCAGCAGGCCGATCCGGCCGACCGTCCCGAAGCGTTCCGCGTAGAAGCCGGCCTTGCCTGCCTGCCGGGCGACGAAGAGGAGGCCACCGGTGCCCGCTTTGTCGAGCGCCCAGAGGGTCATCCGGGTGTTCGCCGGGGGCAGCGCCGCGTCCGGGTCTTCGACCAGCGGGTTGGCGCCGCCCGCCACCAGCGGGCACTGTTCGGTCGGCGGCAGGACGACCGCGCCGCGCACCCGGTGGGTGTTGGCGACGGTGTAGCCCCCCTGGCCTTCGAACTCGACCTTGCCGGCGAAGTAGCCCTGCACCGTCTCTGCCCCGGTGGTGCCGCCGAGGCAATCGGGCGGCAGGCCACGCGCCGCCGGCGCGGTGGCGTGGAAGGTGACGTCGACGCGGCCGAACTGGTGGAAGTTGGCGTGGATGCCGTTCGGCCCAACAGTGCCGCGGGCGACGTAGGTGGTCGAGGTCCCGGCGTGGGGCGTGTTGTCGCCGCGCGAGACCCCGATCGTCACCGTCGCTCCCCGGGCCGAGACCTGCAGGCGGTAGCCGTGCGAGCCGCTGAGCTGGAAGCGTGGTTCGACTTCGATCTTGTGGCCCGGCGCCGCGCCGCCTTGATCGCCGAGCGCCGCCGAGGCCAGCGCCCCGGCGCCGATCAGCACGAGCGCCAGCGCAACGACCAGTGCGTTCGCAGTTTGCCACCGCATATGTAGGTAAGTGCGAACGCACCGGCGGAGGGTGTGACGGAAGGTGCTCATTTGATCTGCTTCGCCCGCGCGTAGAGGTTCGCCACGTCCTGGCCGAAGTACGGCCCGAAGTTCGTCGACGGGTCGCTCGGATACCCGTACGTGGTGACGCTGTTCAGCACGTTGCCTTCGATCATCCAGCCGCCGCCCGAGCCGCCCGCGCTGTCGTCACAGCTGATCGCCAGGTCGAGCGGGCCCGGTTCGAAGAACGAGCCGAAGTCATGTCCCTCGAAGGTCGCCCCCCGGCAGACCTGCAGCGTGCCGCCGTTGAAGGGCCGTTCGACCGGGTAGCCGTAGACGTCGAAGGTCTGGTTCGGCGAGAGCCCCGTCGCGACCCGATCGGCGCCGACCGCCGCTGCCAGCGTCTGGCCTCTTTCGTTGCGCCCGACCACCGCCGCGCCGACATCGAAGTTCTCGTTTTCGTGCGCGTGCCAGGCCGGCGTCGTCCCCAGCCAGTGGGCGGTGAAAGTGCCGAAGGGCCGTTCGCCGTGCTGGTAGCCGGGGACGAAGACCCACTTGCGGTCCGACCAGATCCCTTCGTCGTAGACGCAGTGGCCCGCGGTGATGACGACGCTCTTGCTCGGCGAGACGACCGAGGTCCCCGAGCAGCGGCCGTAGCCGATCCCGGCGCCTTCGGAGATGAAGATCGCGCCGTTGACCCGGTACTGGGGTTCGGTCGGGTCGGCGACGGTTTCCGACGTCGCGGTCAACGCCGGGTCGAGCGCCGAGCCGTGAGCCGCCGGACCGGTTCCCTCGATCGGCCGCGCCGCCTCCATCCGCGCCGACGTCCAGAAGCTGCGCGCCGCCGCCGCTTCCTCGCTGAAGGAGATCCCCGGCGTCGCCGCCGGACCGAGGGCGGCCGCCGCCGAAGGGGCGTCCGGGCCGAGCCGCGCGCTCGCCGCCGCGGGTGCACCGACGACCGCCAGCGCGGTCAGAACCACCAGGATCGAAGGGCGCAGATAGCGCATCAGGACGGGCACTCAAGCAGACCGGGAGGCGAACGGGGCACAATTCCGGCGCCGAAGGCCGTTCCCGTGCGCCGCCCAGGCACGGATAACCTGCCGCGATGCGCGTCCTCGTCGTCACCAACCTCGTGCCCGACGGGAACGCGCCGCAGCGCGGCCGCTGGGTCCGCGACCAGATCGGCGAGCTCCGCGCCCGTGGCATCGAGGTCGAGGAATTCGGCTTCCCCCGCGGCCGGTCCCACTACCTGCCGGCGACCCGCCACCTCCGCTCACTTTTGCGCGCGGAGCGCTTCGACCTCGTCCACGCCCACTATGGCCTCGCCGGCTGGGTCGCCCGCCTGGCCGGCGCCCGCCCGCTCCTCGTCACCTTCCACGGCACCGACGTCCGCCACCCGATCGTCGGGCCGCTCTCGCGCCGACTCGCCTGGCGCGCCGACCTGGTCGCGGGCGTCTCGCGCGCCCTCTTCGCCGAGGAGAACGGGCGCCCCGGCCTCCCCCACGTCCCCGGCGCCGTCGTCCTTCCGACCGGCCCCGAGCTGGGTCGCTTCGCGCCGACCCCCCGCGCCGAGGCCCGCGCCGCCCTCGGCCTCGACCCCGAGGGCCGTTATCTCCTCTTCCCCACCGACCCGCGCCGACCGGAGAAGCGCCGCGACCGCGCCGCCGCGCTCGCCGCCGCGACCGGGGCCGAGCTCCTCACCGGCGGCTCGATCGACCCCGAGCAGATGGCGACCTGGATGAACGCCGCGAACGTGGTCCTCGTCACCTCCGACTACGAGGGCTTCGGCATGGCGGCGATCGAGGCGCTGGCCTGCGACGTCCCCGTCCTCTCCACCCCGGTCGGCGTCGCTCCCTACCTCCTGACCGGCATCGCGGGTTGCCTCTGCGCCCCCTTCGACCCCGAGGCCTGGGCCGCCGCCGCCCGGCCCCACCTGGCCGCCACGGACCCGCGCGTGGCGGGCGCGGCGCGCGCCCGGACCCTCGCCGCCGGCCCGATGGCCGAGCGCACGATCGAGGTCTACCGCCACATGACCGCCTCTCGCGTTTAGATTGCACCCTTGACCGTGGAGCGGACGTCTAGATGAGCGACGAGACCTCAGGCGCGGCGGCCGGCGGAGTGGGAGCGCGGATCGGCGAGGCCGAGCGCACCCTGGCGGCTGCCGCCGAGGCTGCCACGGCCGCGGAAAAACGCGCCGCCGCCGAGATCGAGGCGCTGGAAGCCGACCTCGAGCGCTGGCGCACCGAGTCCGACCGGGTGCGCAAGGAGCTGGAGCTGCGCCACGAGGAAGAGCTCGCCAAGGAGCGCGAGGCGAAAGAGCGGGCGATCGCCGCCGCCGAAGAGCGGCTGGGGGAGATCGAGCAGCAGACCGACGCCGCCGAGGAGCGGATCGCGGCCGCCGAGCGTCGCGCCGAGGAGGCCGAGCACGCGGTCGAGGCGGAGAAGGCCCGCGCTCGCGAAGGCGCCGCCGCCTGGCTGCGTGAGCGCATCGAGCTGATCCGCCGCGGGAGCGAGGAAAAATAGCCGCGGTCGCCGAGTACGACGTCGTCGTCGTCGGCGGCGGCGCCGCCGGGCTCTGGACCGCCCTCCGCGCCGCCGAGCTGGGCGGCCGGGTCTGCATGGTCTCGCGCACGCCGCTCTCCCAGAGCGCCAGCTTCTGGGCCCAGGGCGGGCTCGCCGCCGCGCTCGAACCGGGGGACTCGCCCGAGCGCCACGCCGAGGACACGCTCGCCGCCGGCCGCAACCTCTGCCGCCCGGCGGCGGCCCGGGTGCTGGTCGAGGAGGCGCCGGCCGCGGTCCGCGATCTGCAGGGGCGCGGCGTCGTCTTCGACCTCGACCACGAAGGGCGACTGGCGCTCGGCCTCGAGGGCGGCCACTCGGCCCGCCGCATCGTCCACTCCGGCGGCAGCCAGACCGGCCGCGAGATCACCTCGAAGCTGGCCTCGATGGTCGCGGCGCACCCGGAGATCGAGGTGCGCGAGCAGACCTCGGCGACGGCGCTCTGGTCCGACGGCGAGCGCTGCCACGGCGTGATCACCGACGCCGGCGCGCTCGGCTCACGAGCGGCCGTGCTGGCGACCGGCGGCGCCGCGGCGCTCTGGCGGCGGACCACCAACCCGCGCGGCGCGATCGGCGCCGGGCCGGTCTTCGGCGCCGCCGCCGGGGCCGACCTCGCCGACCTCGAGTTCTGCCAGTTCCACCCGACCGCGGTCTACCTCCCCGACACCCGCTTCGACGGCCTCTTGATCACCGAGGCGATCCGCGGCGAGGGGGCGAAGCTGCTCGACGCAACCGGTGAGCGCTTCACCGACGAGCTTGCCCCGCGCGACGAGGTCAGCGCCGCGGTCCTCGCCAAGCTGCGCGAGGAGGGCACCGCCTCGGTCCGCCTCGACCTGCGGGCGATCGACCCGGCCCGCTTCCCCAACGTCTTCGCCTCACTCGACGAAGCGGGGCTCGAGCCGCGCGCCAAGCCGGTCCCGGTCTCCCCCGCCGCCCACTACACGATGGGCGGGATCGCGGTCGACCTCGACGGCCGCTCCTCGCTGCCCGGCCTCTACGCGGTCGGCGAGTGCTCCTGCACCGGCCTCCACGGCGCCAACCGGCTCGCCTCCAACTCGCTCAGCGAGTGCTTCGTCTTCGGCGGGCGGGCGGCGCGGGCGGCGCTCGAGGAGCCCACGGAGAGCGGCCGCCCAGCGGAGCCCGAGTGGCGCTTCGTGCCGCCGACCAGCGAGACCCGCGACGCGGTCTGGCGCCGCGCCGGGCCGCTCCGCAACCCGACCGACCTCGCCTGCCTGATCCCCGATCCCTACCCGCTGGCGAAAGCGATCGGGACCGCGGCACTGGAGCGGCGGGAGTCGCGCGGCGGCCACCTGCGGACCGACTGCCCGGCGACCGACCCGGCCCTCGACGGCGTCCACGTCGTCTTCGCCTCCGACGGCTCAGTCCGCCGCGAGACCTGGGACTGACCCGGGACGGGTAGCTTCGCCGCATGCTCCTCGGGGTCGACGTCGGCGGGACCTTCACCGACGCGGTCCTGCTCGACGGCGGCGCGGTGCACACGGCCAAGGTGCCGACCACGCCGGGCGAGGAGTCCGACGGGGTGATGGCCGCGATCGAGGCAGTCATCGCGGAGGCGGGCGTCCAGCCCGCCGACATCGATGGGTTCTTCCACGGGATGACGGTGGGGACCAACGCGCTGCTGGAGGAACGCGGCGCCCGCACCGCGCTGATCGCCACCCGCGGCTTCGCCGACCTGCTCGAGATCGCCCGCCAGGATCGTCCCAGCCTCTACCACCTCTGCGCGCCGAAGCCCGCCCCGCTGGTCCCGGCGGAGCTGAAGCTGGAGGCGGCCGAGCGGACCGGCCCAGAGGGGATCGTCGAGCCGCTCGCCGACGGCGAGCCGGAGCGCCTCGCCGCGACACTGGCTGCGTCGGGCGCCGAGTCGGTGGCGATCTGCCTGCTCTTCTCCTACCTCGACCCGACCCACGAGCGCCGCCTCGCCGCGCACTTGCGCGAGCGCCTCCCCGACCTCCACGTCTCCGCCTCGCACGAGGTGCTGCCGCGCTTCCGCGAGTACGAGCGCGCCTCGACCACCGCGATCGATGCCTACCTCTCGCCGCTGCTCGGCCGTTATCTGGGAGCACTGACCGAAGCGACCGGGGCGGCGGGGATCCCGGCGCCGCAGGTGATGCTCTCCTCCGGCGGCGTCGCCCCGGCCGCGGAGGCGGCGCGCGCCGGGGCCTGGAGCGTCCTCTCCGGCCCGGCGGGCGGCGCGGTCGGCGCGGGCCTCCTCGCCCGCCTCTCGGGCGACGGCAACGCGCTCGGCTTCGACATGGGCGGCACCTCCTGCGACGTCTGCGTGGTCGAGGACGGCGCCGTGCGGCGCACCGACTCGCGGGCGATCGACGGCCGCCCGATCCAGCTGCCCACGGTCGACGTCCACACCGTCGGCGCCGGCGGCGGCTCGATCGGCTGGTGCGACTCCGGCGGCGCCCTACGGGTCGGCCCGCGCTCGGCGGGCGCCGTCCCCGGCCCTGCCTGTTACGGGCGCGGCGGCACCGAGCCGACCGTCACCGACGCCAACCTGCTGCTCGGCAACCTGGCCGCCGACTCGACCCTGGCGGGCGGGGTCGCGCTCGACCTCGAGGCGGCCGAGCGGGCGGTCGGCCTGCTCGCCGCGGAGCTGGGCCTCGACCCGCTGGAGACCGCCGCCGGCATCGTCCGCGTCGCCAACCAGGAGATGGTGCGGGCGCTCCGCGTCGTCACCGTCGAGCGCGGCGTCGACCCGCGCCGCTTCGCCCTCTTGCCGTTCGGTGGCGCCGGCCCGATGCACGCGGCGGCGATCGCCGAGGAGCTCGGCATCGAGCGCCTGCTCTGCCCCCGCGCCGGCGGCGTCCTCTCCGCCTTCGGCCTCTGCGCCTCCGACCGCCGCCGCGACACCGCCCGCACCGTGATGCTGGCCGGCGAGGACCTCGCCGCGGAGCGCATCGCCGCCGCCGTCGCCGAGCTGCGCGAGGCGGCGGGCGCCAGCCTCGAAGGCGCCCGCACCGAGGTCGTCTACGGCATGCGCTACGCCGGGCAGGCCTTCGAGCTCCCTATCCCCGGCGACCCCGAGCCCGACCCCGCCCAGTTGATCGCCCATTTCGAAGGGGCCCACGAGGAGCGCTACGGCCACCGCGACCCCGACGGCGAAGTAGTCCTCGTCGACATCCGCCTGGCCCTGGTAATCGACGGCCCCGACCCCCGCCCCGCGGCAGCGAGCAAAGGAGCCATCGAAGAATCGACCCGCCAGGTCCGCTTCTGCAACTCTTGGATCGACACCCCTGTCCTGCGCGGGGACCCCGAAGCTGGTCGCACCGCCACCAGCCCTGTGATCTTCGAGCTTCCCGAGGCGACCCTGGTCCTCCCCCCCGGCTGGAAGGCGAGTGTCGACCAGCACGGAACCATCGCTGCCGCCCGCACGGGAGATTCGGGGGACCCTGGACGAACCTCCCCTTCCGTGAGGGAAGGGTCCCCCGAATCTCCCCCCTCGGAGCACCCAGAATGAGCATCGACCCGATCACCCTCCAAGTAATGATCGGCGCCCTCCGCGCCATCACCGAGGAGATGGGCGCCACCCTGATCCGCTCGGCCTACTCGGCCAACATCAAGGAGCGCCACGACTGCTCGACCGCGCTCTTCGACGCCTCCGGCGAGCTGGTGATGCAGGCCGAGCACATCCCCGTCCACCTCGGCTCGATGCCCGACGCGGTCGCCGCCGTGCTCGGCGAGGAGCACGAGCCGGAGGTCGAATGGATCCTCAACGACCCCTATCGCGGCGGCACCCACCTCCCCGACATCACCCTCGTCTCCCCCGTCTTCGTCGACGGCGAGCTCTTCGGCTTCGCCGCCTCGCGCGCCCACCACGCCGACGTCGGCGGTCCGACCCCGGGCTCGATGCCCGCCTTCTCGCGCCAGCTCGACGAAGAGGGCGTGGTGATCCCGCCGACCCGCGCCACGCCCGAGGCCCTCGACCACCTCGTCGCCCAGATGCGCAATCCGCGCCAGCGCCTCGCCGACCTGCGCGCCCAGCAGTCCGCCAACCGGGTCGGCCGACAGCGACTGACGGAGCTCGCCGGGCGCCACGGCGCCGAGGCCCTGCGCGAGGGGATGGCCGAGATCCTCGCCTACGCCGAGCGCCGCACCCGCGCCGCCCTGGCGGCGCTCCCCGACGGCACCTACGCGGCCGAGGACGTGCTCGAAGACGACTCCCCCGACGGCGAGGAGCGCGACGTCGTCCTGCGGGTCGCGGCAACGGTCGACGGCGAAGCCCTGCGCCTCGACTTCGCCGGCACCGACCCCCAGGTCGGGGGCAACCTCAACTGCCCGCTCTCGGTGACCAAATCCGCCGCGTTCTTCGCCGTCCGCGTCCTCACCGACCCCGACGCGCCACCCTGCGCCGGCGCCCACCGCCCGATCGAGGTGGCCGCCCCGCGCGGCTGCCTGCTGAACGCCGAGCCGCCAGCCGCGGTCGTCGCCGGCAACGTCGAGACCTCGAGCCGGGTCGCCGACCTGGTGATCGCGGCGCTCGCCGGCGCCCGCCCGGTCCCCGCCCAGGGCCAGGGGACGATGAACAACCTGACCCTCGCGGGCGAGGACTTCACCTACTACGAGACGCTCGGCGGCGGCCAGGGTGCATGCCCCGACGCCGACGGCCCCGCGGCGATCCACGTGGCGATGTCGAACACCTTGAACACGCCCGTGGAGGCGCTCGAGACGGAGTTCCCGCTGCGCGTCCGCGAGCTGGCGATCCGCCGCGGATCGGGCGGCGAGGGCGCCCACCGGGGCGGCGACGGCATCGTCCGCGAGCTGGAAGCGCTGGCCCCGATGCGCTTCACGCTGCTCACCGAGCGCCGCCGCCGGGCCCCGCGGGGGCGCGACGGCGGTACCGATGGCGCACCCGGCCGGAACCTGCGTGACGAACGTCACCTCCCGTCGAAGAGCGAGGGAGATTTGGCTCCAGGAAACCGTTTGCGGATGGAGACCCCGGGCGGCGGCGGCCACGGGGCCACCTAAATTCCGGCACCAATTATTTGGTGTTTTGCGCGGCCTTCTCTAGAATGCACCCCCTCGGGTGGGCACGGCGGCCTCTCAACACGGCCCGTTTCACGCGCCCAGCCCCCAATAACCGAACCAACGACCTCCCCAGGTACTGACTTCAAATGCCGATCGCTCTCAAGGAATGGGCTGTAACCGTCCGCGCCCTCGCCGAGGGTGAGCAACTGCTCACCCTGCGTAAGGGTGGAATTCGCGAGGAGAACAAGCACTTCGAGCTCGAGCACGAGCGCTTCTTCCTCTATCCGACCTTCGACCACCAGCGGAACGACCTGGTCCGGGAATCGCACCACCCGGAGCTGCGTCGCGCCCTCGAGGAGGGCGTCTGGCCCGACGAGGAGCCGCCGCCGAAGGCGCTGATCCAGGACGGCGGCATCCCCCAGCCCGACCGCGTGCGGCTGCGCGCCTGGGCCGAAGTGACCGACCACGTCACGATCGAAGACCGGCGCACCCTCGACTGCCTCTCGCCGTACTACATCTGGACTCCCGATTACGCCGAGAAGCGCCTCGCCTGGAAGCGTCGCCACCCCCTTCACATCCTGCTGCTGCGGGTCCATCGCATCCCTCGCCCGGTCACGGTGCGGGTCCGCGACGAGTACCACGGCTGCCGCTCCTGGGTCGAGATCGACCGCGACCTGCCCTTCGAGGGCACCCCGGTGATGGCCGACGAAGAGTTCGACCGTGCGCGGCAAGAGATCAGGGAAGTGTGTGGCGCCGCCGAACCGGCGCTGGTCTAAGCGCGGCTCTCATTTGACGGACCTCTACGAGTACTAGTCTCGACCCCATGAGCTGGGTCGAGACGGAGTCGCTGAGCTTCACTGCCAGGCACGACTCCGGGGACGCGGCGTTCGCCGACCGCACGCTGGACCGACTGGAGACGCTGCGGCTGCGGCTCGAAGACCGCTTCGAGCGGATGCCCGACGAGGTCACGGTCGTCATCCACACCAACCCGGCCTCGCTGACCGCCGCCCATCCCTTCCTCCCCGCCGCACGCTGGGCCGCCGCGCCGGCCGGGCGCCGCTATCTCGCCGGCTGGCCGATGTCGACCGAGCTCCACGTCTTGAACGACCGCCACATGGAACGGCGCGCCGCCGGCGAGGACTCCCTGGAAGCGCTGCGCGGCACCTCCGAGCGCCTCTACGCCCAGCTGGTGATCGCCACCAACAACACCGCGTTGCCGCCCTCCTGGACCCCCCGCCGCTTCGCCCGCTACCTGCGCTGGGCCTGGCTGGTCGAAGGCGGCGCCCAGTACTTCGCCCGCCAGGTCGGCCTCTACCGCGCCGCCGTGCTGCTGCGCCTGCGCGGCGGCGGCCGCGTCTCCTTCCCGCCCTCGCGCCGCGACGCGGTGATCCTCGGCGGCACGATCTTCGACCTGCTCGAGAACGAGCGCGGCCCCGAGGCCTGCGAGCGCCTCGTCGACCGCCTCCTCCCCGGCGGCCCCGCGGTAACCCTCGAAGACGCCTTCGACGCCCGCTTCCGCGACATCGAAGCCGCCTGGCGCGACCACCTCCGCGAGATGGTCAACCCCGCCGGCGTCAGCCGCTGATTTCGAAGACGATCCAGATCAAGACGATCGCCACAATCACGCCGGCAATCAGCCACATCGCCAACCGCTGTGGGCTCATCGGCTCGCCGTCGGTCGCCCGCAGGCGCGCTTCGCCCTCCAGCTCCTCGCGCTCTTCGCCCTCGGTCTCGGTCAGGGTCTCGGCGAGGATCCGCTTCGCCTCCTCGGCGTGCCCTTGGTTGACCCAGACGTCGTGGGGGCCGGCGGCGAGAAACTCGGGGGCGTCGAAGCCGCGCGCGCGTTTCAGCACGCTGGGGATGTCGGACTGGAGCAGCAGCGCCTGCAGCATCTCCGCTTCGGCCTGGTTGCGGGCAAAGCCGACCTTGACCAGCTTGCTGCCGCCCCCGCCACCGCCGCCACCGCCCTCGTCGCCGTGACTGCCGCCGCCGTGGGAGCCACGCGAGTGCGCGCCGCGATGTTTGGTCGCGGGCGCCATCAGCCGATCTCGAGCTCGGCGGCGGCGATCTTCAGATCGGCCAGGTGGAATCCCTGCACGTCCGGATTATCGCCGTCGGCGAGGGAAATAATCAAATAAATCGGTTCGGGCCAATTCTGCGCCTGGTTCACGTCGGTCTGCGACGGATAGGCGGCGCTCTTGGTGTGCGAGTGGTAGATCGCCAGCAGCTCGCCGTCCCCTTCGATCTCCTTCAGCGCGTCGAATTGCCCCTGCGGATCCATCTCGTAGCGCAGCGGGCTGGCCGCCGAGTTCGCCACCCGCACCACCTTCCTCGCCACCCCGTCGGCGCCGCCGACCATGCCGCAGCACTCGTTCGGCAGGTCCGCGCGCGCGTGCGCGACCATCTCGTCGATCAGGGCTTGGGAGATCTTCATCGCGGGCGGAGGCTAGACGACGCGGACGGGAGCAGCCGCTACCACCAAACCGTGGAGTCGAGGTTCTCGATCTCCTCCAGCGGCTTCGTGTAGACGCCGGAGGAGAGGTACTTCCAGCCGTCGTCGGGGATCAGGAAGACGACGTTGCCGGAGTCGAGCTCGCCGGCGATGCGGGCGGCCACGCGGGCGACGGCGCCGCCGGAGACGCCGGCGAAGACACCCTCCTCCTCGAGCAGCTTCTTCGTCCAGACGATCGCGTCGCGGTTGGAGACCATGATTTTACGGTCGAGCAGGGAGAGGTCGATGATCGGCGGGATGAAGCCGTCGTCGAGGGACCGCAGTCCCTGGACCAGCTCCCCCTGCATCGGCTCGGCGGCGACGACCAAGGTCTCCGGGTCGTTCTCCTTGAGGCGCCGGCCGTTGCCCATCAGGGTGCCGCCGGTGCCGAGCCCGCCGACGAAGGCGGCGACCGAGTCGAGCTCTTCGAGGATCTCCACCGCGGTGCCGTTGTAATGGGCGAGCGGGTTGGCCTCGTTGCCGTACTGGTAGGGCATGAAGAAACCGGGCCGCTGGGCCAGCTCGAGCGCCACCTCGACCGCCCCGTTGGAGCCCTTCGCCCCCTCCGAGTAGACGATCTCCGCCCCGTACATGCGCAGCAGCTGGGTGCGCTCCTCGGTGACGTTGTCGGGCATCACCACCTGCAGCGGGTAGCCCTTGCGCCGGCAGATCATCGCCAGCGCGATGCCGGTGTTGCCGGAGGTCGGTTCGAGGATCGTCTGCCCCGGCTCGATCGCCCCTTCGGCCTCCGCCTTCTCGATCATCGAGCGGGCGACGCGGTCCTTCACCGAGCCGGTCGGGTTGTGGCCCTCGAGCTTCGCGTAGATGTGGACGTCGGGCTTCGGCGAGAGGCGCCTGAGCTCGACCAAGGGCGTGTTGCCGATCGATTCGACCACATCGCCAAAGCGCCCCCCACAGGGTCTGTTCAAGACTGGATCTGATGCCATCGCGTGCCGGTGCCTTCGTGCCTGCCCTTTACTTCAGAAAGTGTAGCGGGGACTTTTGGACCGTTGGGCGAGCCGAGCGGCCAGATCGGGTGTATGTTCGCGCCGGTCCAGCAAATTCTTGATCGGAGGCAGGTTTTGTTCAGCAAGACGCGGCTTACCGTCTTCACGGCGGTGCTTCTCGTCGGACTCGCGGCGTTGGTCGTCGCCGGCTGCGGTGGCGGGGGAAGCAGTTCCAGCCCGGAAACGACGGCAAGCGAAGAAAGCGCCGAAAGCGGCGGCGCGAGCGGAGAATCGGCCGGCTCAGAAGAAGAATCGAGCGGCGGCGGCGAAAAGCTGACGGTCGGCTCCGACATCCCCTATCCGCCGTTCGAGTTCGGGAAACCGGGCAGCTACAGCGGCTTCGACGTGAATCTGATGGAAGCGATCGGCGAAGAAATCGGGCGCGAACCGGAATTCATCAAGTCCTCGTTCGAAACGATCTTCCGCGACGTCGCCCAGGGGAAGTTCGAAGCGGTGATGTCGGCGGCGACGATCACCGAAGAACGCGAAAAGGTCGTCTCGTTCTCGCTGCCCTACTACCTCTCCGAGCAGGCGATCGTGGTCGCCGAAGGCAGCTCGATCAAGGGCCTCCCCGACCTCAAGGGCAAGATCGTCGCCGCCCAGCAGGGCACGACCGGCCTCGCCCTCGGCAAGGAAAAAGCCGAAGCCTCCGAACTCCGCCCCTACCCCGAAGGGCCGACCGCGATCAATGCGCTCAAGGCCGGTACGGTCGAAGCGGTGATCATCGACGACCCGGTGGCGGTGAAGGCGACCGAAGAACTGAGCGGCATCGAAATCGCCGAAAAAGTGGAAACCGACGAAACGTATGGAATCGCGGTGGCGAAGGGGAGTACGGAACTGCTCGAACAGATCAACGAAGGTCTGAAGAAAACCATCGAAAACGGCAAATACGCCAAGGTCTACGAAAAATGGTTCCATCAGGCACCGCCGCTGGAAGGCCTCGAAAAGGCCATCAAAGAAGCCGAATCGAAGTAGCGGCGGGGCAACGCAGGACTGGCATGACGGAGGGGGCGCCGGGGTCGGTGCCCCCTCTTCGCTTGGGAAACGCAGGATCAGGAGCGAGATTTGAACGTCTTTTTTGAACAGTACTTCGACTTCCACATCATGGGAGAACACTTCGGGCAAGTTTTTGAAGCCTTCTTGCAGAATTTGCTGATCTTCGTCGTGGCGGGTATCGTCGCCCTCGTCTGGGGCCTCGTCCTGGCGCTCCTGCGGCAGTCCCCGGGGAAGAAGCTCCTGCCGTTCCGCGTCCTCACCATCGCCTACATCGACGTCCTGCGGGCGATCCCGCTGCTGGTCATCATCCTGATCATCTCGGGCGGCGTGCCCTTCCTCACCTTCATCCCGAAAGGCGTCCGCATCCCCGAGTGGTTCGGCGAGCCGGACCCCTTCTGGTACGGCGTCGCGGCGCTGGTCTTCGTCTACGGTGCCTACATGGCGGAGGTCTACCGGGCCGGGATCGAAGCGGTGCCGCGCGGCCAGATGGAGGCGGCCCGCTCGCTCGGCATGAGCCACCTGCAGGCGATGCGCCACATCGTCGTCCCCCAGGCGGTGACGAAGATCCCGGCACCGATGCTGAACGAATTCATCTCGCTGCTGAAGGACACCACCCTCGTCAGCTTCATCGCCTTCGGCGAGTCGACCCTGGTCAGCCGCGAAATCCTCGCCGAACAGTTGAACAGTTCGGCGCTGATCCTCACCGCCTTCTTCTTCCTCGTCATCTGCCTGCCGGGGGCGCGTCTGGTCGATTACCTGATCAAACGCAACCAGAGCAGAATCACCCGCGGCTCCCACATCGAGGTCGCCTGATGGCCGAGCCGATGGTGCAGCTGAAAGGCGTGCGCAAGAGCTTCGGCAAACTCGAAGTGCTGAAAGGAGTCGACCTCGGCGTCGGCAAAGGCGAAGTGATCTGCAGCCTCGGGCCGAGCGGCTCGGGCAAGTCGACGCTGCTGCGCTGCGTCAACCTGCTGGCGCCGCCGGAGGAGGGGGAGATCTTCCTCGAGGGTCGCGACATCTGCAAGGGCCCCGGCTCGGGCACCGGCGAGTCGAGCTGGAACCTCGACTTCGTCCGCCAGCGGGTCGGCATGGTCTTCCAGCAGTTCAACCTCTTCCCCCACAAGACCGCGCTCCAGAACGTCACCCTGGCGCCGCAGCGGGTGCTCGGCAAATCGAAGGCGGAATCGGAGGAGAAAGGGCGGGCGCTACTCCAGCGGGTGGGCCTCGGCGACCGGCTCGGCCAGTATCCGGAAACGCTCTCCGGCGGTCAGCAGCAGCGGGTGGCGATCGCCCGCGCGCTGGCGATGGAACCGCACGTGATGCTCTTCGACGAGGTCACCTCCGCGCTCGACCCCGAGCTGGTGAAAGAGGTGCTCGACACGATGCGCGAGCTGGCCCAGGAAGGGATGACGATGCTGGTCGTCACCCACGAGATCGGCTTCGCCCGCGAGGTCGGCGACCAGGTCGTCTTCATGGACGGCGGCGTCGTGGTCGAGCAGGGCGAACCGAAGCAGGTCCTCGACTCCCCCCGCGAGGAGCGCACGCAGCGGTTCCTCGGGCTCGTGCTCGAGCGCTGAGCCGGCGACGCCCGTCACGTTTTCGGCGCCCACTTCGTCTACCTCCCAGAACCAGATTTCGAGGAGGTACTGATGCAACGCAAGTGGTGGACCCTGCTCGCCGTCACGACGGCGACCTTCATGCTGCTGCTCGACATCACGGTGGTGAACGTCGCGCTGCCGTCGATCCGCTCGAGCCTACACGCGAGCTTCGACGACCTGCAGTGGGTGGTCGACGCCTACTCGCTGACCCTGGCGGCCCTGGTCCTCACGGCGGGCTCGCTCGCCGACCGCTTCGGCCGCCGGCGCGTCTTCGAGATCGGGCTCGGCATCTTCTCCACCGCCTCGCTGCTCTGCGCGCTCGCGCCCGATCCGACCTTCCTCAACCTCGCCCGCGCCCTACAGGGCGTCGGCGGCGCGATTATGTTCGCGGTCTCCCTGGCGCTGGTCGCCCAGGAGTTCCCCGCGGGCCGCGAGCGCGGCACCGCGATGGGCATCTACGGCGCCTCGATCGGCGTCGCGGTGGCGGTCGGGCCGCTGGTCGGCGGCGCCCTCACCGACGGGCTCGGCTGGGAGTCGATCTTCTACATCAACGTGCCGATCGGGATCGCCGCGATCGCGATCAGCCGCCTGCGGCTGCGCGAGACCCGCGATCCCGCCGCTGGCCCGGTCGACTGGCCCGGCGTCGCCACCTTCTCCGCCGCCCTCTTCACTCTGGTCCTGGCGCTGGTTCGCGGCAACGACGAGGGCTGGGGCAGTCCCTTGATCGTCGGGCTCTTCGCCGCCGCCGGCGTCCTGATGGCCGCCTTCCTCGCGATCGAGAGTCGGCGAGCGGCGCCGATGCTGCCACTCGGCCTCTTCCGCCGGCCCGCCTTCACCGGCGTCCAGGTGGCGGCCTTCGCCGTCTCGGCCTCGATCTTCGCCCTCTTCCTCTACGTCACGCTCTACCTGCAGAACTACCTCGGCTACTCGCCGCTGCAGGCCGGCATCCGTTACCTGCCGATCACGATCGTCAGCTTCTTCTTCGCCCCGCTGGCGGGCGCGCTGCTCTCCCGGATCCCGGCTCGGCTGATGCTGGGCGGGAGCCTCGCGACGATCGGGGTCGGGCTGCTGCTGATGACCGGCATCGAAGCCGGCGACGGCTGGACGGCGATGCTCGGCGGCCTGGTCGTGGTCGGCGCCGGGGTCGGGTTCCTGAACCCGGTGGTCGCCGACGTCGCGCTCAGCGTGGTGCCGAAGGAGCGCAGCGGGATGGCGGCCGGGATCAACGACACCTTCCGCCAGGTGGGGGTCGCGGTCGGGGTCGCCGTCTGGGGCGCGATCTTCATCGGCCGCGGCGCCACGAAGGTGTCGGAAGTCGCCGCCGGGACGCCCGCCGCGAGCGGCGACCACCCGCGCCAGCTGGTCGAAGCGGCCTCCTCCGGCGCCCTCCCCCAGGCGCTCGCGCGGATTCCCGCCGGGGCGCGCGAAGGCGTCTCCGCAGCCGCCCACCAAGGCTTCCTGGCCGGGTTCAACCAGGTGCTGACGCTCGGCGCCCTGGTCGCCTTCGCCGGAGCCGTGATCGTCGTCGCGCTGGTTCGGGAGAGCGGAATCGAGCGCGATCCGCTCGGGCTCGAAGAGGAGGCCGGACGGGGGTCCTACGCGGAGGCGGGCGACCCCAGTCCGGTGCCGTCGCGATGATGCCGACGACGGACGAGCCCGTCGCGCTGGCGGCCCAGTTCGAGTCGGCCCGGCCGCGCCTGCAGGCGGTGGCCTACCGGATGCTCGGCTCGGTCACCGAGGCCGAGGACGCGGTGCAGGAGTCGTGGCTGCGGCTGAGCCGCTCGGACGCGACCGCGATCGAGGACCTGCGTCCGTGGCTGACCACCGTCGTGGCCCGCGTCTGCCTCGACCAGCTGCGCTCGCGGCAGGCCCGCCGCGAGGAGTCCTTCGGCCCCTCGGTGCCGGAGCCGCTGGTCGCGCCGGAAGGCGAAACCGACCCCGAGCACGAGGCGCTCCTCGCCGACTCGGTCGGGCTGGCGTTGATGGTGGTGCTGGAGGCGATGCCGCCGGCCGAGCGGCTCGCCTTCGTCCTCCACGACATGTTCGCCGTGCCCTTCGACGAGATCGCCCCGATCGTCGACCGCACCCCCGACGCGGCGCGCCAGCTCGCCAGCCGCGGGCGCCGACGGGTGCGCGGCTCGGTCCCCCGCGCCGACCCCGACCCGACCCGCCGGCGCGAGGTAGTCGACGCCTTCGTCGCCGCCGCTCGCGAGGGCGACTTCGAGGCGCTGGTCGCGCTGCTCGACCCCGACGTCGTCTTCCGCATCGACCGCGGCGACCTGCCCGGGCCGCCGTCAAGGGAACTGCAGGGCGCCCAGAAGGTGGTCGAGAACGCGGTCACCTTCGGCAGGCCCTTCTTCCCCTTCATGCGCCGGGCCCTGGTCAACGGCACCCCCGGCGTGGTCATCGCCCCGGGCGGCAAACCGACCTCGGTAGCCGGCTTCGTCGTCCGCGAAGGCCGCATCGTCGAGATCGACCTGCTCGCCGACCCGAGGCGGCTGAGGCACGTGGATATCGGGGCGCTGGAAGAGTAGGCGAGGGACGGGAGAGGGACGGTGCCTTGGTCGTGGGATGCCAGAGGGACCCGGCCTTTTCGAAGGCGACCCGGGCAGGCTGTGGCCGCCTCCGAAAAGGCCGGGTCATGGGGGAGCGGCGCAGGTCCTACGCTCCGCTGTTCCTTATGCCGGGATGGTGGGCATAAGGAACAGCGGAGGGAGGGTGTCGCGGGGCCCGTGAGGAAGACGCTGGGAAGTGCGCAGGAGACGTCACGGGTCCCACGCTTCCTCCACGGTCACAGACACGTGACCACGGTTTGACCCACCATGGTGTGGTGGATCCACGCAGCGCGGGACGGGGGCCTTGAAGCTCCCCGTGAAGGCTCACGCCTTCCCTGCGATGGTGGACCCTTCGTCACGGACCGACCATGATCCGGCGGGGATCCCGCCGGATCATGCATCCCTCAGACGGGACCCGCGCAGATCGTGCGGTCTTCGTGACACCTTTCTTCGGCCTCGTCACGGAAATGTCGCATTCGTCACGGAGACGTGCGATCCACCGTCGGTCCACAAAGGTCAAGGGCTCCCTCGTAAACCTGGGCACACCAGGGTGTGCCCAGGTTTACGAGGGAGGATCTGAGCGATGAGGAACCGTGAACTTCCGTACCGAGGCGTCACCTTCGGCACGTCTCCGTCACCGGTCGCCGTCCTCCGGCGCCTCCCTCCACGATCCCCGCCGCTCGCCCGGATCCTCCGCCGTCTCCCCATGACCCGGCCTTTTCGGAGGCGGCCACAGCCTGCCCGGGTCGCCTCCGAAAAGGCCGGGACGCCTGGGCTCCGATTCCTCCGGCCCGGACCCATGCGGCCCGGACCCTTACCCTCCCTACCGTCGCGTAGTCGTCTAGCGCGAGCCGCCGGCCATGGCCGGCAGGATCACTACGGTGTCGCCGTCGCTCACCGCGGTGCCGAGGCCGTCCAGCACCCGCACGTCCTCGTCGTTCAGGTAGACGTTGACATAGCGGTTCAGCTCGCCCTCGGCGTCGAACAGCTGGGCCGAGGTGTCGGGGTGCGCGTCGGTGAGGGCGCGGAGCACCTCGCCGACGTTGCCCCCCGCGGCCTCGACCTCGGGGGCGCCGCCGGTTTTCGGGCGCAGAACTGGGGGGATGCGTACGGTTGCCATGATCGATCGGAGATCCTACTAAGGCGCGAAGACCAAGCAGTTCAAGGACACAGGGAGCGTGGCGTGCTCTGCATGCGAGCAACAGAGGACGCCGAAATGCACCGGTATTCGTGTCTTAGCGGTCTCCGCCGGCGCCGGCGCAAAAGAGGTCGTAGTCCGGGAACTGGCCCATCTCCGACTCGGGGATCTCGGGCGCGTTCTCGCCGCAGATCGGGCAGTCGGGATCGCGGCGGACCTTGAGCTCGGTGAAGGTGGTGCCGAGCGCGTCGTAGAGCAAGAGGCGGCCGATCAGCGGGGCGCCCTTGCCGAGCACCAGCTTGATCACCTCGTTGGCCTGCAACGTGCCCATCGTCCCGGCCATCACGCCGAGGACGCCGTTGGCGGAGCAGCTCGGGGCCAGCTCGGCGGGCGGCGGGGTTGGGAAGAGGCAGCGGTAGCAGGGTCCCTCGTAGGGCATGAAGGTCGAGACCTGGCCGTCGAAGCCGAGGATCGAGGCCGAGACGACCGGCTTGCGCAACCGCACCGAGGCGTCGTTCAACAGGTAGCGGGTGGGGAAGTTGTCGGCGCCGTCGACGACGATGTCGTACTCGGACATGACCTCGAGGACGTTGCTCGCGTCGAGGCGCCCGTTGTGCTCGACCACCTTGACGTCGGGGTTGAGCTGTTCGATGAAGATCCGCGCCGAGGTCGTCTTCGGCATGCCGATCCGCTCGGTGTTGTGGATCACCTGGCGCTGCAGGTTGGAGGCGTCGACCACGTCGTCGTCGACGAGGCCGATCGTGCCGACCCCGGCGGCGGCGAGGTAGAGCGCGGTCGGCGCGCCGAGGCCGCCGGCGCCGAGCAGCAGCACCTTCGCGTTCAGCAACTTGACCTGGCCGTCGACGCCGACCTCGGGGAGCAAGGTGTGGCGCGAGTAGCGGTCCCGCTGCTCGGCGGTCATCCCGGAGGCGGAGATGACCGGCAGGCCCTGTTCCTGCCAGGCGATGATCCCGCCGGCGACCGAGGCGACGTTGGTGTAACCCAGCGCCTGCAGCTGGGCGGCGGCGATGCCGGAGCGGTTGCCGGAGCGGCAGTAGAGGAGCGTGCGGGCGGACTTGTCGGGCGCGACCGTCTCGATCTGGTCGGCGAGCATCGACGGCGGCACCAGCCTGCCCCCCTCGAGGTGGGCCTCCTGGTACTCGTGCGGCTCGCGGGTGTCGACCAGGACGATGCCGCCGTCCTCGATCTCCTGCGCCGCCTCGAACGGTTCGATCTCCTCGACCACCTGCTTCTGCTCGGTTCCTGCACCAGTCGCCATCTTCAAATCCCCTAATTCGGATCAGCTTTACTTCAAAAAGTATAGCGAGCCGCTGACGGCGCGTGTGGGCATAAAAAAGCGCCGCGGCCGTCGCTCCAGATTCGACGGCCGCGGCGCGGCTTAGGTCACCGGACGAGACCTAGCCCTTCGGGAGCGCGCCCCTACATCGAGGGACGCATCTGACGAAGCCTGCGAACCCGCTCCTCGATCGGCGGGTGGGTCGAGAACAGGCCGGCGAGGCCTTGACCCTTGAAAGGACGGACGATGTAGAGCGGCTCGGCGGCCTGGTTGACTTTCATCGGAACCGCTTCGGCACCCTGCTCGAGGCGCAGGAGCGCGCTGGCCAGCGACTCCGGGTTGCCGCAGATTTCGGCACCGCCGGCGTCCGCCGCGTACTCGCGCTGGCGCGAGATCGCCAGCTGGATGATGCTCGCCGAGATCGGCGCCAGGATCACCAGGCCGAGCGAGGCGGCCAGCCCCAGGGGCGAGTTGTCGTCGTCGCCGAACCACATCAGCATGTAGGCGACGTAGGTGATCGCCATGCCGATCGCCGAGGCGACCGACTGGATCAGGATGTCGCGGTTGCGGACGTGGGTGAGCTCGTGCGCGAGGACGCCGCGCAACTCGTCCTCGGAGAGCAGCTTGGTGATCCCCTGGGTGACCGCGACCGCCGCGTGCTTGGGGCTGCGGCCGGTGGCGAAGGCATTCGGCTGCTCGCTCGGGATCATGTAGAGGCGCGGCATCGGCAGGCCGGCCCGGGTCGAGAGTTCGCGCACCATCGCGTAGAGCCGCGGCGCTTCCGATTCGTCGATCGGTTTCGCCTTACTCGCCGCCAGCGCCAGTTTGTCGCTGAAGAAGTAGGAGCCCGCGTTGATCAGCAGGGCGAGAATCAGGAAGCCGGCGGCCCCCTGCGGACCTCCGATCAGCGCGCCGATCACGACCAGCAGGCCGCCGAGGGCGGCGAACAGGATCGTGGTGCGCAGCGTGGCGCCGAAGGTCGATTGCTTGGTGGTGGTCATCTCGTTCAGGTTCTCCTCAGGGAGGAAATGGTCGACGGAGTATTCCCAGACACCGGGCATTTGACCATAGGGACCACCCCCTGAAGCCCGCCGGCGAAACCCCTAGACGATTGATTCCCGCGACGATGCTGGGCGTTGAAGGGATGGAGAGGGACCGGCCGGCGCCCTGGGATCAGCCATCTAGGCCGGATCTGGACGGCCGTGCCGAAGCGCCCGCCCCACCTCGCGGACGACGGCGCGCACGAGGCCGGTGGCGACGACGGCCCAGACGGCGACCGCGACCCAGATCCAGACGTCGGCGAAGTGGGTGGGCACAGCCGCCGGGACGGCGTCGCCGACGATGAAGCTGGACGCCGCGTACATCCCGACCGGGAAGACCGTCGACCAGCGGCGCACGCCGTAGCGCGGGCGCGGCCAGCGGATCTCGGCGAAGACGAGCGCCGGGAGCCAGACCATGGTCACGACCCAGAGGCCGAGCGAGACGCCGCGCAGGAGCCCGAGCGCCCCGCCCCCCCGCTCGACCACCTCGTAGCCGAGGGTGATCCGGCCCGCCACGACCGTCGAGATCGCCAGAGCGCCGCCGGTCACCCAGTGGTCCCCCGCCCCGGTGGCGAGCTGGCGGAAGTCGAAGCGGCGCAGCACCCAGGGGTAGAAGCAGAGGCCGAGCAGGAACGGCACCAGCGCCACGTCCAACAGCCACTCCACCCGATAGGCGTGGCCCAGGGTCGCGGCGAGGAGCGCCAGCGACTCGGTGCCGACGGTGAGGATGAACGAGGCGCCGACGGTCGGCGTCCGCCAATGCCGCAGGACCGGCCCGATCAGCCCCGACCAGACGGCGAGCGCGATGGCGAGCAGGGCAACGCCCGCCCAACACCAACCGAGCAGGGTGAGGCGCGTGCCGAGCACCGCGGTGCCGGCGACGGCGGTGAAGGCGGCGGGGGTGCGGATGTCGGCGCGGAAGCGGTCGCGGTCGCGCTGGGCGCGGGCGGGAAGCAGCACCGCGAGCGTCAGCCAGGTGGCGATGTCAAGGCCCAGCAGGATCCGGGAGAACGTCTCCTGGCCATCCAGGGAGAGCGCGATCGAGACGATCCCGGTGCCCATCACCACCGCCCCGGAGGCCGGTGGCACCGAGTCGAGGAGCAGATCGAAGGCGCCGGGCCGGGCGCGCCCGCCGGGCATCGACACTAGCGCGAGCGGGCCTCGCGCGCGACACTTGCGGGCCGGTAGCGCCGCCGGTAGAGGATGTAGGGCCTGCCGACGTACTGCAGCGGGATGCTCCAGGCGTGGACCAGGCGGCTGAACGGAAAGAGCGCCCAGAACGACCAGGCGACGATCGCGTGCAGCTGGTAGACCAGCGGCGCCCCGGTGGCCGCTTCGACGTTCGGGTCGAGGTAGAAGATCGAGCGCCACCAATCGGCGATCGAGGAGCGGTAGTTGTAGGGATCGCTGGTGAAGAGGGTGTGCCCGAAGGTCATCCAGCAGCCCATCACGATCAACACCGTGAGCAGGAAGTAGGTGAGCATGTCGGTGCGGGTCGTCGTCCGCCGCACCCGCGGGCTGGTGGTGCGGCGATAGACGAGCCCGAGGAAGCCGACCAGGGTGACGAGGCCGGCGATCCCGCCCGCGATCCCGGCGAACCAGCGGTAGAAGCCCTCCGAGATCCCGATCGAGGAGGTCAGCGACTCCGGGATGCAGAGCCCGATCACGTGGCCGCCGACCGCCGCCAGGGCGCCGTAGTGGAAGGCCGGGCTGGCCCAGCCGAGGACGCGCCGGTCGAGCAGCTGGGTGGAGCGGCTGGTCCAGGCGAACTGGTCGTGGCGATAGCGCCACCAGTGGCCGACGACGAAGGTGGTGATCGCGACGTAGGGAAGGATCACCCAGAGCAGGACGTCGCCGGCGCTCATCTTCGCGCTCCCGAGCCCGGCATCACCTCGGGCGGCGCGAAGGGCTCGAGGCCGACCAGCTCCTGCGGCGGGCCCGCCGCCGCCAGCCGTCCCGCCAGCGAGCGCTCCGCCACCGACGGCTCGCCGAGCGCCGCGCAGACCGCGTCGAGCAGGTACGCGTAGGGGCTGCCCAGGTCGCGCAGGCCGCTCCTGACCAACTCCAGCGAGGCGCGGTTCTCGCGCAGCACGATCTCGCCGCGGCCGGCGGGCGCGGCGGCCGCGAACTCGAGCATCACCGGCAGGTAGTCGGGCAGCTCGGTGCCCTCGAGCGGCAGCCCGGCGGCGCGGTAGAGCTGCTTGAGGCGGACCAGGGTGGCGCCCCGCTCGCGCTTGTCGCCGTCCGAGTAGAAGGTCAGGTAGAGGCCCGAGCGCTTGTTGAGGTCGACCGCCTCGACGTAGTGCTCGGCGCGGGCGAGCGGCTCGGTCTCCTCCCACCAGGCGAGGAAGCGCTCGAGCGCCGCCCGCGCGCCGCCGCGCGGCAGCTCCGCGACTGCCGCCCGCAGCTCGGCCTCGGCCCCGGCCGGCCCCGCGTCGGGATACCTCAGAAGCAGCGAGCAGAGTTCGTAGACCTGCGCCGCGCTCGCCCGCCGGCGGCCGCGCAGCGCCATCAGGCCCCGCCCCCGCCCTGGCCCGCGGCATCGTCGCGACGCCGGCCGCCGGCCATCTTCACCAGGTCGAGGTCGACCCGCCCCGGTTCGCCTTCGAGCATGAACCCCTCGGTGTCGGCTTCCGAGTCCGGCGTCACCATGCCGCAGTTGCCGGGCCCGCCCTCGAAGTCGAGGCCGCAGGCACCCTGCTGTTCCATCAGCCGCTCGCCAAGCTCGGCGTGGGCCTGTGGGATCACGTAGCGGTCGTCGTACTTGGCGATCGCCAGCAGCCGGTACATGTCCTCGCAGTCGGCGACGCTCATCCCGGCCGCCCCGGCGATCTCCTCGTCGTGCTCGCCGAGCACCTCGCGCTTGCGCATGTGGCCGCGCATCGCCGCGAGGCGCCGCAGCACGCCGCGGATCACCTCGGGGTCGCCGGCGCTGAGCAGGTTGGCGAGGTAGTCGACCGGGATCCGCATCGCCTCGATCGCCGGGAAGACGTCGTCGGGATCGGCCTCGTAGCCGTCCTCTTCGAGGGCGCTGACGATCGGCGAGAGCGGCGGCACGTACCAGACCATCGGCAGCGTCCGGAACTCGGGGTGGAGCGGCAGCGCCACCCGGTAGCGGTGGGCGAGCGCGTAGACCGGCGAGCGCCGCGCCGCCTCGATCCAGTCGTCGGGGATGCCGTCGGCGGCCGCCCGCGCCCGCACCTCGGGGTCGTCGGGATCGAGGAAGACGTCGCGCTGGGCGTCGAGCAGGTCGTGCTCGTCGGGAACCGAGGCCGCCGCCTCGACCCGGTCGGCGTCGTAGAGCACGAGGCCGATGTAGCGGATCCGCCCGACGCAGGTCTCCGAGCAGATCGTCGGCAGGCCGGCCTCGATCCGCGGGTAGCAGAGCGTGCACTTCTCGGCCTTGCCCGTCTTGTGGTTGAAGTAGACCTTCTTGTAGGGGCAGCCGGAGACGCAGAAGCGCCAGCCGCGGCACTTCTCCTGGTCGACGAGGACGATCCCGTCCTCCTCGCGCTTGTACATCGCGCCGGACGGGCAGGATGCGACGCAGGAAGGGTTCAGGCAGTGCTCGCAGATCCGCGGCAGGTAGAACATGAAGGCCTGCTCGTAGGTCGCCTTGACCTGCTCCTGGATGCCCGCCGTGAGCGGGTCCTGGTCGATCCGCTCCGGCGCCCCGGCGAGGTTGTCGTCCCAGTTCGGCCCGGCGTGGATGTCGTCCATCGGCGCCCCGGTCAGCTGCGAGCGGGCGCGGGCTACCGGGTCGCGGTCCGAGAGCGGCGCCGTGATCAGCTTCTCGTAGTCGTAGGTCCAGGGCTCGTAGTAGTCGTCGATCTGCGGCAGGTCGGGGTTGGAGAAGATCGAGAGCAGCTTCTTCACCCGGCCGCCCGCCTTCAGCCGCAGGCGGCCCTTGCGGTCGAGCTCCCAGCCGCCCTTCCACTGCTCCTGGTCCTCCCAGCGGCGCGGATAGCCGAGCCCGGGCTTCGTCTCGACGTCGTTGAACCACATGTACTCGGCGCCCGGACGGTTGGTCCAGACCTGCTTGCAGGTGACCGAGCAGGTGTGGCAGCCGATGCACTTGTCGAGGTTCATCACCATCCCGACCTGGGCGCGGACCTTCACTCGTACACCACCTCCGCCTCGCGCTTGCGCAGCACGGTCACCTCGTCGCGCTGGGAGCCGGTCGGCCCGTAGTAGTTGAAGCCGAAGCTGAACTGGGCGTAGCCGCCGAGGAAGTGGGTCGGCTTCATCACGATCCGGGTCAGCGAGTTGTCGGTGCCGCCGCGCTTGCCTTCCAGCTCGGTCAGCGGCACGCCGACGTGACGATCCTTGGCGTGGTACATCAGGCAGGTCCCCTCCGGGATGCGGTGGGAGACCGTCGCCCGGCAGGCGACGACGCCGTTGCGGTTGTAGGCCTCGACCCAGTCGTTGTCGCGGATCTCCAGCGCCTCGGCATCCTCGCGGCTGATCCAGAGCATGCCGCCGCCGCGGAACAGGGTCAGCATGTGGATGTTGTCCTGGTACTCGGAGTGGATCGACCACTTCGAGTGCGGGGTCAGATAGCGCAGGGTCAGCTCGCGCGGGTTGGCGCCGTCGCCCTGCTGGCGCTGGTCGCCGAAGATCGCCCGGTGGCGCAGCGGCGGCCGGTAGACCGGCAGGCCTTCGCCGAGCTCGAGCATCCAGGCGTGGTCGAGGTAGAGGTGCATGCGGCCGGAGAGCGTGTGCCACGGCTTCTCGCGCTCGACGTTGACCGTGAACGGTGCGTAGCGGCGGCCGTGAGCCTCGATCCCCGACCACTCGGCCGAGGTGATCACGGTGCGCGGCTGCACCCGCGCGTCGGCCAGCTCGATCCGGTCGCCCTCGCGGGGCCCGGCCAGGTCGGCGAGCTCGAGCCCGGTCGCCTTCTCCAGCGAGCGGAACCCGGCGGCGGCGAGCCGGCCGTTGGTAGTCCCGGAGAGGGCGAGGATCGCCTCGCAGGCCCCCTCGACCCGCTCCAGCGAGGGGCGGCCGTCGGCGACGCCGCCGCGCACGGTCCCGCACTTCGCCGCCAGCTCGACGACCTCCTGGTCGGCCACCCAGCTCGCCCCCTTGACCGCGGTCCCTTTCTCCTCGACCAGCGGCCCGAGCGCCTTCCAGCGCTCGTAGGTGCCCGGGTAGTCGCGCTCGTGCACGATCAGCTTCGGCATCGTCTTGCCGGGGATCGGCTCGCACTCCCCCGCCCGCCAGTCGCGCACCTCGCCGAACGGCTGGGCGATCTCGTCGGGGGTGTCGTGCAGGAGCGGCGCCGCGAGCAGGTCGCGGCGGGTGCCGAGGTGGCGGGCGGCAAGCTCCGAGAAGCGCTCGGCGACGCGGCCGAAGGCGTCCCAGTCGGTCTTCGCCTCCCAGGGCGGCGGCACCGCCTGGTTGAAGGTGTGGACGAAGGGGTGCAGGTCGGTGCTCGAGAGGTCGACCTTCTCGTACCAGGTAGCGGCGGGCAGGACGACGTCGGAGAAGAGCGCGTTGCTGGTCATCCGGAAGTCGATCGTGGTGAGCAGGTCGAGCTTGCCCTCGCCCGCGTCCTCGCGCCACTCGACCTCGCGGGGGCGCAGCTCCGGCGGCGACTCCTCGGCGCGGACGGCCGCGTCGGGGACGCCGAGCAGGTGCTTGAGGAAGTACTCGTGGCCCTTGCCCGAGGAGCCGAGCAGGTTCGAGCGCCAGACCGTCATCACCTTCGGCGCGTTGCCGGGCGCGTCGGGGTCCTCGCAGGCGAAGCGCAGCCGGCCCGCCCGCAGCTCGGCGACGACGTGCTCGGCCGGGTCGACGCCCGCCGCCTCGGCCTCCTCGACCAGCTCCAGGGTGGAGCGGTCGAAGCTCGGGTAGGACGGCAGCCAGCCGAGCCGCGCCCCGAGCGCGTTGACGTCGGCGACGTGGCGACCCGCCAGGAGGCCGCGCCCGAGCGGCGAGGCGAGGTCCTCGGGGCGGTGGCGCTCGTAGCGCCACTGGCCGGTGGCGAGGTAGAAGAACGGCGTCCCCGACTGGTGGCGCGGGGGCCGCGTCCAGTCGAGCGCGAAGGCGACGGTCTGCCAGCCGGCCAGCGGCCGCACCTTCTCCTGGCCGACGTAGTGGGCCCAGCCGCCGCCGTTGACGCCCTCGCAGCCGCACAGCTGCACCAGCGCCAGGAAGGTGCGGTAGACCTGGTCGGAGTGGAACCAGTGGTTGGTGCCGGCGCCCATCGCGATCATCGAGCGCCCCTCGGTCACCTCGGCGTTGCGGGCGAACTCACGCGCCACCCGCGCGACCAGCTTCGCCTCGACCCCGGTGATCGGCTCCTGCCAGGCGGGGGTCGCCGGCTGGGGGTCCTCGTAACCGGCGGGCCAGGTGCCCGGCAGGCCCTCGCGGGCGACGCCGTAGTGGGCGAGGGTGAGGTCGAGCACGGTGGTGACCAGGTGGCCGCCGACCCGCATCGCCGGGACGCCGCGGCGAACCGACTCGCCGCCTTCGCTCTCGCCGACGTCGAAGCGCGGCAGGTCGACCTCGACCGCCTCGGCGGCACGGTCGATCAGGGTGAGGACGGGCTCGATCCCGTCCAGCTTCAGGTTCCAGCGGCCAGGCTCGCCGTAGCGGTGGCCGACCGAGCCGTTCGGCACCGCCGGCTCGCCGTCGCGGCCGTCGATCAGCACCGGCTTCCACTCGGCGTTCTCCGGCTCGCCGCCCGAGCCGTCGAGGTCGGAGGCGCGCAGCAGCCGGTCGGGAACGTAGGCGCCGTCACGCTCGCGCAGCGTCACCAGCAGCGGCAGGTCGGTGAAGCGGCGGGCGTAGTCGGCGAAGTAGGGCGCCTGGCGCTCGACGTAGAACTCCTTCAGGATCACGTGGCCCATCGCCATCGCCAGGGCGCCGTCGGAGCCCGGCTCGGCGGCCAGCCAGTGGTCGGCGAACTTGGTGTGCTCGGCGTAATCGGGTGAGACGACGACCACCTTCTGGCCGCGGTAGCGCGCCTCGACCATGAAGTGGGCGTCGGGGGTGCGGGTGGTCGGCAGGTTGGTCCCCCAGACCAGCAGGTAGCCGGCGTTCCACCAGTCGCCCGACTCGGGCACGTCGGTCTGGTCGCCGAAGGATTGCGGCGAGGCGGGCGGCAGGTCGGCGTACCAGTCGTAGAAGGAGAGGACGACGCCGCCGATCAGCGAGAGGAAGCGGGAGCCGGCGGCGTAGGAGGCCATCGACATCGCCGGGATCGGCGAGAAGCCGATCACCCGGTCGGGCCCGTGCGCCTTGATCGTGTGGACGTGGGCGGCGGCGATCATCTCGACCGCCTCCTCCCAGGAGGCGCGGACGAAGCCGCCCTTGCCCCGGGCGCGCTTGTAGCGCCGCGAGCGCTCCGGGTCGGCGACGATCTCGGCCCAGGCGTCGACCGGGTCGCCGAGCCGCTCGCGCGCCTCGCGGAACATCTCCAGCAGCGGGCCGCGCACGTAGGGGTACTTGACCCGCAGCGGCGAGTAGGTGTACCAGGAGAAAGAGGCGCCGCGAGGGCAGCCGCGGGGCTCGTAGTCGGGCATCTCGGCGCCCGGCGAGGGGTAGTCGACGGCCTGCGACTCCCAGGTGATCAGCCCGTCCTTGACGTAGACGTTCCAGGAGCAGGAGCCGGTGCAGTTGACGCCGTGGGTCGAGCGGACGACCTTGTCGTGCGCCCAGCGGCCGCGGTAGGAGCGCTCCCAGTCACGGTCCTTGGCGACCAGTTGACTCCAGCGCTCCTCCGAGATTGGCCCCCGCCGCAGATAGCGGTGCGCCTCCAGCAGCGGATTGGAGCGATCCGACAACGCACCCTGATTCCTACCACAGAAACGAAGGCGATTGGGGGATTTACCCACCGAGAGTGGAATAACTTCGCCGCCTGGATAGGATGGCGCGGCGAGGATCCGGCGCGAGCGATCCGCGAGGCCGGACGACGGGAAGGAGAGACCTTGCAGAGCTGGGACCTGAGCGACCTGGAGTTGAAGCCGCGACTGCCGGAGATCCTCTCTTCGAGCGATGACGCGCGGGTGATCGCCCTCGACCTGGCGGCGGGCGAGAGCCTCGACGAGCACGAGGTGCACGAGCGGGCCTTCCTCGTCGTCGTGAGCGGCGAGATCGAGGTTGACGGCGGACGCGGCACGGAAGTGGGCGGGCCGGGGCTGCTGGTCGAGTTCGAGCCGCGCGAACGCCACCGGGTGCTCGCCCGCAGCGACGCCCGGCTGCTCCTGCTGCTGACCCCCTGGCCCGGCGCCGGCCATCCCGGCGCGATGGAGATGCGGGAGAAGCTCTACACCCGCCGCCACGCCGCCAAGCGCGCCGACTGACACCGGTACCCAGAGTAGGCGCGGGCACGCGCCGAGGGAGGGCGCCGACCGAGGGAGGGCGCGGCGGCGCCTAGGCTTGGGCGGTGCGAAGAAGGGCTCTCTTCACCCAGGTGGTGGTCGTCAACACCGTGCTGCTCGGGGCGGTGGCAATCGTCGCCGGGGCGGTGGCCGGGCTCGAGGCGGGCGAGGTGGTCGTGCTGGCGATCCTCGCCGTCGCGGCGGGCGCGACCGGCAACGTGATCCTGCTGCGCCGCCGCTTCGTCCCGCTCGAGGACCTGATCGACGAGATGGAGAAGGTCGACCTCTCCCGCCCCGGGTCCCTCCTCCCCAGCTCGATCGACGGGGTCGGCGAGACCGAGGAGGTAGAGCGGCTCGAGCTCGCCTTCCTGCGGATGATGCGACGCCTCGAAGCGGAGCGGCGGCGGGCCGGCTCGGCCGCGCTGCGGGCGCAGGAGGAGGAGCGGGCGCGGGTCGCGCGCGACCTCCACGACGAGGTCAACCAGTCGCTGACCGGCCTCTTGCTGCGGCTGGAGGCGGCGCGCGCCGAGGCGCCGCCGGCGCTCGAGCCGGAGCTGGCGGAGACCAAGGCGCTCGCCAACCAGGCGATGCGCGAGCTGCTCTCGCTGGCCCGCCAGCTCCGCCCCACCGCGCTCGACGACCTCGGCCTGGCAGCGGCGATCGCGGGGCTGGTCGACCGTCTCGGCGAGGGCGAGGTGGAGGCGACGATCGCCGTCGACGGCGACTTCTCCGACCTCTCCGACGACGTGCAGCTGGTCGTCTACCGGGTCGCCCAGGAGGCGCTCTCGAACGCCGCCCGCCACTCCGGCGCCGCCCGGGTCAGGGTGGCGCTCCGCCGCGGCCCCGAGGGGGTCGAGCTCACCGTCGCCGACGACGGCCGCGGCTTCGCCTTCGCCGAATCCGAGCGCGGCCTCGGCATCGGCGGCATGCGCGAGCGCGCACTGCTGGTCGGCGGCGAGCTGACGATCGAGTCCCGCCCCGAGGCCGGCACCACGGTCCGCCTCACGGTCCCGGCAGAATCGTCCTGATGAGGGCTTCCCGATGAGGGTGCTGATCGCCGACGACCACGGGATCGTGCGGTCCGGGCTGCGGCTGCTGCTCGAGCGCCAGCCCGACATCGAGGTGATCGCCGAGGCAGCGGACGGGGCGGCGGCGCGCGATCTGGCGGTGCGCGAGCGGCCCGACCTGGCGATCCTCGACGTCAAAATGCCGAACCTGACCGGCCTGCAGGCGACCCGCGAGATCAAGCGGCAGGCGCCCGAGGTGGCGGTGCTGATCCTCTCCATGCACGACGACGAGCGCTACCTCTTCGAGGCGCTGAAGGCGGGGGCCTCCGGCTACGTCTTGAAGGCGCAGGCCGACACCGACCTGCTGGCGGCGATCCGCGCGGTCGAGCGGGGCGAGCCGTTCCTCTCCCCCGAGGCCCAGCGGACGCTGATCAAGGACGTGCTCGAGCGCGGCTCCTCCGGCGAGGAGGAGCTGACCCCGCGCGAGGAGGAGATCGTCAAGCTCGTCGCCGAGGCGAACACCACCAAACAGATCGCCGAGCTGCTGCACCTGTCGGAGAAGACGGTCGAGAACCACCGCGCCAACGCGATGCGCAAGCTGGGGATGCGGGACCGGGTCGAGCTGGTCCGCTACGCCATCCGGCGGGGCCTGATCGAGCCCTAGCAGCCAGCAAAGCCTAGCTCTCCGGTAGGATTTCGTCTTGATGTTGTTCTCGACCAAAGCCGAGTACGGCGTGCGCCTGATGATCGAGCTCGGTCGCCAACCCGGGTCGACCCCGATCTCGCTCAATTCGGTCGCCGAAGCGGAGCGCCTGCCGCTCTCCTATCTCGAGCACCTGGTCGCCAAGCTGCGCAAGGCCGGCCTGGTCACCTCGACCCGCGGCGCCCACGGCGGCTACCGCCTCGCCAAGCCGGCGACGGAGATCACGATGGACGCGGTGGTGCAGGCGCTCGAAGGCCAGATCGCGCCGATGGAGTGCTTCCACGAGACGCCCGAGGGCCGGGTCCTTTGCTCGCACGAGGGCGACGGCGACCGGGCCTGCTCGACCAAGCTGCTCTGGACGCGGGTGCAGAACGGCGTCACCAAGGCGCTGGCCGGCACCACGCTGGCGGAGCTGGTCGAGTTCTCGACCCCGCACCCGCACCCCACGGCGGGCCGCGGTCGGGCGACCGTCATCCACGCCGCGTGAACGCCCGCCGAGGCGAGAGCAACCCCCCGAACTTTCCGCAAGACCCCAGAAACGGAGCGAAATGGCTGAGCTGGAGATCCGCAACCTGCACGTCAAGATCGAGGACAAGCAGATCCTCAAAGGCCTCGACCTCGACGTCGAGAAGGGCCGCGTCCACGCCCTGATGGGGCCGAACGGGTCGGGCAAGTCGACCCTCGCCAACGTGATCATGGGCCACCCCGCCTACGAGGTCACCGAGGGCACGATCACCTTCAAGGGCGAGGACATCACCGAGGCCGCCCCCGAGGACCGCTCGCAGGCGGGCCTCTTCATGGCCTTCCAGTACCCGGTCGCGATCCCCGGCGTCTCCGTCTCCAAGTACCTGCGGATGATCATCAACGCCCAGCGCGAGGCGCGCGGCGAGGACCAGATCAAGATCAAAGACTTCGCCCGCGTCGCCCAAGGGGCGATGGAGCTGGCGAACATCCCCAAAGACTTCTCCAGCCGCTACCTGAACGACGGCTTCTCGGGCGGCGAGAAGAAGCGGATGGAGCTGCTGCAGCTGGCGCTGCTGCGACCGGAGATCGCAGTGCTCGACGAGACCGACTCGGGCCTCGACATCGACGCGCTGCGGACCGTTGCCGACGGCGTCAACAAGTTCGCCGGGCCCGACATGGGCGTGCTGATCATCACCCACTACCAGCGCATCCTCCGCATGGTGAAGCCGGACAAGGTCTCGATCATGTTCGAGGGCCGGATCGTCAAGGACGGCGGGCCGGAGCTGGTCGGGATCCTGGAGGAGAAAGGCTACGGCTGGATCCGCGAGGAGGTCGGGGCGCCGGCATGACCGTCACGGCCGAGACCTTCCCGATCGCGCGGGTGCGCGAGCAGTTCCCACTGCTCGCCCGTGAGATCGGCGGGGCCCCGGTCGCCTACCTCGACAGCGGCGCCTCCGCGGAGCGGGTGCTCGCCTCGATCGAGGCGGTCGACGACTACGAGCGACACCACCACTCCAACGTCCACCGTGGCTCGCACACGCTCTCGGCCGAGGCGACGGCCGCCTACGAGGGCGCCCGCGACACCGTCGCCCGCCACATCGGCGCCGCCGACCGGCGCGAGGTCGTCTTCGTCCGCAACGCGACCGAGGCGCTGAACCTGGTGGCGCGCGCCTGGGGCGACGCCAACGTCGGCGCCGGCGACCGGGTCCTGCTCACCGAGATGGAGCACCACTCGAACGTCGTGCCCTGGCAGCAGCTGGCCGAGCGGGTCGGGGCGGAGATCGACTGGGCGCCGATCGACGCGGAGGGGCTGCTCGACCTCGACGCCTTGCGGGCGCTGCTCGAACGCGGCCCGAAGGTACTCGCGGTCACCCAGGTCTCCAACGTGCTCGGCACCGAGAACCCGCTCGCCGAGATCGCCGCGATGGCCCACGAGGCGGGTGCGGTGGTGGTCGCCGACGGCGCCCAGGGGGCGCCGAAGCTGCCGCTCGACGTGGCGGCGCTGGGAGTCGACTTCTACGCGATCACCGGCCACAAGCTCTACGGGCCGACCGGCATCGGCGCGCTCTGGGGCCGGCTCGACCTGCTGCGGGAGATGCCACCCTTCCTCGGCGGCGGCTCGATGATCCGCAAGGTGACGCGGGAGGGGACCACCTACGCCGACGTGCCGGCGCGCTTCGAGGCGGGCACCCCGGCGATCGCGCAGGCGATCGGGATGGGCGCGGCGCTCGCGTGGCTTGACGAGGAGCTCGGGATGGAGGCGGTCCGCGACCACGAGCGGGCGATCGCCGACTACACCCTCGGCGCGCTCGCCGAGGTCCCCGGCCTGAAGGTCTTCGGTCCCCCCCGCGGCCCGGAGCGCCTCGGCCCGGTCTCCTTCGAGCTCGAGGGCGTCCACGCCCACGACGTCTCCGAGATCCTCGACCGCCACGGCGTCGCCGTCCGCGCCGGCCACCACTGCGCGCAGGTGCTGATGGAGCGCCTCGGCGTCGCCGCCACGGCCCGCGCCAGCTTCGGCGTCTACACCACGACCGAGGAGATCGACCGCCTGGTCGACGGCCTCGAAGACGCCCGCCGCGTCTTCGGGCTGTGAGGACGCGCACGACGCTTCGCTAGCCTCGAACCATGGACGAGCTCTACCGCGACCAGATCCTCGAGCACTACAAGCGGCCCCATAACTTCGGGGTCGTCGAGGGTGCCGACCTCGAGTACGAGGACACCAACCCGTTCTGCGGCGACGAGCAGCACGTGACGATCAAGCTCGACGCCGAGGACCGGGTCGCCGAGGTTGCCTTCGAGGGCAAGGGCTGCGCGATCTCGACCGCGGCCACCTCGCTGCTCACCGACGAGCTGGTCGGCAAGACGCGCGAGGAAGTGCTGCGGCTGCCGAAGGAGTACGTGCTCGAGCTGCTCGGGATCGACATCTCGGCGACGCGGATGAAGTGCGCGATGCTCGGGCTGAAGATCGTCAAGTCCGCCGCCCTCGGTCAGCCCGCCGAATGGGAGGACGAGGGCGAGGTCGGCGACCCGACCGAAGCGGCGACCTTCTAACCGCTCAGGACGTTTGGATCGCTCCCGTATGCGCTATGCGCATACGGGAGCGATCTGATTCTTCTGACCGGAGCTGGATTCTGACTAGGGCTGGGCGATCACGGCGAAGGCCGCCATCGGGGCGTTCGGCTCGCTGACCACGGCGAAGCGACCGGCGTCGATCGTCACCGGGCCGAAGTTGACCGTGCCGCCCGCGGCCTTCACCTTCTCCACCGCCGCGTCGGCGTCCGCGACGCCGAAGTAGACGAGCCAGTGGGCGGGGACCTCGTCGGGCAGCATGCCGCCGATGTCCATCATCCCGGCGATCGAGCGGTCGTCGGCGGCGCGCAGGAACTCGACGTAGGTCTCCGGTCCCGGCTCGCCCTCGTTGCGCTGCATCTTCTGCTCTTTCGCCTTCCAGCCGAAGACGGCGCCGTAGAACTCCTTCGCCCCCTTTGGGTCGCGGGTGCCGAGCTCGTTCCAGGTGATCGCGCCCGCCTCGTTGACGCGGCCGGCGCCGGCGAACGTTCCCGGCTGCCAGACGCCGAAGGCGGCGCCGCCGGGGTCGGCGAAGACGGCCATCCGGCCGAGGTCCATCACGTCCATCGGCTCGAACATCACCGAGCCGCCCGCGGCGCTCACCTTGGCCGCGGTCGCCTCGGCGTCCTCGACCGAGATGTAGGTCGACCAGACCGCCGGCTGGCTCGGTTGCTGCAGCGGCATCATCCCGGCGACCGCGTCGCCGTCGAGCTCGGCGCGGCGGTAGCCGCCCATTTCGGCCGAGTTCGGCTGCTCGGACGCGTCCCAGCCGAGCAGGTTGGCGTAGAAGGCGGCCGAGGCGTCGATGTCGGCGCTCGCCAGGTCGACCCAGGAGGGCGTGCCCGGCACGTAGCTCGTCACTTTGCTCATCGTTCTTCTCCTTTGGGAGTCTGGGCTTACGGCGCGTTTTCGCGCGTCTCGTCGGTCGGCGCCATCACCGCGAAGAAAGCGCCCTGGGGGTCGGTCAGGACGGCGAGGCGGCCGACCGGGATGTCGGCCGGGCCGTTGACCAACTGGCCGCCCGCCGCCTTCGTCGTCTCCACCGCCGCGTCGGCGTCGGGGACGGTGAAGTAGACGAGCCAGCTCGAGGGAGTCTCGTCGGGGGCCATGCCGGTGATGTCCATCATCCCGCCGCGCGTGTGCTCGCCGTCCTTCCAGATGTGGTAGGTGCCCATGCCCGGGATCTCCTGCTCTTCCACGGTCCAGCCGAAGACCTTGCCGTAGAACTCGCGGGCGGCGGGCACGTCGCGGGTGCCGAGTTCGTTCCAGCCGAAGGTGCCGTCCTCGTTGACCAGCTCGGCGCCGACGAAGGTGCCCGGCTCCCAGATCCCGCAGACGGCGCCGGTCGGGTCGGCGAAGACGGCCATCTTGCCCATCCCCATCACGTCGAGCGGCTCGACGATCACCTGGCCGCCCGCGTCGCGCACCGCGACGAGGGTCGCGTCGGCGTCGGCGACCGAGACGTAGGTGGCCCAGTGGCAGGGCTGGTTCTCTTCCATCTGCGGCGAGACGCCGGCGACGTCCTTGCCGTTCAGCTTCGCCCGCCGGTAGCCGCCGAGTTCGGCCGAGTTGGGTTGCTCGGGGATCTCCCAGCCGAGCAGCTCGCGGTAATAGCGCTCGCTGGCCTCGATGTCGGGGGTGCCGCCGAGTTCGACCCAGCACGGGGTGCCGGGTTCGTAGCTGGTTCTCTCGCTCATCACTCGCTCCTCTCGAAGGGGTTCCTCGTCCCATAAGACCACCCGACCGTCCCAATTTCATCGCCAAGTCGTGAAATCCACCTGGAACTCTCAGCGGCAGGCAGGGGCGCAACGGCCGCGATCTGTAAAATCCGACCCTGCAAGTAGGTTTAAATTTCACCTTCGTCTCAACCCGGGGTTCCTGAGCCGCCCCGGAGGAAGGTCCTCTTGACCGATACCGCAGGAACCACGATCTCAGTCTGCCCGGTGGCCGAGTTGCCGCCCGGCGCGAGGCGCCTCGTCGAGCACGACGGGATGAAGATCGGCGTCTTCAATTGCGACGGCACGCTGTACGCGATCGAGGACCGTTGCTCGCATGACGACGGGCCGCTCGCCGAGGGCGAGTTCGACCAGGCCGCCTGCACGGTCGAGTGCCCGCGCCACGGCTCCCTCTTCGACCTGACCACCGGCAGACCGAAGACGCTCCCCGCATTCAAGCCGGTGAAGACGTTCGCGGCCGCCGTCGTGGACGACACCGTCACCCTGGAGGTTGCATAAGAACATGGCTACGTCGCCCGAGGTACTTGCCGAGAAACGAGAGCTTGCCGGGATCAACGCCGACTACAAGGAGAAGTTCGGCTTCAACGACCCCGAGACCGGCTACGCCTACAAAGCTCCGAAGGGACTCTCCAGAGAGGTCGTCGAGACGATCTCCGAGTTCAAGGACGAGCCGCAGTGGATGCGCGACTTCCGGCTGAAGGCGCTCGAGCACTTCGAATCGCGGCCGACCCCGACCTGGGGCGGCGACCTCGAGCAGATCGACTTCGACGACATCCACTACTTCGTGCGGGCGTCAGAGACGAACTCGCGCGACTGGTCGGAGGTGCCGGAGGACATCAAATACACCTTCGACCGGCTCGGGATCCCGGAGGCGGAGCGCAAATTCCTCGCCGGCGTCGGCGCCCAGTACGAGTCCGAGGTCGTCTACCACCAGGTGAACGAGAAACTCGAGGCGCAGGGCGTGATCTTCACCGACATGGACAGCGCGCTGCGCGAACACGAGGACCTGGTGCGCGAGTACTGGGCCACGGTGATCCCGCCCAACGACAACAAACTGGCGGCGCTGAACTCGGCGGTCTGGTCGGGCGGCTCCTTCGTCTACGTCCCCGCCGGGGTCACGGTGGAGATGCCGCTGCAGGCCTACTTCCGGATCAACACCGAGAACATGGGCCAGTTCGAGCGCACGCTGATCATCGCCGAGGAGGGCGCCGACGTCCACTACATCGAGGGCTGCACCGCGCCGACCTACTCGTCCGACTCGCTGCACTCCGCGGTCGTCGAGCTGATCGCCAAGCCGGGCGCGCGGATCCGCTACACGACCGTGCAGAACTGGTCGCAGAACGTCTACAACCTCGTCACGAAGCGCGCGGTCGCGCACGAAAAGGCGACGATGGAGTGGGTCGACTGCAACCTCGGCTCGAAACTGACGATGAAGTACCCGTCGATCTACCTGCTGGGCGAGGAAGCCCACGGCGAGATCCTCTCGATCGCCTTCGCCGGGGCGGGCCAGCACCAGGACGCGGGCGGCAAGATCATCCACGCGGCGCCGAAGACGTCCTCCTCGATCTTCTCCAAGTCGATCTCCAAGGACGGCGGTCGGGCGACCTACCGCGGGCTGATGGAAATCGCCGACGGGGCGAGCGAATCGCGCTCGAAGGTGGTCTGCGACGCGCTGCTCCTCGACGAGGACTCGCGCTCCGACACCTACCCGACGATCCGCATCGACGAGAACGACGCCGACGTCGGCCACGAGGCGACCGTGTCGAAGATCGGCGACGAGCAGCTCTTCTACCTGCAGAGCCGCGGGCTCGACGAGGAGGAGGCCTCGAAGATGATCGTCAATGGGTTCATCGAGCCGGTCACCAAGGAACTGCCGATGGAGTACGCGGTCGAGCTCAACCGGCTGATCGAGCTGCAGATGGAGGGTTCCATTGGCTGAGCTCGCCGTCGAGCCGGCCTGGCTGGAGCAGCGGCGCCAGAAGGGCGCCGCGCTGATCGAGACCCTCCCCCTCCCCGACCACAAGGTCAAGGGCTGGGAATTCACCGACCTGGCGAGCCTCGACCTCGCCGCCTACAGCGGCGCCGATGCCGACGTCGAGGTCAGCGGCGGCGAGGGCGCGACGGTGATCTCGCTGGCCGCGGCGATCGAGTCGCACGGGGAGCTGCTCGAGGTGGCGCTCGGGTCGCTGGTGCCCGTGGAGGACCCGTTCGTGGCCCGCAACGAGGCCGACTGGCGCGACGGCGTGCTGGTGCACGTGCCGCGCGGGGTGAAGCTGGCGGAGCCGGTGCGGATCGAGGTCCCGGTCGCCGAGAGCGGCACCGCGGTCAGCTGGCGCACGCTGATCGTGCTCGAGGAGGGCGCCGAAGCGGAGGTCTGGGAGCACTGGTCCTCGCCCGGCGACGAGGTCGACGCGCTGCTCAACTCGGTGGTCGAGCTCTCGGTCGGCCAGGCCGCGACGCTGCGCTACGTCAACACCCAGGACATCTCCGAGAAGGCCTGGATCTTCGCCACCCAGCGGGCCCAGGTCGAGCGCGACGGGCGGCTCGACTGGTCGGCGCTCGGCTTCGGCTCGGGGCGCGGCAAGGTGCGGATGGAGACCAAGCTGGCGGGCCAGGGCTCCGAGGCGCGGGTGACCGGCGGCTACGCCGGTGGCCCCGGCCAGCACCTCGACTACGACACGACGCAGGAGCACGCGGCGCCCAACACCAACTCCGACCTCGCCTTCCGCGGGGTGCTGGCGAAGGGGTCGACCGCGGTCTGGCGCGGGATGATCAAGGTCGACCCGGGCGCCCAGCAGACCGACGCCTTCCAGGAGAGCCGCAACCTGCTGCTCTCGCCGGAGGCGCATGCCGATGCGATCCCGGGCCTCGAGATCCTCGCCGACGACGTCCGCTGCACCCACGCCGCGGCGATCGCCCAGGTCGACAAGGACCAGCTCTTCTACCTCACCTCGCGCGGACTCGGCGCGGCGGCAGCGAAGTCACTGGTGATCGAAGGCTTCCTCGAGGCGCTGGTCGAACGGCTCGCCGAGGGCCCGGTCCGGGACGAGATCTCGGCCGCGCTCGAGGCGCGCCTCGGCGAGATCCTCTAGCGCTTCTTCTGCGCCTCCTCGCGTTCGCGCTTCTTCTCGGCGCGGGTGGAGCGGATGATGCCGCCGATCACGATCAGCACCGGCAGCACGTAGAAGATCCACAGCCAGTGGCCGACGTGGGCGAGCGGGAGGGCGAGGGCGCTCGTCGAATCCGCCATCAGGCGCCTCCCACCGAGAGCAGGTAGAGGCCGAAGCAGGTGAAGGCGACCATCACCGCGAGCATCCAGTACTGCGAGCGCGAGGCACGGCGGTAGTCGGGCCAGTAGACCAGCGCCCGGTCGTGGGCAAGGGTCAGCCCCAGCACGTGGCCGACGATCAGCGCCGCCACCTGGACGTACCAGATGACGTTGGGGCTGAGGGCGCTGAAGTCGATCCCGTATTCGGCGGTGCCGAAGAGGTCCGTCGTCGAGGTCCCCAGCGGGTCCGACAGCAGGTAGGTGAACTGGGCCTGCTCCTGGTAGACGAAGAGGCTGAAGTAGTGGGCGACCAGGTAGGCGAGCGCGATCGGGATCAGCGAGTGGGCGAAGCCGCGCTGCAGCGTGCGGAAGGCGGGCGCGCCGGGCACCGAGCGCATCCCCTTCACCCCGAGCATGTAGACGCCGCCGACCGCGAGGACGGTGGCCGCCATGAAGAGGGTGTCGGTGATCCGGATCGTCGCCAGCGGCCCGAAGCCGATCCCTTCGATCCACTTGCCGACGCTTTCCAGGCCCGATTTGTAGGCACCGTCCTCGGCCCCGTCGAAGCTGGTGGTGGCGATCGAGGCGATCACCACGGCGGTCGAGCCGGGGACGCTGGTCGCCCAGTGCGCCGCCGCGGCAAGCGGGCGGCGGCGGCCGATGCGGCCGTCCTTCTCGCCGAACGGGGCGAGCTCGGAGAACATCCCGAAGTAGACCGAGAAGATCTCGCCGCGGGCGCACCAGACCTCGGTGCCGAAGAGGCCCATCATCGCCAGCGTGTAGACGCTGTAGACGCAGGCGGCGACGCCCGCCGCGTGCGGTTCGAGGCCGATCGCGACGCCGCCGCTCGAACCGTAGACGACCTCGAGCCAGACGAAGCCGAGCAGGCCGACGGCGGCGGGCCAGCGGCCGAGCTTCTCCGGGTAGGCGACGTGCGGGAGCGGGCGGCGGGCGAGCGCGCCGTAGGCGCCACCGGCGGCGCGCGCGATCGCCCGCCACGGGTTGAAGACCGGGAAGACGTTGCCGAGGAGCGCCGAGGCGAACGGGAAGCCGATCCAGACGGTGACGAAGAAGAAGGTGATCGCGAAGTTGCGGTCGGGCGCTTCGGTGCCGTGGATGCCGGAGTAGATGCCCACCCCGAGCAGGAAGACGGCGAGCCCGCCGCAGAGGACCTGCAGCGGCCAGGAGCGCAGGACGCCGGTCAGCCAGGCGGCGGAGGGGCGCCAGCGCTCCTCCTCGAACAGCGGCTTGCGCCAGGCGGCGGAGAGGGCGAAGAAGGAGGCGACGAGGACGATCGACGCCCCCCAGGCGAAGAGCCAGGCGGGGAGCGGCAGGTCCTGCTTGGCGACGAGGGCGTGGGCGAAGGGCAGCGCCGGGATCATCGGAATAGCCTCCGCGGCCCGTGCGCCCCGGACGCGACAACATCGCCGCCCCCGACCTGCCTACCGACCTCGAGTGGATCGGCGCCGAACCGGACTCGATGCCGGCGCTGACCGCGGGCGGCCCGGCGATCGTCCACTTCCTCGATTTCGCGCAGCTGAACAGCGTGCGCACCCTCCCCTACCTGGGCGAGTGGGCGCGGCGCTACGGCGCGGCGGGCCTCTCGGTGATCGGCGTGCAGGCGCCGCGCTTCGAGTTCGGCGCCGGCCGCGACGCGGTGGCGGCCGGGCTGGGACGGCTCGGGGTCGAGTTCCCGGTCGCGATCGACGCGCGCCGCGACCTCTGGATGACCTACGGCTGCGAAGGCTGGCCGAGCCTCTTCCTCTGGGCGATGGGTGGGGCGCTCAGCTGGGTCCACTTCGGCGAGGGCGACTACCTGGGGACCGAGATGGCGATCCAGGAAGAGCTGCGGGAGGCCGACGCCCTGCGGCCGCTGCCCGACCCGATGGCGCCGCTGCGCCCCGAGGACGCGCCGGGCGCGCGGGTGATGGCGCCGAGCGCCGAGGTCTTTCCCGGCGGCGGCTGGGAGGCGCCGTGGGTCGCAGGTGAGGGGGCCGACGAGCTGGTCGTCGAATACGAGGCGGGCGGCGCCTGGGCGACGGTCGAGGGTCGCGGGACGCTCGGCGTGGCGGTCGACGGCGAGGACCGCGGCGGGCTCGAGATCCCCGGGCCGGGGATCTACGAGCTGGCGGCACACGAGCGTCACGGGGCGCACGCCGTGACGCTCATCCCCGAGGCGGGGATGAGCGTCTGGTCGGTGAGCTTCGACCCGGGGCTGCCGTAGGGCGTGGAGACTTGCTCGGCCGATGGCCGAGCAAGTCTCCACAGGACCGTTTCGTCTCACGCCGTCCTCCGGCGACCGCCGAAGATCGCCGCGGCGGCGGCGAGCAGGGCGATGACGGCGACGACCAGGGCGGCGATCGCGAGGCCCTTGTCGCGGGAGCCGCCGGAGCTCGACGCTTGGCTCGCTTCATTCGATTCTTCGGCGCTTGCCGCAGAGCCGCCGCCCGACCGCGCCGCGGTCGTCATCTGACCCGGTTCCGTCGGCGCCGTGACCAGCACCTGCGGCGCCGGGTGTTCGGTTTCCGGAGCGCCGATCCAGCGGACGACTTCGCCGTTGTCGTAGGTCTGGACCGCCTTGAAGGTCAGCTCTTCGCCGGCCTTGCCGGGGATCTGCACCGACAGCGGGAAGTCCTGGAACTCCCCCGGCGGCAGCTTGCCGCCGTTGAAGATCACCTCCCGCACGCCTTCGGTGACCGGCCCGTCGTCGGTCTGGATCGGCACCTTCAGCTTGTCGTGGACGACCTTCACGTTCCAGCCGGGGACCGCCTGGTAGGAGACGTCGCCGAACCCTTCCGGGAGCTGGACTTCGACCTTGGTCGTGTTGGCGTCGTCGGTCTCGTTCGGCACCCGCACGTCGAGCACGGTGTAGGCCCCTTCGGGGGCTTCGTTCGGCTGCACCGTCACGTGGGCCTGCGCCGCCGCGGGGGCGAGCAGAGCCAGCGCGAGCAGCGCGGCCGGAATCAGCGTCTTGGCCTTCATCCGAATCCTTTCCTCGCGTTTGCGTCAAGGCCGCCGTGGAAGGCGGCAGGGCGTGCCGACGGCGGCGCGCGACCCGCGAGGGCGGCGCCGAGCAGAGCGCTGCCCCGCGGCAGACGGGAGCGAGCGAAGGGGAGATGGCGCGGCGTCGGTACCGCGGCGGCGGCGTGGGACGCTCGGCGGCGGCGCCCGGCGGCGGCGATCAGGCGCTCGCCCGGGTAGCGGCCGAGGAGCAGCGCGACGAGGAGCGCCAGCGCGGGCAGGGCGTAATAGACGAAGGTCACGGTCGCGCCTCCGATCGGCCCCCACCGCGGGTGGTCGAGATCGCCCCGCTCACCGGACCGGCACCTCGACCTTCTTCGCGAACTCGTCGAACTGGGAGATCCGCAGGGTCACTTCGATCTCCCATTCGCCCGGCACGTTCAGCAACGCGTCCTGGACGACGTAGTGGCCTGGACCGGCGTGCTCGACCTTCAGCGGCAGCGGCCCGATGCCCTTTTCGTGCTGCATCGCGGTGACCGTCAGTTCCTTGCCCTTCGTGTACTGGGCGCCGGTCTTCGCGTCGAAGAAGTAGACGTGGATCTGGTTGGCGCCGACCATGGCCGGGTCGACGTCCATCTCCAGCGTGGTCGGGCCCGCCGTCGTCATGATCGAGAACGGGCCCGCCTCGGCGGCGATCGGTGGGGCGTAGCTCGCCAGCGCCGCGGTGACGCCGAGGACCACCGCGAGCAGCGCGACCTCGCCGCGGATCGCCCGGCGCAGGAGGACGCCGGGCCGGCCGGGGGCCTCGCCGCGCGCGGCGCTTGCCTCCAGCCGCGGTACCGAGGAGCGCCGGTTGTAGGCGGCGACCGCCATCACGCAGAGCAGCAGCAGGAACTTGGCCAGGACGGCGCGACCGTAGCCAGTCGAGAAGAGGTCGCCGAGGTGGCGGACGTAGACGTAGGCCTGGATCAGGCCGGTGGCCATGATCAGCCCGACCATCGCCAGGGCGACGGTCGAGAAGCGGGCGAGGGGCCCGGCGAGGAGCCGGCCGCGGTCGGCGGGCGTGGTGGCGGCGCGGGTCGCGGCGGGCAGGACGAGGAGGAGCGCGGCAAGGCCGCCGAGCCAGATCGCCATCGCGGCCACGTGGATCGCGTTGACCGGGAAGTTGAGGGCGACAGGGGATTGGGAGGAGCCGTGGCCGGCCAGAGCTGGGCAGAGGATCAAGTAGACGAGAGGGATCGCGATCAGGAGTGCTCCGAGGGGGCGGGTCAGGGGACCCCCTCTCTCACGAACAGCAGGGAGGTTCGTTCGGGGATCCCCTGACCCGCCCACGAGCGGCACCAACAGGGCGACCGCCAGCCAAGCAAGGAAGGCGAAGCCCCAGACGGTGCCGAAGTTCGTTTCCAGGGTCTCTTCGACGATCGTCTTGGTGAGAGCTGAAAAGCCCGAGACTCCTGCCGCCTCGGCGCCCTCGAGGACGATCTGGGCGGCGGTCGCGAGGAGGCCGAGGGCGGCGGCGATCCAGAGGATCAGCCGCAGGCGGCGCGCGAATGCCGCAGCGGCCGATCGTCGCGATCCCTCCTCCACCCCGGTCGCGGCACCCAGCGCGGGGAGCCAGCAAAGGAACAGGAAGGCGACGCCGCCGACCGCCAGGGCGATCGCCGCGTACTCGAGCCCGCGGGCGATCCCGTAGGCGACCTCGGTCACCTTGCCGTTGCCGCTTCCGCCGATCAGTTCGCCGACCGACTCGGCGGGCGCCGCGCCCGCCTTGCCGATCGAGAAGACGTAGCCGCTGGAGACGATGTGACCGTCGGCGGAGACGACGCGGTAGGTGGCGGTGTAGCTACCGTCGGGCAGGCCCGGCTTCAGGTGGACGCCGAGCTTCGGCCCTTCGCCGTTCGGGTGGAAGGCGTCGCCCTCGTCGACCCGGTCGCCCGCGGCGTCGTAGACCCGGACCGCGCCGAAGTTCCCCTCGACCGGCTCGTCGAATTCGAAGACCACCGCGCTCGGCTCCTTCTTCACCACCGCGCCCTGCGGCGGGCTGGTCCCTTCGAGGCGCGCGTGCGCGCTCGCCGCCGCGGGCGCCAGCAGGAGGAGGGCGATCGCGATCGGCAGGGACCGGCGGAGCATCTACCAGGCCTCCCCCACCGGCTCGCCGGGCTTCGGGCGCCCGCCCGTTCCAGGATCGTCGCCATCGTGGTCCCGTCGCCGCCGGACCCAGAGCACGAGGGAGCCGCCACCGAGGACGATCACCACCGCCGCGATCAGGAACGGCAGCTTCGAGGTCCCCTGGCTGCCGACCCACCAGAGCGTCCCGTGGAGAACGGTCCTCTTACCGTCGATCGACATCGGGACCTCGTAGTCGAAGACCTTGGTCTTCTTCGCGGTGTCCTTGACGTTAGGCGGCAGCGAGCGCGACATGTAGTGCATGCGGTGGTCGTGCCAGATGAACGTCCCCGAGGTGTCGACCGTCTTCCATTCCGGCGCCGCCTTCGGGTCGGCGCTCGGTGGCACCGTCACTTCGCCGAAGCGACTGTCGTTGAGGTAGGTAGCCGGCGAGCGCTGGTTAACCTGCACGGTGCCATCCTTCTCGATCCGCGCGTACGGCTCGCCGTCGTAGCCGTAGAGCACGACTTCGTGGCCGTGCTGGTCCAGCAGCTGCAGGTAGCTGTCGTAGTCGAGGACTTCGATCGAGACGTCGCTGGGCAGCGGCGGCGTGAACGAGTCGATTTCCGACCGGTAATTCGGGTTGCCCCCGTGGGCGAGGGCATGGGCGGGTGCCAGCGCGCACGCGAGCGCGAGTGCGATCGCGGCGACGGGCAGCGCCCATCTGGCGCTCCTCATCGGTTCTCCTTGGTGGTGTTTCGGCGGTTAGACCAGGAGAGGCGGAGCGCGGCCCGCCCCGGCGCTCGCCAGCGGCACGGGCCGCGGCAGGGCAAGGCGACGGGGTCGGGGCGCGGGCGCCGGGCGCCGATGTGAAGGCTTGGGACGGCGACGACGGGCGGCGACCCAGCGAATCGCGGCGCGCGCCCCGCGCAGGGCCGCGGCGACGACGATCCCACAGGCGAGGGCGAGCGGCGCCGACCACCAGCCACCGTCGCCGAAGACGCCCTCGAAGCCGCCCGGGTGGCCGGTCGAGAGCATCCCCTCGAGCAGCTCTTGGCACGAGTAGATGGCGAGGACCGCAGCGCCGATCGAGAGGGTGAGGCGCAGGAAGCCGAAGCGTGGCAGCGCCTCGGGCCCGCCGCGCGCCGAGGCGCCCGCGACGCGATCCCGCCCTGTCGCGCCGACCCGCCAGGTGCTCGCCAGGCGGGCGAAGAAGAGGCCGACGACGATCGCCACCGACATCGCGATCGGCGCCGCCAGCGCACTCAGGTACTGGTGTCCCTCCTTCTCCAGCTCCTGGCCGCTTCCCGAGCCGAAGGCCAGCAGAAAGCGCAGCTGGTGGACGGTGAGGACGGCGGCAGGCATCAGGGCCGCGGCGCGGAGGCGCGGCGACAACAGCGTGTCGATCCGGCGAGGCACTTAAGCCAGTCTAAGTGTCTGCCCGAAAACCCGCGTGTGCGACCGGCGAGTGCCGGACCGAGCGGGGCTAGGACGCAGGGAGGCCGAATGGCAGCGCCATTTGGCCGACCGAGGACGACGCCCCGCGAAGTGTGTCCGGCGCCGTCCAAGCGTGCGCGGGGGTTCTCGTGCAGACACTAAAGTTTGCCGCTCACCGGCCACTTCCAGGAGGAGGAGCGATGATCACCAAGACCGACTTCGTCGGCGTCCCGTCGACCGACGCCGAGCGTTCCCGGGCCTTCTACGTCGAGACGCTCGGGCTGCGCCCCGACCCGAACGGGCGCTTCGAGTTCTGGGCGGGCGACACCTGCTTCGGGATCTGGGAACCGGCCCGACTCGGCATCGAGTTCGCGCCCCAGAAAAACGCCCATCCGGCGCTGCACGTCGACGACGTCGCCACCGCACGCGCCGAACTGGAGGCGAAGGGCGTCCAGTTCCTCGGCGAGACCCTCGACACGGGCGTCTGCCACATGGCCCTCTTCACCGACCCCGACGGCAACGACCTGATGCTCCACCACCGCTACGCCCCGGTCGAGGCGGGCGCGGGCAGCGAGGGCGCGACGCCGTAGGCGGGGGTTCTGGGGGGTGTGGGGTTCGGGGCGGCGGGGGTTCGGGCCTGGGGAATCGGAGTTCCGGCGTCCCGGGCGTCTCGGAGGCGACCCGGGCAGGCTGTGGCCGCCTCCGAGACGCCCGGGACGGGAGGGTTCGGGGGAGACTGGCGCAGGGACGGATGCGTTACGGGGGAGATCCGGGGAGTCCGGC
>JAFDWF010000204.1 GCA_018268575.1 Actinomycetota bacterium
CGACCAGCTTCCTCACCACGGCGCGCGAGATCCTCTTCCTCTGGGTCGCCCGCATGGTGATGATGGGGATCGAGTTCCCCGGCGAGGTCCCCTTCCGCGACGTCTACGTGCACTCGGTGATCCAGGCCCGCGACGGCAGGCGGATGTCGAAGAGCCTGGGAACCGGGATCGACCCGCTCGAGGAGATCGACGAGCGCGGCGCCGACGCGCTCCGCTTCGGCCTGCTGGCGATGTCCTCGACCCAGGACGTGCGCTACTCCGACGCCAAGGTCGAACAGGGCTCGGACCTCGCCAACAAGCTCTACAACGCCAGCCGGCTGATCCTCCTGAACGCCGCCGGGGTCGAGCCCGGCCCGCGGGCGACGAACCTGGAGGACCGCTGGCTGCTCTCCCGCCTCGAGCGGACGATCGCCTCGGTGACCGAGAAACTGGAGACCTTCGACTTCGCCCACGCGGTCCAGGAGTCCTACGCCTTCGTCTACGGCGACCTCTGCGACTGGTACCTGGAGATCGTCAAGCCGCGGCTCTACGAAGGTGAGGAGGACGTCTCGGCGACGCTCCTCTACGCGCTCGAACGGGTGCTGGCGCTGCTCCACCCGACGATGCCGTTCGTCACCGAGGAGCTCTGGTCGTTCCATCCGGCCCGCCAGGGCCACCTCGCCGTGCACGCCTTCCCGACCGCCGAGGAGTCGCTCTTCGACCCCGAGGCCGAATCCGACGTCGCCGAGGAGATCGCCCTCACCCGCAGCCTGCGCGCCTGGCGCGACCTGGTCGGCGTCCCCGCCAAGGCGGTGCTGCCGGCGGCGATCGACGGGATGGCGCCGTCGGAGTTCGTCGGCCGCCTCTCGCGCTTTGCCTTCGACGGGGTCGGCTCCGAGCCGGTCGCCTCGATCGGCCCCGTGCGGGTGCTCGCCTCCGATACGCTCGACGCGACGGCGATCGACGCGCGCCTCGGCAAGCGCCGCGAGGAGCTGCGCGCGGAGATCGACCGCGCCGAGCGCAAACTCGGCAACGCGGGCTTCGTCGCCAAGGCGCCCGCCGCGGTGGTCGAGGAAGAGCGAGGCAAGCTGGAGCGTTACCGGAGCGAACTCGCCGAACTGGGTTGAGCGCGGTGGAGCTTCTGCCAGACGGCAGCGGACGCGAAGCGGCGCAGCCGTCGCCTGATGATTACCTCGACTCGCTGGAGCCGGTCGGCTGGCGGCTCGGCCTCGACCGGATGTGGAAGCTGACCACGGCCCTCGGCCTGCCGCAGCGCCGCTTCGCCTCCGTCCACGTGGTCGGCACCAACGGCAAGTCCTCGGTCACGCGGATGGTCGCGGCGCTGCTTGAAGCCCACGGCGTCAGCTCCGGCGCCTGCCTCTCCCCGCACGCCTCGCGCTGGACCGAGCGCACCCTGATCCGCGGCGAGGAGATCTCCGCCCAGGCGTGGGCCGAAGCGGTGGCCCAGGTCGCGGCGGCGGCCGCGGGGGTCAACCGCACGCTCGAGGAGGACGACGCGGTGAGCGAGTTCGAGGCGGCGACCGCGGCCACCTTCGTCGCCCTGGCCCGCGCGCGAGTGAAGGCGGCGGTGATCGAGGCGGGCCTCGGCGGCCGCCTCGACGCGACCAACACGATCCCCTCGCGGGTCACCGTCCTCACCTCGGTCGGCCTCGACCACACCGAGTGGCTGGGGGAGACCGAGCTCGAGATCGCCGCCGAGAAGCTCGCCGTCCTGCGCGACCACTCGACCCTGGTCCTGGGACGGGTATCGGCGGCGGTGCGGGCGCTCGCCGAGCGGATCGCGGGCGAACGCGGCGCCGCGCTGATCGTCGCCCCCGAGGACCCCGGGCGGGAGATCGAGCTCGCCGCCACGGGCTCCTTCCAGCGTCGCAACTTCGCCCTCGCCGTGACCGCCGCGGAGGCCTTCCTCGGCGCTGTCGACCCGGAGCGGGTGGCGCCGGTCGCCGCCGGCCTGCGCGTCCCCGGCCGGCTCGAGCTGATCGCCGCGGGCCCGCCGACCTACGTCGACGCCGCCCACAACCCCGACGGGGCGGCGGCGCTCGCCGAGGCGCTGCCGGAGATCGCCAAGGGCCGCCCGGTGGTCGCCTGCCTGGCGATGCTCGCCGACAAGGACGCGGCGGCGATGATCGCGGCGCTGGCGCCGGCCCTGCGCAGCGCCGTCTGCACCGAGATCCCGCCGGCGGCGCTCGCCGGCCATGGGCGCCCGGGAGCACGCTCGCGCCCCGCCCGCGAGCTCGTCGACCTCTGTCGGGCGCAGGGCCTCGAGGCGATCGCCGAGCCCCGCCTCGAGCCCGCCCTGCGCCGCGCCACCGAGCTCGCCGCCGGCACCCTCGCCGGCGTCCTCCTGATCACCGGATCGCATTACCTGATCGCCCCCGCGCGGGCCTTGCAGGGTGCCCTCGCGGCGCCGCCGCCGGGCGGCAAGTCTTAACCCCACACTCATCTCGGGTCCGCCGGCCTGCCGCGCCGAAAACCGACTGTGCGAGGATTCCTGCATGGATCGCAGCGCGGGCTCCGAACTGCTCTCGATGATGGCCCTGGTCGCCGCGGTGGTGGCGATCGTGATCCTCGTATTCTTCGGCGTCGGGTATCTCTTCGGCAGGCTTTTCCTCTAAGCGGGTAGCCCGGCGGAGGGCGCAAACAGGATCAGGCGTCCGCACGGCGAATACACTGCGCGATCCCCATCCCCGGAAGGGGCACTTCCCATGGCACTGGCAATCTTCGGCATCACCAACTCCGGCCTCAACCTGGCCGCGACCCTCGTTCTGCTCCTGCTGATCGTCCTCTGGCTGGCGCTGATCGTCTACACGTTCCTCGACGCGCGCCGCCGCATCGCCGATCCGTTCCTGGTCGGCTGCGCGACGATCGCCTCGTTCTTCCCCTACGTCGGCACGATCGTCTACACGATCGTGCGCCCGCCGGAGTTCCTCGAGGACGCCCACGAGCGCGAACTCGAGATCCGCGCCGCCGAGCTGCGGGTCCGCCAGCTGCGCGAGCAGACCTGCCCCAACTGCGAGTACCCGGTGGAGAAGAACTACCTCCGCTGCCCCAACTGCCAGCGCCGGCTGAAGGACCCGTGCCCGACCTGCGGCGAACCGGTCGACCCGCGCTGGGGCCTCTGCCCGTTCTGTGAGACCTCGCTCTCGGGCGAGCGCTCGAGCCGGCCGCGTCGCCGCCGTCCGGAGGACGAGCGCGAACGCGAACGCGACCGTGAGCTGGAGGAAACCGGCACCCAGCCCAAACGTCGCGCCAGGAAACAACAGCGCGGCGGTGCCGCCACGGCTGGTGCCGAAGGCGAACGCGGTGAGCGCGCCACGGAACGCGAGCGCCCCGCCGAGCCCAAACCGAGATCTTCGGGCACCCGCAAAGGCGGCAACGCCCGCAGCGCCTCCTCCGCGAAGGATGCGCCGACCACCGAACAAGAACAAAGGAGCACCCGCCGTGAGCCGGACCCTGATCCTCGTCAAGCCTGACGCCTTCGAGCGCGCCCTGACCGGTGAGGTGATCGCCCGCTTCGAGCGCAAGGGGCTGCGGATCGCCGCCCTGAAGTCGATGACCGCCACCGAGGAGATCGCCGACGAGCACTATGCCGAGCACTCCGAGAAGCCCTTCTTCGGCGAGCTGGTCAGCTTCATCACCGGCGGCCCGCTGGTAGCGATCGTCTTCGAGGGCGTCGAAGCGGTGAAGGCCGCGCGGCAGCTGATCGGCGCCACCAACCCGGTCGAGGCGGCCCCCGGCTCGATCCGCGGTGACTTCGCGCTCGAGGTGACCTTCAACATGGTCCACGGCTCCGACTCCGACGAGTCGGCCGAGCGCGAGATCGGCATCTGGTTCCCCGAGTTGTCCTAGCTTCGGGCTCGCCCCAGCGGCGCGAGATCCTCGCCAAGCTGGGGGTCGAGTTCGAGGTCGTAGTCTCCGGTGTCGCGGAGCTGGACACTGGCGATCCGGAATTCCTCGTGATCGAGAACGCGCGCCGCAAGGCGCGCGCGGTCGCGCGTCCCGAGGGCAGCATCGTGATCGCCTGCGACACCGACGTCGTGCTCGACGGCGAGGTGCTCGGCAAGCCCGCCGACGCGGCCGACGCGCGCGCCTATCTCGATCGGATGTCAGGCCGTGCCCACACCGTGATCAGCGGCTTGGTCGTGCTCGACGAGGCAGGGGAGGAGCGATCCGGCCTCGACCGCTCCGAGGTCGTCTTCAACGACCTCACCGACGCCGAGAAGCAGCGCTACGTCGACTTCGACGAGTGGGAGGGCCGCTCCGGCGGCTACGCGATCCAGACCCTCGGCTCGACCCTGGTGGAGCGCCTCGACGGCAGCGTCTCGAACGTCGTCGGCCTCCCGGTGGGCCTGCTCGCGGAGCTCGCCCCGGCGCTGTTCGAGCGCGTTTAGCCGGCGCGGGCGGGGTGCGGGCCGGAGGTGGTTCGGGCCGGACCGATCGGAGCTCGTACGTCCCGGGCGTCCCGGAGGCGACCCGGGCAGGCTGTGGCCGCCTCCGGGACGCCCGGGACGGGAGATTTGCGGAAGCTCCCGTCACAGGGACGCACGTCTCCGGGATCCGCTGTCGACGGGCCGAGAACTCCGGCATGTCCTCGGCGCCCCGGAGCACCCCGCTTCTTAGCACCGCATTAGCGCCCTCTGAGCGGAAATTAATCCTGCAAGCGGCGGATTTTCTGCGCGGGCGCACCCGACCGAGGCTCGGCTTCCCCCGTTTGGAATCATGGACCGCTCTGCCCTCCGAACGGACTGAAATATGAGTTGGCTGAGTCGGATATTTCGGCTCGGCGGCCGCGACATGGCCGTCGATCTCGGCACCGCCAACACGCTCGTCTACGTGCGCGGGCGCGGGATCGTGCTTTCGGAGCCCTCGGTCGTCGCGATCGACACCAAAACCGGCCAGGTGCACGCGGTCGGGGTCGAAGCGAAGCGGATGATCGGGCGCACGCCCGGCAACATCACCGCGATCCGGCCGCTGAAGGACGGCGTGATCGCCGACTTCGAGGTGACCGAACAGATGCTGCGGCACTTCATCCAGTCGGTCCACTCGAACCGCTTCGCCCACCCGCGGGTCGTCGTCTGCGTGCCCTCCGGCGTCACCGGCGTGGAGAAGCGCGCGGTCGAGGAGGCCTGCCTCTCGGCCGGTGCCCGCCAGGCCTACCTGATCGAGGAGCCGATGGCGGCGGCGATCGGCGCCGGCCTGCCGGTCGCCGAGCCGACCGGCTCGATGATCGTCGACATCGGCGGCGGCACCACCGAGGTCGCGGTGATCAGCCTCGGCGGAATCGTCGTCTCGCAGTCGATCCGGGTCGGCGGCGACGAGCTCGACGAAGCGATCGTCGCCCACTGCAAAAACAATTACAAACTCGCGATCGGCGCCCAGACTGCCGAGGAGGTCAAGCTCGAGGCGGGCTCGGCGGCGCCGCTGTCGAGCGAGATCCGCACCGAGATCCGCGGTCGCGACCTGGTCAGCGGCCTGCCGAAAACCGTCGAACTGACCTCCGAGGAGGTGCGCCAGGCGCTCGAGGAGCCGGTCGGCCACATCGTCGCCGCGGTCAAGGAGACGCTCGACCAGACGCCGCCGGAGCTGGCGGGTGACATCATGGACCGCGGCATCACCTTGGCGGGTGGCGGCGCCTTGCTGCAAGGGCTGGAGCAGCGCCTCCACGACGAGTGCCAGATGCCCTGCCAACTGGCAGAGTCGCCGCTCACCTGCGTGGCCGTCGGCTCGGGCATCTCGCTGGAGGAGTTCGAGACGATCCATCGCACCGGCAGGAACGGCACGGGAGCGCGGCAGCGTGTCTGACGCGGCGCTCATCCCGGCCTCAATTGAAACCCCGAACCTAGGTCTCCCACGTGTACCGCAAGCAAGTACGCCGCCGTAGGGCGGTGCTCGCCCTCCTCATCATCGGCTCCTTCGCGTTGCTGACGCTGACCTACGGATCGGGCTCGAACAGCCTCCAGCGGGGCGTGACCGCGGTCTTCGCCCCGGTCTCCTCGGTGCTCGACCGGGCGCTGAAGCCCGCCCGCGACCTGATCAACTGGGTCGACGAAACCTTCGACGCGCGGGGCCGAAACCACCAGCTCGAAGGTGAACTGGAAGCGGCGCGCAGAGAGGCGGTCGGAGCGCAGGCGGCGCTGGCCGAAAACCGCGAATACCGCGAGCTGCTGGGCCTCGGCAAATCGGGGGCGATCCCGGAAGGCTACGAACCAGTGACCGGACGGGTGATCGGGCTCTCGCCGACGGTCTGGTTCAGCGAGGTGATGATCGACGTCGGCTCCGGCAACGGGGTGAAGCCGCACGACCCGGTGGTCAACGGGCAAGGGCTGATCGGCGAAGTGACCGCGGTGGCCGGGGGCGTCTCGAAGGTGACGCTGATCTCCGACCACTCGAGCGCGGTCGGGGTGAAAGTCGTCCCCGCCGGGGTGCTCGGGATCGTCAAGCCGACGGTCGGCGAACCGAACACGCTCGTCCTCAGCTTCCTCAACTCCGACAAGAACGTCCACAAAGGCCAGGCGGTGGTGACCTCGGGCTGGAGCGCGGGGGAAATCGGATCGCGCTTCCCGCCGAACATCCCGGTCGGCGAAATCACCAACGCCTCGCTGATCGTCCAGGAGGCGCAGGAAAAGGTGAACGTGCGGCCTTACGCCGATCTCCGCAACCTTGGCACGGTACAGGTGCTGACGGGGGGAAGCCGTCGATGATCGTGACGCCGAAAATCCTCGCCCGCCTGGTGATCGTCGGACTGTTCGGCGTGCTCTTGCAGCTGACCTTCTTCTCCCAGGTGGAGCTCTTCCACGTCAGCCCCGACATCCTGCCCGCGCTGGTGGTCAGCCTCGGGTTGCTGGGTGGGACGATGACCGGCGCGGTCTCCGGCTTCGCGATCGGCTTCCTGCTCGACTGCCTCCTGATCCAGCCGCTCGGCGGCGCCTCGCTGGTGCTGATCGCGGTCGGCTACGCGGCGGGGACCTTCCGCGAGCGCTTCGAGATCCACAGCCGCCTGGTCGCGCCGCTCCTCTGCGCGATCCTCACCTTCGCCGCCGAGCTCGGCTTCGGCGCGGTCGAGGCGATGTTCGGCATCCACACCGACGTCAGCGTCCTCGTCGTCCGCGACATGCTGCTGAAGAGCGTCTTCGCCTTCTTCCTCGGCTGGGCGATCTACGTCGGCCTGCGGCGCCTGGTGCGCCCGGCGCTGGTCGATGAGGCGACGGTGCGGCGGACGCGGCGACCGACGGTGCTGGGAGCGTAGAGCGACGATCATGTACCTGCGACCAGAGGACAGGGCGCGGCCGAGCCGGATGGCGCTGCGGATCGCCGTCGTCGGCGGCGTCGCCGTGACGCTCTTCGCGATCCTCTTCTTCCGGCTCTGGACCCTGCAGGTCCTAGACGGGGCGGAAAACCTCGCCCAGGCGAAGAACAACCGCACCCGCTCGACCACGATCATCCCCCCGCGGGGCAAGATCCTGGCCCGCAACGGCAGCGTGCTGGTCGACAACCGGACCAGCCTGGCGCTGCAGGTCGACCCCTCGAAACTGCCTACGGACCCGGCCGCGGAAGCGGCCGAGCTGACCGAAATCGGCGAACTCGTCCACATGAAGTTGCCCGCCGTCCGCAAGCGGATCGCCGAAGAAGAGAAGGTCGTCGCCGCGGGGGCGCCGGTCACCGTGCGCCGGGACGTCGGCTACGACCTCATCTACTACATCGAAGAACGCAAGGGGAAGTTCTCCGGCGTGACCGTGGAAAAGGTCTTCGTCCGCAACTACCCCGAAGAAGACGAGGCCGCCCAGATCCTCGGCCACACCGGCGAGGTCTCCGAAGAAGAGCTGAAAGAAGGCCCGTACAAGGGCCTCGAACCGGGCGAAGTCGTCGGCAAGGAAGGCCTCGAGTACAGCTACGACAAGGTGCTGCGGGGGACGCCGGGGATCTCCCGCTACCAGGTGAACGCGCTCGGCGAGCCGACCCCGGGCGGGCAGCTGACCTCGACGCCGCCGCAGCCGGGGGACAACCTGAAGTTGACGATCAACCCGGCCGTGCAGAAGGCGGGCGAAGCGGCGCTGGCTGAACGCGGTCTCCCGGGCGCCTTCGTCTCGATGAACATCCACACCGGCGAAATCCTCGGCATGGGCTCGGCGCCGACCTACAACCCGACCGTCTGGACCAAGCCGATGTCGAACAAGCAGTACGAAGAACTCTCATCCGAAGAAACGGGCGACCCGCTCTTCAACCGGGCGACCTCGTCGGCGTACCCGACGGGTTCGACCTACAAGATCATCACCGCGCTGGCGGGCCTCGAAAACGGGGTCTTCACCCCCAGCACCGTCGTCGACGACACCGGCAAAATCGAAGTGGGCGGACAGCCGTTCGAAAACTCCGAAGGCGCGGTGAACGGGCCGATCAGCCTCGTGCGTGCGCTCGAAGTGTCCTCGGACGTCTTCTTCTACACCCAGGGCTACCACATGTGGAAGACCAACTACCTGCAGGAATGGTCGGCGAAGATGGGGATCGGGGTGCCGACCGGGATCGACCTCTCGCTGGGGGAAGGCGCCGAAGGGTTGGTGCCGAGCAAGAAGTGGGACGAAGAAGAAATCGCGAACGGCAACGAATACATCGAACCCTGGGGGCCGGGCCAGAACATCCAGCTGGCGGTCGGCCAGGGATACCTGCAGACCGATCCGCTGGAGATGGCGATCGCCTACGCGGCGCTCGGCAACGACGGCACGATCGTCACCCCGCACCTGGGCAAGGAAGTGACGGATGCGGCCGGGCGGGTGTTGAGGGAAATCGACCCGGGCCCGCGTCGCCACGTGAAGATCAACCCCGAATACCAGCGGCTGATCATGGAAGGCTTGCATCTCGTGACTGCGGGCCCGGGCGGGACGGCGACCGAAGTCTTCAAAGAATTCCCGATCCCGATCGCGGGCAAGACCGGCACCGCCGAACGCGGTGAACCCCATCGCAACCAGTCCTGGTTCATCTCGCTGGCGCCCTACCCGAACCCGAACATCGTCACCGTGGTGACGATCGAGGAAGGCGGCTTCGGGGCGGAATCCGCGGCGCCCGCGAACAAGCAGATCCTGGAAGCGTATTTTGCGCACGATCTCAAGAAGGAAGCGGAAGAAAAGACGAAAGAAGAAGAACCGGCCGCGTCGAAAGAACCGAGCGGGTCGGAAGAATCGTTCGGCGAAGAAGAATCCTCGTCAGAAGAAGAAGTCCTCGGCGAAGAAGCAGCGAGCGAAGAAGTGCCGGTCGAAGGCACCGAAACGGGTGAAGGCGGATGATGTACGCGACGCGGGCCCGGCAGGCGCGGCCCGAGCTCTTCGACGAACGGCCGACGATCGGCGAACGGCTCGGCCTCGCCCAGATGGACTGGGTGATGACCTTCGCCGCGGTCGGGCTGATCGCCTTCAGCGTCTTCACCCTCGGCCAGGCGACTACCCACGACGTCCCCGGCAGCCCCAACTACTACGTCGAGCGCCAGGCGATCTACGGGATCGCCGGGATCGTCGGCATGCTGATCCTCAGCCGGATCGACTATTCGCGCTTCCGCGAGCTGCGGGTCGGCATCTACACCTTCCTCTGCGCCTCGATCGCGCTCGTCTTCGTCCTCGGCGCCGCGGCGCTCGGCTCGCGGCGCTCCTTCGAACTCCCGCTCTTCTCCTTCCAGCCCTCCGAGCTGGCCAAGCTCCTGCTCGTCCTCGCCCTCGCCGGCTTCGTCATCGACGGTGCCCGGCGCGGTTCGCCGGTCAGGCGGACGGTCCGCTATCTGGCGCTGGGAGCGTTCCCGGCGGGCATGGTGTTCCTGCAACCGGACCTCGGAACCGCCCTCGTGCTGGCGGTCGGGACCCTCGCCGTGATGTACTTCGGGGGAGTCCCATGGACCCATTTCGCAGTCATAGGCGGCGTGATCGCCGCGCTCATAGCTTTAGTCCTCGTGGTGGCGCCCGCCGTCGGCCACCCCGTGCTCCAGGAATACCAGGAACAGAGGCTCACCTCTTTCTTGCATCCGAGCTCGGATCCGGCGGGCGCGGGCTACCAGCAGGACCAATCGATGGTTGCCATCGGCGCCGGTCAGAAGACCGGGCGCGGCAACCAGGCCACCCAGACGCGGCTCGACTTCGTGCCCGAGCGCTCGACCGACTTCATCTTTGCGGTGATCGGGGAGCGCTACGGGTTTGCGGGCGCCGCGTTAGTCCTATCCCTTTACGCCCTTCTCATCTGGCGGGCGCTGCGGATCGTGACGCTCTCGAAGAACTCCTACGGGATCCTGATCGCCGGCGGCATCGCCGTCGAGCTCTTGTTCCAGGTGTTCGTCAACGTCGGAATGTGCCTCGGCATCATGCCCATCACGGGCATCCCCTTGCCGATGATGAGTTACGGAGGGTCCTCCGTGCTCGCTACCTTCCTGGCGATCGGAGTCCTTCAGAGCATCAACATCCAGGCGCGTCTCAGCCGGCGGGGAAGGTTCGCGTGGTGACGCCTCTGTAGAGGGCCCGCGCATGCGTACCTATCCGAACTGAGATAACGAATGAAAAAAACGATCCTGGTGTCCGCCGAGCGAGGCGAGACGCGCGTTGCCGTCCTCGAGGCGAAGGCAAAAGGCTCCCAGCCCGCCGTCGCCGAGCTCTACATGGAGCGGCGCGGCCGGCGCTCGATCGTCGGCAACATCTACAAGGGCAAGGTCGACAACGTCCTGCCCGGCATGGAGGCCGCCTTCGTCGACATCGGCCTCGAGCGCAACGGCTTCCTCCACGTCGACGAGATCGTCCTGCCCGACGGCTCGCAGGCGCCGCGGCGCGGCCGCGGCAGCGGCAAGGGCGCGCGGATCAACGAGCTGATCAAGCCGGGCCAGGAGATCCTGGTCCAGGTCGTCAAGGACCCGCTGAAGACGAAGGGCGCGCGCCTCTCGATGCAGGTTTCGATCGCCGGGCGCTACCTGGTCTACGCGCCGCACGGATCGGGCGTCGGCGTCAGCCGCCGGCTGGCCGACAAAGAGCGCGACCGGCTGCGCAAGATGGTCGACCGGACCTACAAGGGGCCGGGCGGGCTGATCGTCCGCACCGCCGCCCACGGGGCCAAAAAATCGGACTTCGTGCGGGAGATCTCCTACCTGCAGAAGCTAAACGAGGTGCTCGAGCGCCGCTCGGCGGAGATCAAGGCGCCGGCGATGGTCTTCCAGGAGGCCGACCTCTCGGTCCGCGTCCTGCGCGACGTCTTCCTCAACGAGTTCGAGAAGGCGATCATCGACTCGGAGAAGCAGTACGAGCGGGTGACGCACTTCTTCCAGCGGACCGCGCCGGAGCTGGTCGGCGGGGTCGAGCTCTACAAAGGCCAGAAGAAGTCCCTGTTCGAAAAATATGGGATCGACCGGGAGATCGAGTCGACCCTGAACCGGCGCGTCGACCTGCCCTCCGGCGGCTACCTGATCATCGACTACGCCGAGGCGCTGACGGTGATCGACGTCAACAGCGGCAGCTTCACCGGCCGCGGCAAAGGCGGGCTCGAGGAGACGATCACCAAGGTCAACACCGAGGCCGCCGAGGAGGCGGTGCGGCAGCTGCGGCTGCGTGACATCGGCGGGATCATCGTCATCGACTTCATCGACATGGCGCGCGCGTCGAATCGGGACAAAGTCCTGAAGACGATGCGCAAAGCCTTGGACGCCGACAAGTCGAAGAGCTACGTGGTCGAGGTGTCGCCGCTCGGCCTGGTCGAGATGACGCGCCAGAACGTCACCGACGGGGTGCGCGAGATCCTCACCGAGCTCTGCCCGACCTGTCACGGCGAGGGCGTCGTGCTCTCGGCCGAGACGGTGGCCCTCGACGGCTTGCGGAAGATGCGCGAAATCGCCGCCGAAAAAGGCGACGAAGCGTTCCTGATCCGGGTCAACCCGAAGGTCGCGGCGGTGCTCACCGATCCCGACAGCGGCCTGGCCGAGCTGGAGGAGGAGACCGGCAAGCGGTTCCACTTCGAGGGCGGCGACGCGAACGCGATCGAAACCTTCGAAGTGAGCGAGTCGGGGACCCGGGCGGAGATCGAGGAGCGGGCGCTGCCGTTCAAGGTCGGCGAGGAGGTGCTGGTCAAGATCGACGAGCCCCACATGTACAACGCCGACGACGCGGTCGCCCGGATCGACTCCTACATCGTCAGCGTCACCGGCGGCGGCCCCTACGTGGGGGAGCGCAAGCTGGTGCGGATCGAGGAGGTGGAGCGGGCGGCGGCGATTGCCTCGCTCTTGGGCGGCGAGCCCCCGGTCAACGGCTCAAACGGCGCCTCGAACGGCTCCCAGCTAGACTCCGACGCTCCCGCGCGCAAACGCAGTCGCGGCCGCCGTGGCGGTCGGGGGCGTTCGCGCGCCAAGCAAGGCAGCACGGACAGCATGGACGAGTAGTCGGAAGAGGAACGAGCAAGTATGTACGCGGTAGTCGAAAGCGGTGGAAAGCAGTACAAGGTCGAAGAGGGCGCCTCGCTGCTCGTCGATCGGCTGGACGCCAAGGAGGGCGACAAGGTCGCGCTGCGCCCGGTGCTCTTCCGTGACGGAGAGGTGATCGTCGGGGCGAAAGACCTGGCGAAAGTCAAAGTCGAGGCGAAAGTCGCCGGCCATCTGCGCGGGCCGAAGATCAAAGTCTTCAAATACAAGGCGAAGAAGGGCTACCGGCGGCGTGCCGGGCACCGCTCCGAGCTGACCCGGCTCGAGGTGATCAGCCTCAAAGGCGGGTCGAAAGGTGGCGCGGCGAAAAAAGACGCCGAGAAAGCCCCCGCCAAAGCTGAGAAAGAGGAGGACTAGGACATGGCGCACAAGAAAGGCCTCGGTTCCTCCCGCAACGGGCGCGAATCCAACCCGAACATGCTCGGCGTGAAGGTGTTCGCCGGCCAGCAGGTCACCGGCGGCGAGATCATCGTGCGCCAGCGCGGCACCAAGTTCTGGCCGGGCGAGGGCGTCGGCCTCGGTCGCGACCACACGATCTTCGCCACCCGCGCCGGGAAGGTATCCTTCCACTCGGCGCGCAAGGGCCGCACGATCAGCGTCCTGGCCGACGAGTAAGTAGCCCGCCGTGGATGACACGGCGAAAGTCTGGGTCGAGGGCGGCGGCGGCGGCAACGGCTGCATCTCTTTCCGCCGCGAAGCCCACGTGCCGAAGGGCGGGCCCGACGGCGGCGACGGCGGTCACGGCGGTGACGTCGTGCTCGTCTGCGATCCCTCGCGCCGCGACCTCGGCGCGCTCCGGGGATCGAAGCACTTCCGCGCGCAACGCGGTCGCCATGGCGAAGGCGCCAACCGCCACGGGGCGCGCGGCGAGGATCGCGTGATCCCGGTGCCGCCGGGGACCCAGGCGGTGACGGTCGAGGGCGCCGAGGTCGACCTGGTCGAGCCGGGCCAGACCGCGGTGGTCGCCCACGGCGGGCGCGGCGGCCACGGCAACCGTCGCTTCACCACCTCGACCCGGCAGGCGCCGCGCTTCGCCGAGAAAGGGACGAAGGGGGAGGCGGACTGGATCGAGCTGCGGTTGAAGCTGCTCGCCGACGTCGGCCTGGTGGGGCTGCCGAACGCGGGCAAGAGCTCCCTGCTCGGGCGGCTGACGCGGGCGACGCCGAAGGTCGCCGACTATCCCTTCACCACGCTGTCGCCGGCGCTGGGGACGATCGAGGGCGACGAGCGCCAGGCGGTGCTCGCCGACATCCCCGGCCTGATCGAAGGGGCGGCGGCGGGGCTCGGGCTGGGGCACGAGTTCCTCGCCCACGTCGAGCGCTGCTCGATGCTGGTGCATCTGGTCGAGCTGCTGCCGCTCGAAGGCGATCCGGTCGGCAACTACGAGCTGGTGCGGGGCGAGCTGGAGGCCTACGGGGCGGGGCTCGAGCGGCTGCCGGAGCTGGTCGTGCTCTCGAAGCGCGACCTGCTCGAGGCGAGCGCGGTCGAGGAGGCGGTGGCCGAGTGGACGGCGCGGCTCGGCGACTCGGTGCTCGGCGTGATCTCGGCCTCCGCGGCGACCGGCGAGGGGCTCGACGAGCTGCGCCGCCGGATCCTCGGCGAGCTGGCCGCGGTGCAGCCCCTCGACGCCGCGCCGACGAGCGTGCCGGGCGGCGAGTTCGAGTCCGAGCACCGCGTCTACCGGCCCGCGGGCGAGGGCGGCTACTGGGTCGAGCGCGAGGACGACGGCGGCTTCCGGATCGGCGGCCGCGGCGTCGAGCTGCTCTTCGAACGCCACGACACGAGCAACGAAGAAGCGCTCGCCTACCTCGAGCAGCGGCTGACCGAGATCGGCGTGATCGCGGCCCTGACCAAGGCGGGGTTCGAGCCCGGCGACGACGTGCGGATCGGTGAGCTCGAGTTCGAGCTGCATATCTGAGCTCGGCAGGGGGAGCGCCGAGGAGGCGGATCGGGAGGCCCCTGCGCTCACAACAGCAGCGAGGTTCGTTCAGGGACCTCCCGATCCGCCTGCGATCGTCTCCCGGGGGCGAGCGGCCGGGGTCGATGCGGGGCGGTGCCGGCTGGCGCCCGGGGTAAGGGACGCGGCCTTCCCGGAGGCGACCCGGGCAGGCTGTGGCCGCCTCCGAGAAGGCCGGGTCATGAGGAGACGGCAGAGGGTCCTACGCTCCGCTGTTCCTTATGCCGGGATGGTGGGCATGAGGAACAGCGGAGGGAGGGTGCCCCGGGATCCGTCACGAAGACGCCGGGAACCACGCGGGAGACGTGAGGGAGACGTCACGGGTTCCACGCTTCCTCCACGGTCACAGAGACGTGACCACGGTTCCGGGCCCCCATGGGGGCCCGGATTCACTCAGCGCGAAAAGAGGGGCCGGAACCCTCGCAGGAAGGCTCACGCCTTCCCTGCGATCGTGGACCCTTCCTCATGGACCGACCATGATCCGGCGGGGATCCCGCCGGATCATGCATCTCCCCTACGGGACCCGCGCAGATCGCACGGTCTTCGTGCCGACTCTCGTCGGCTCCGTCACGAAGACGTCGCATTCCTCTGTCCCGTCACGGAGACGCCGGACTCCCCGGACCTCCCCCGCCACGCACCCGTCCCTGCGCCAGCTTCCCCGAGAACCTCCCGTCCCGGGCGTCTCGGAGGCGGCCACAGCCTGCCCGGGTCGCCTCCGAGATGCCCGGGACGCCGGAACTCCGATCGGTCCGGCCCGGACCCTCGGCCCGGGCGACAGCTCAACCAGCCACGCCACCACCCAGCGGTTGGCTTCGCCGACCACAGTGTCACGCCGGTCGCCAGGAATTCGGCGTAGGAGCCCATTACCTGGCGCCAGATCTCGGTCAGCACCACGTCCACGTAGGCGAGGAAGTTGGCGATGAAGACGATGTCCTGCGCGTCGCACTCCCCGTACCGGACCCGTAGCTCGTGGCTGAAGCGGGCGCCGTCGCTCATAGACTTGCGGGCCATGACGCTGGTGGTGAAGCTGGGTTCCTCGGTGGTCGTCGACGACGGTGGCGAGCTGCGCGCCGACGTGCTCGACTCGGTGTGCTCGCAGGTGGCCGGGCTGAAGCGCTCCGGCGAGAACGTGGTGCTGGTCACCTCGGGGGCGATCGCGCGCGGCGTCCGCCTGCTCGAGCTCGGCATTCGCCCCACCGACATGGATGCTCTGCAGGCCGCCTCGGCGGTCGGCCAGGGGGACCTCTTCCGCGCCTACGAGGAGCGCCTCGACGGCGAAGGGGTGCGGGCCGCCCAGGTCCTCCTCACCCTCTCCGACGTCTCTGAGCGCGCCCACTACCTGAACGCCCGCCAGACCTTGCAGCGCCTCCTGCGCTGGGGCGTCGTCCCGATCATCAACGAGAACGACACCACCGCGACCGACGAGATCACCTTCGGCGACAACGACTTCCTCGCGGCGCTGGTGGCGGGCCTGCTGAAGGCGCGCCTCCTGGTGCTCCTGACCAACACCGACGGCGTGTTCACGGCCGATCCGCGGAGCGATCCGGCGGCCGAGCTGATCGAGAGCATCGAAGACACCGCGGAAATCGGCGCGATCGAAATCGGGTCGACCTCGCAGTTCGGGCGCGGCGGGATGAACAGCAAGATCACCGCCGCCCGGATCGCCAGCGAGTCGGGCATCGCCGCGGTCATCTGCAACGGCACCACCGCCGGGAACCTGACGCTCGTCGCGTCCGGGGGGGAGGTGGGGACTCGCGTACGGCCCACCCTGGGAGGCGCCGTCCCGCTCTACAAGCTCTGGCTGAAGTACGCCAAGCAACCCGATGGTGTCATCTTGGTCGACGCCGGGGCGGCGGCGAGGTTGCTCGAGAGCGGCTCGAGCCTGCTCGCGGTGGGGGTCGTCGAGGGCACGGGCGATTTCCGGGCGGGCGATGCGGTCAACGTCGTCCGCGACGGGGACCGGCATCTCCTCGGCAAGGGGATCGTCGAATTCGGGGCCTCCGAACTGGATCGGATCATCGGTCGCAAGAGCGACTACATCCGGGAGCACTTCCCGGATGCGGCCGATGAGGTCATCCACCGCGACCGCTTCGTGCTGCTTTAGGGCCTGTCCTTAGAGCACGCGGGCGCGCTCCGGCTACCCTTCTCGGATGGCCATAGCGACCAGATCGATCGCCGAGAGCTGCATCGCCGCCAAGCGCGCGGCACGGACGCTGGGGCGAGCGCCGACCGCCGCCAAGGACGCGGCGCTGGCGGCGACCGCGCGGCTGCTCGACGAGCGGGCCGAGGCGATCCTCGAGGCGAACGCCGCCGATCTTGCCGACGAGCGCGCCGCCGGGCTGACCGACGCGCTGCGCGACCGGCTGACGCTGACCCCGGCGCGGGTCGCGGCGATGGCCGAGGGCGTGCGCGTCGTCGCCGCGCTCGACGATCCGGTGGGGGAGGAGCTCGACCACCGCACGATGGCAAGCGGCATCGACCTGCGCAAGGTCCGCGTGCCGCTCGGCGTGGTCGGGGTGATCTACGAGGCGCGCCCGAACGTGACCGTCGATTGCGCGGCGCTGACGATCAAGAGCGGCAACGCGATCGTGCTGCGCGGCTCCAGCTACGCCCAGCGCTCGAACGCGGCGCTGGCGGCGCTCGTGCGCGAGGCGCTCGCCGAGGCGGGGCTGCCGGAGGACTCGGTGCTGCTGCTCGACGCGGGCGACCGCGACGGGCTGGCCGAGCTGGCGACCCAGGAGGGCGTCGTCGACCTCTTGATCCCGCGCGGCGGCGAGGGCCTCAAGGAGGCGGTCAAGGCGGTCGCCACGGTGCCGGTGATGTACGCGGCGGCGGGCAACTGCCACGTCTACGTCCACGCCGCGGCCGACCCGGAGATGGCGAAGGCGATCGTCGTCAACGCCAAGGTGCAGCGCCCCGGCGTCTGCAACGCGGGCGAGAAGCTGCTGCTCGACGCCGCGATCGCGGCGAGCCTCGGTCCCGAGATCCTCGCGGCGCTGGCCGCCGAGGGGGTCGAGCTGCTCGGCGACGAGCGCGCCCGGGCGTTGGGCGGCGAGGTCGAGGTCGGTGTCGCCGGCGAGGAAGACTGGGACACCGAGTACCTGGCGCTGAAGATGGCGGTCGCCGTCGTCGACTCGGTCGAGGACGCGATCGACCACATCAACGCCCACGGGACCGGCCACTCGGAGGCGATCGTCACCGGCGACGGCGAGGCTGCCGACGCCTTCGTTGCCGGCGTCGACGCGGCCGCCGTCTACGTCAACGCCTCGACCCGTTTCACCGACGGATTCGAGTACGGGATGGGCGCCGAGATCGGCAACTCGACCCAGAAGCTGCACGCGCGCGGCCCGATCGGGATGCGCGAGCTGACCACGACGAAGTACGTCGGCCGCGGCAGCGGCCAAGTGCGTGGCTGACGAGCGTCCCGGCAGCGGCATCGGGGTTCTCGGGTCGGCTTTCAACCCGCCCCACCTCGGCCACCTGGCGCTCGCCCAGGAGGCGCTCTGGCAGCTCGGCCTGGCCGAGGTCATCCTCGTCCCGACCGGGGTCGCGCCGCACAAGCGGATCGCCGACGATCCGGGCAAGGAGCTGCGGGTGACGATGACGCGACTCGCCGCCGCCGACGATTCGCGCTTCTCCGTCTCGGCGCTGGAGGTCGAACGCGAAGGGCCGTCCTACACGTATGAGACCTTGGAGCTGCTTGCTGAGGAACGAGGCGAAAGTGATCTTGTTTTCGTGATGGGGGCCGACGCCGCCGTCGGACTCGAGAGCTGGCGTGAGCCCGAGCGGGTGGTCGGGCTGGCGCGGCTCGCGGTGGCGCGCAGGTCCGGCATCTCCGATGCCGACGTGGCCGCCGTGATGCGCAGCCTGGGCGCCGAGGGGCGGGCGACGATGCTCGAGATGCCCCAGTTCGGCGTCTCTTCCTCAGCAGTGCGCGAGCGCGCCGCAGCCGGCCGACCGCTCCGTTACCTGGTGCCCGAGCCGGTCGCGCGATTCATCGAGGAGAAGGGGATCTACGCTTGAATCCGATGCAGTCCGAGAACCTGGCACGGCGGCTCGCCGAGCTCGCCGATTCGAAAAAAGCAGAGGACATCGTCGTGCTCGACATGCGCGGCCTGGTCGCCTACACCGATTTCCTGACGATCTGCACGGCGCGCAACGAGCGCCAGGCGCGGGCGATCGTCGACGAGGTGCGGGTGCGGGTGAAGAAGGAGTCGGCGCTGCTGCCCGGCGGGGTCGACGGCGGCGGCGAAGCGGGGTGGACGATCCTCGACTACCTCGACGTGGTCCTGCACGTCTTCACGCCGGAAGCGCGCGACCGCTACCAGCTCGACGATCTGTGGCACGAGGCGCCGCGCCTGGAGCTCGACTTCGAGGCTCCCGAAGCGCCCTCCGCCGCGGCCGGCGCTTAACGCTCCGACAAAGTTCTGTCCGAGCGCGGCTCTACGGTCGCGCCAATGATGACCTTGAGGTCGGCGCGCTCATGACCAGCTTCAGGTTGGCGCTGTTCGGCTATCGGCGCATCGAAGTGGACCAGGCCGTGGCCGCCCGCGATTCTCGCATCGCCGGGCTCGAACAGCACTCCGCCGCCCTCACCGAGCACAACGCCACCCTGGAATCGCAGAGCCTGATCCAGGCGCGCGCGATCGCCTCGCACGAGGCCGACGTCTCCTCGCTCTCGGGGATGGTGATCGAGCGCGAGCGGACGATCCGCGATCTGACCGAGCGGCTGGAGGAGGCGAACGCCTGCCACGACCGCAGTATCGCCTCGCTCGACGCGGTCTCGGCGCGGCTCGAGGAACTGCAGGCACAGGCGCGCGGACAGGCGACTCGGATCCGGATGAAAGCGCTGCGTGAGGCGGTCGAGGTCGGCCGACGGGCGCAGGACCTGGCCGAGGCCGAGGCCGCCGCCTCCGCGTCCGAGGTCGGCGCCGAGGAGGCGGAGCTGGAGGCGCCCGCGAGCGACATCGCCGCCGATGTCGCCGAGGTCGAGGAGGCCGCCGCCGCGGCCGCGCCCCAGCACACCGCCAACGGCTCGACCAACGGCAACGGCCACCAGGTCGAGGCCTCCTGGGAGCCCGGTCTCTACGCGGGCAAGGTCCGCCTCGAGATCGGTCCGCTCGGCGACTTCTCCCAGCTGGTCGGCTTCGAGGACTCGATCGGCCGCCTCGGCGCCACCGACATCCTGGTCGAACGCTTCTCCGAGGGTCGCGCGACCTTCTCGATGCGGCTTGACCAGCCGGTCGACCTGCTGCGCGAGCTGGAGTCCCTCTCCGCCCTCGACTTCAAGGTCCGCCACACCGCGCCCGACAACCTGATCCTCGACGTCGACGAGGACGGGCCCGAGCGCCACGCCGCGTAGCCGTACCTCGCGCCAAGAAGATTTTCACTTTCGGCACTGAATCCTTAGGTTGGGCCGTTGACTTCGGCTCGGTGAGCACCGAACATATGTTCGTATGGAGGATCCGAACCACAAGGGGAACGTCGCCGAGCTGGCGATCGCGGCGGAAGCCGCTCGGCTGGGACTCTCGGTACTCAAGCCGCTGACCGAGCACGAGCGTTATGACCTTGTGCTGGGCATCGGCGGACGCTTGTTACGGGTGCAGTGCAAGTGGGCTTCGCGGCGCGGCGAGGTCGTCAAGGTCCACCTGGCCTCGTCGTACCACTCACCCACTCGCGGCTACGTCAGAACGACCTACGGTGCCGACGAGGTCGATGTCATCGCAGCCTATTGCCACGACCTCGACAAGTGCTACCTGCTGCCGATCGCGGATTTCGCCGGTATGAATGCAGCCCACCTCCGGATCGGGCGAGCGAGAAACAACCAGCGCGCGTCGCTAAACTGGGCGGCCGCTTACGAGTTTCCCGGGGCTGTAGCTCAGCTGGAAGAGCGCCGCCATGGCATGGCGGAGGTCAGGGGTTCGAGCCCCCTCAGCTCCACTGTAGAAAGCGCGATGCCGGAAGCGGTCGGCATGGATTGCTTCTATGCTCGCCTCGCACATCACGTCCGCACGGCCGAGGCCGGCGGGGAGGTGGTCGTGACCAGGAGGGGCAGGCCTGTCGCGCGACTCGTCCCCTATGACCTCAACCTCGCTGTCGCTGGTGCCGATGCATGACCGATGCGCGCCGCCGAACCGAACGTCTTCTCCCACGGGATGGAGGACACGCGGGAGACGCTCGCCGGGTGGCGGGCGACGAACTGGCGCGTGCTGCGCGGCTGGCTTGCGCTCAGCTTCGCGATCGGGCTGACGCTGCTCGCCGCGGTCTGGATCACCTCCGGCCTCCTGCCCTACGACGTCACGCCGATCCGACTCCCTGGATTGACCTCGCCGTCGCAGCCCTCCGACCTGCTGCCGATCCTCTACCGCAACGGCCTCGTCCTCGCCCTCCACGCGACCGCCTGCATCGCCGGGTTCATCGCCGGCGCCTCGATGCCGTTGGCAGCCGAGCAGCGGACCGGGCTCTCGCGCTGGATCCACGTCAAGGCGGGCGAGCTGGCGATCCTCTTCGTCTGCGCGGTGACGCTCTTCTCGCTGATGACGCAGGCGCTGTACCTCGGGCTGCAAGGGGCGACGCTCTCCTTCCAGCTCCACATCAGCCGCCTCGAGCTGATCCTCAGCGTGCTCCCGCACGCCCTGATCGAGCTGACGGCGCTGTTCCTGCCGCTCGCCGCCTGGCTGATCGCCAGCCGCCGCGGTCAGTGGAACCAGCTGCTCGCCGCGACCGCCGTCACCGTCGCGATCGCGGTGCCGATGCTGCTCCTCGCGGCGACGATCGAGGTCTACGTCTGGCCCCACATCCTGCGCTCGCTCTCCTCCTACCACTACTCGCTGCAGGAATGGACGGTGGAAACCGTGTCGCCGTCGGGCCGATAGCGCGCCGCCGCGGGGGGCGTCGCCCTCATAAGATCGGCCGCTCATGAGCGGTTACGAGCCAAGGGCGATCGAGGGCAAGTGGCAGTCGGTGTGGGCCGAGGAGCGCACCTGGGAGGTGCCGAACCCGGGGCAGCCCGGCTTCGACGAGCGCAAGCCGAAGGCCTACGTCTGCGAGATGCTCCCCTACCCGTCGGGCGAGCCCCACGTCGGCCACCTCAAGTGCTACGCGGTGGGCGATGCGATCGCCCACTTCCGCCGCCGCCAGGGCTTCCAGGTGGTGCACCCGATGGGCTACGACGCCTTCGGCCTGCCCGCCGAGAACAACGCGATCAAGACCGGCGAACCGCCGCGGGTGGCGACCGAGCGCTCGATCGAGTCTTTCCGCCAACAGTTCCGCTCCTGGGGGATCTCGATCGACTGGTCGCGGGAGCTCGCCACCCACCAGCCCGATTACTACCGCTGGACCCAGTGGATCTTCCTGCAGCTCTACCAGCGCGGGCTCGCCTACCGGACCGAGGCGCCGGTCCAGTGGTGCCCGAAAGACGCGACGGTGCTGGCCAACGAGCAGGTGGTCGACGGGCGCTGCGAGCGCTGCGGCACCGAGGTGATCCAGCGCAACCTCGAGCAGTGGTTCTTCAAGATCACCGATTACGCCGACCGGTTGCTGGCCGATTTCGCCGCGCTCGAGTCCTGGCCTGAGCACGTGATCACGATGCAGCGCAACTGGATCGGCCGCTCCGAGGGCGCCGAAGTGACCTTCCGGAACAACGAAGTCGACCTCGACTTCCCCGTCTTCACCACCCGTCCGGACACCCTCTTCGGGGCGACGTTCTTCGTCCTCGCGCCGGAGCACCCACAGCTGGAGAAGCTGGTCGCGGGAACCGAGGCGGAGGCGGCGGTGCGCGAGTACGTCGATCGGGTTGGCCGCGAGTCGGCCGAGGAACGCGGGGCGGAGGACCGGGAGAAGACCGGCGTGCCGCTCGGGCGGACCGTCGTCAACCCGGTCAACGGCGAGGAGATTCCGATGTTCGTCGCCGATTACGTGCTGATGGAGTACGGGACCGGCGCGATCATGGCGGTCCCCGGCCACGATTCGCGCGACTACGACTTCGCCAAGGCGTTCGGCCTGCCGGTCAAGCGGGTGATCGAGGGGACCGACCCCGAGGCCCCCGGAGACGCCGACGGACTGCCGTTCACCGGCGACGGGCCGATGGTCAACTCGGGGCGCTTCGACGGCCAGGGGAATCGCGACGCCTACGCGGCGATGGTCGAGTGGCTGGGCGAGGAAGGGCGCGGCAAGACCGCGGTCAACTACCGGCTGCGCGACTGGCTGCTCTCGCGGCAGCGCTACTGGGGAGCGCCGATCCCGATCGTCTACTGCGACGAGTGCGGGATCGTGCCGGTCCCCGACGACCAGCTGCCGGTGGAGCTGCCGGAGATCGAGGACTACGCGCCGCACGGGCAGAGCCCGCTGGCGGCGGCCACGGACTGGGTGCGGACGACGTGCCCACGGTGCGGCGGCGCCGCACGCCGCGAGACCGACACGATGGACACCTTCGTCGACTCCTCCTGGTACTACATCCGTTATCTCGACCCGCGCAACGAGGGGGCCGCCTGGGACCGCGCCGCGGCCGCCCACTGGATGCCGGTCGACCAGTACATCGGCGGGGTCGAGCACGCGATCCTCCACCTGATGTACGCGCGGTTCGTGACCAAGGCGCTGGCGGACCTCGGCCATCTCGACGTGCAGGAGCCGTTCGCCAACCTCTTCGCGCAGGGGATGATCACCCGCGACGGGGCGAAGATGTCGAAGTCGCGCGGGAACACGGTCAGCCCGGCCGAGTACGTGGAGCGCTACGGCGCCGACACCGCCCGCACCTACGTCTGCTTCATGGGACCGCCGGAGCGCGGTGGCGACTGGACCGACGAGGGCGTGGAGGGCGTCAACCGCTTTCTCTCGCGCCTGTGGCGCCTCTGCGACGAGGTTGCGGAGCGGACCGGGGCCGGCGAGGTGCCGACGGATGTCGAAGGCGAGGCACGGGCGCTCCTCGCCAAGGCCCACTGGGCGATCGACAAGGCGACCAAGGACTTCGAGCGCGGCTTCCAGTTCAACACCGTGATCGCCGCGGTGATGGAGCTGGTCAACGACTGCTACCGACTGAAGGACGCCATCTACGGTGATCCGGAGCGCGAGGGCGTCCTTCGCCATGCGGTCGTCGTCGCGGCCGAACTGATCTTCCCCTTCGCTCCGCATCTCGCCAGCGAGGTCGTCGAGCGGCTGGACCGCGCGAGGGTCTGGGAGCGTCCCTGGCCGGTCGCCGACCCGGTCCTGCTCGAAAGCGACACAGTGACGCTCGTCGTCCAGGTCAACGGCAAGGTGCGCGCGCGGATCGAGGCGCCCGCGGAGGCGCCGCAGGAGGACCTCCTGGCCCTCGCCAAGGCCAACGAGAACGTGACGAAATACCTCGACGGCAGCGAGATCGTCAAGGAGATCGTCGTCCCCGGCAAGCTCGTCAACCTGGTCGTCAGATAGGCCAATTTCCGAATCGGCGCCCGCGGGGGCGTCTGGTTTTGGTAGAAGTGCGGCGTGCTCGTCAGGCGCCTCTCGGAAGCTCCCGTCGAGGAGTGGCATCGACTCCGCACCCACGTCCTCATGGACGCGGGCGAACTCGGGGCGCGACATCTGTCGGTGACCTGGCTCGTGCTGCCCGCCGGGGCGGAGCAGCAACTGCGCTCGCACGAAGAGGCCGAGCAGGCCTACGTGGTGGTGCGGGGCAGCGGCACGATGTCGGTGGCCGGGGATACGCAATCGGTTGCCGAGGGCGACCTCATCCTGGTTCCGCCCGCGACCGAGCACGCGATCCGCAACGACGGTGCCGAGGATTTCGCCTGCCTCTCGATCCAGTCGCCCCCGGTGGCGGCGGAAGAGCTCTACAGCGACCAGCTCGCCGAGGTCGCGGGCTACGACGACGAGGACGACTACTAACTCCGCACCCAGCGCCGCTTCGTTGACACATTTGTTGCGTTGCGCGCGCCACACGTGCGCTTTCGCCCGCCAGCCTGGCGGGCATGCCGGAACTGAGCAGGATCCAGGTGGCCGTGGTCGGCGCGCTCGCCGTCGCGCTCCTGTTCGTGGGGGCGAAGGCGGTGCGCGGGGAGAGCGGGGGCGATTCGAGCTCCGGCTACACGAGCTACGAATACGGGGCGGGCGAATCCGGAGGCGAAGGCGAAGCGGGGGAAGGGGGAGAAGCGCTCGCGCTCGAGGGCGGTGGTGGTGACGTCGTGGTCGACGTCACCGGCGAGGTGGCGAGGCCGGGTGTCTATCGGCTGCCGGCCGGGAGCCGGGTAGACGATGCGGTGAAGCGCGCCGGCGGGGCGACGGCCAAGGCCGAGACGGACTCGGTGAACCTCGCCGCCCGGCTCGCCGACGGCCAGCAAGTGGTGGTGCCCGAGCGCGTGCCAGGTGGCGGGCCCGCAGCTATGAGCTCGGCAGGGCCCGCCGGCGGTGAAGAAGATGGCCCGATCAGCCTCGGTACCGCGACCGCGGCCGAACTGGACACGATCGACGGGATCGGGCCGGTGACGGCGGAAGGCATCATCGACTTCCGCGAAGAACACGGCGGCCTCTCCTCGGTCGACCAGCTCGACCAGATCTCCGGCATCGGTCCGGCGACGATGGAGGCGCTGCGCGAACGGCTGCAGCCCTAGCGCCGTGTCAAGCACCAGCCGTGACCGCCCGCGCCTCCCTGCCCGTCCTCGTCGGCATCGCCGTTCTGGTGGCCGCGGCGATCGCGCACACCGGCGAGATCCGCGACCGTGCCGAGGCCGGCCTGGGGGAGGGCATGCCCGCGCGCGAGGCGGCGCTCGCCCGCGGGTTCGTCCTCGGCGACGACGACGGGGTGGACGAGGCGACCAAGGAAGACTTCATCCGCTCTGGCCTCAGCCACCTCTTGGCGGTCAGCGGCGAGAACGTCACCCTGCTCGCCCTGCTGGCGATGCCGGTCCTCGCCGTCTTCGGCATCCCGTTGCGCGAGCGTCTGGTCTGGGCGATCGCGCTGATCGCGATCTACGTCCCGCTGGCCGGCTCGGGTCCGTCGATCCAGCGGGCCGGGGTGATGGGCGCGGCGGGGCTGCTGGCGACGCTGGCAGGCCGACGAACGTCGCGTCTCTACGGGCTGGCCCTGGCGGGGCTCGTGACGGTCGCCGTCGACCCCGGTGTGGCCGGCAACGTCGGCTGGCAGCTGAGCTTCGCCGCCGTCCTCGGCATCCTCCTCCTGGCCTCGCCGATCCGCGATCGGCTGCTCGCCCGGATGACCCGCGGCAGGCGGCTGTCGAGGCCTGGTCGGGACGACTCGGCTCGCGGGCGCCACCGGCCCGAGGCCAAGGTCGGGTCGTGGCGGCGGGCGCTCGCGGAGGGCATCGCGGTCACCGTTGCGGCGACCCTCGCCACCGCCCCGCTGATCGCCCACGTCTTCGAAGAAGTCTCGCTGACGAGCCTCGCCGCCAACGTCCTCGCGCTGCCCGCGGTGGCGCCCGCGATGTGGCTGGGCATGGTCTCGGCGGCGCTCGCCCAGGTCCCCGGCGTGCCGCTGGCGCCGCTGAACGGCCTCGACGCCCTCCTGCTTGCCTACATCGCCCAGGTCGCCGCCTGGTGCGGTCGCCCGTCCTGGGCGATCCTCCACGTCCACATCGGCCTCTGGGCGATGCTCGCGACCTACGCGACGATGGCGGCGACCATCGTCGCCGGCAGCCGGCTCGCCCGCGCCCGTCGCTTGGCCGCCGCCCGCTCCCGGGCGAGCGCCCCAGCCGCCCCCACAGCCGTCGCGGCTCCCCGCGCGCTGCGTGCATGCGCGGCTGCGGCGCTTGCGGCGCTGCTCGCGGCCACGGGCCTCGTTCTCTGGCCGCGGGGCTCGGGACCCCCGGCTGCCCCTACTCCCGGCCTCCGGATCGAGGTGCTCGACGTCGGCCAAGGGGACGCGATCTTGCTCCGGCCGCGGCGTGCTCCGGCGATCCTCGTGGACGGCGGCCCGCCGGGGGACGAGCTCGTGGCCAAGCTCCACCAGGAGGGCGTCGGAGCGCTCGGCGCCGCGGTCGTCACCCACGACCAATCCGATCACGCCGCCGGGGTCGCGGAAGCGCTCGGGCGGGTGCCGATCGATCGGTTCCTCTACGGGCGCCTCGACGGCGAATTCCTCACCGCCGCTCGCGCCGACGGCGCTCGCCCCGAGCAGGTCGCGACCGGCACTACGCTCCGCTCCGGCTCGCTCCGCCTCGAAGTCCTCTGGCCACCGCCCGAGCTCCTCGCCGAAGACCCTCCCGACACCGACCCGAACCTGCTCGCGCTGGTCATCCGCGCCCGCTGGCACCACTTCACGATGCTGCTCACCGCCGACGCCGAGGCCGAATCGACGCCGCTCGACCCAGGGCCGATCGACGTCCTCAAGGTCGCCCACCACGGCAGCGACGACGCCGGGCTCGGTCCGCTGTTGGACCGCATTCGTCCGCGCCTGGCGGTGATCTCGGTCGGCGCTCACAATCCCTATGGCCATCCGACTGCGGGGACGCTCGCGACCCTCGCGCGGCACGGCGTGCCGACGTTGCGGACCGACCTCGACGGCACGGTCGAGATCGACGTGAGCCGCCGATCCTTCTCCGTACACTGATGCCGTGCCCGACGAGATGCGCCCGCTCTACCTGATCTCCGGCACCGACGGGTCGAAGATCGAGGCGACCCGGTCGCGCCTCCGCGCCCGCGCCGAACGGGAGGGGGGCGACGGGGCGCTCGAGGTCTTCGAGCCCGGCGAGGGCCGCGGCGCGCCCGACCACGAGGCGCTGCTGGCGGCGATCCCGGCGATGTCGCTGATGGGCACCCGCCGCTACCTGCTCGCCGACGGGGTGGAGAAATGGCGCGACAAACAGCAGGCTGCGGTCGTCGAGGCGATCGGCGGCCAACTGCCGCCCGACCTCACCCTGGTCCTGATTGCCCGCGCCAAAGCGCCGCCGAAGCTCCTCAAAGCCGTGAAATCGGCCAAAGGTGAGATCCACGCCTTCGAGGCGCCGAAAGCGCGCGACATGCCGCGCGTCCTGGTCGCCGACGCCCAGCGCCTCGGCTTCACGCTGGAGCCCGCCGCCGCCCGCCTGCTGGTCGAACGGATGGGGGCCGAGCCGCTGCGGCTGCGCAACGAGCTCGACCGCCTCGCCCTTTGGGCTGGCGAGGGCGGCCAGGTCACCGCCGCCGACCTCGAGGAGATGATCGCCGACACCTCCGAAGCCGCCGTCTGGACCCTCTCCGACGCGGTGGTCGAGGGCGACGCCCGCACCGCCCTCCGCATCGGCGAGCAGCTGATCGAGCAGGGCGAGAACGTCACCGGCCTGATCTACGGACTCGCCTCCCGCCTCCGCGCCGCCTGCGCTGCCGCCGCGATGCTGGAGGAGGGCATGTCCCCCCGCGAGGTCGAGTCCCAGCTGAAAATGCACCCTTACGCCGCGAAGCAACTGGTCGCCCGCCTGCGCGACACCGACCTCACCGATCTCCGTCTGGCCACCGAGGCACTGGCGCAACTAGAGCGCTGGTGCAGGGGAGATGCGGACTACGGCGACGAGCTCGCGCTGACCCTGGCCTTGCGCAGGGCGACGGGCGCCACCGCGTAGCGTCTTACTGGAGGGGAACTACTTCGAAGAACGGACCGCTACTCGGCGGCGGTGCCGGCGGCAATGCGGGCCGCTTTCGCCTTCTTGCGAGCCCCGGTGTTCTTGTGGAGGGCGCCTTTTTGAACTGCCTTGTCGATCTTCGAGGTCAGCTCGCGCTGCTCTTTGGCGATCGCCTCGGCGTCGCCCGACTCGACCGCGCTCTCAAGCCGCCGGAAGTACGTCTTCACGGTGCTGGTGAGCAGTCGGTTCTCGGTGCGCTCGCGCTCGCTGCGCAGTATCCGCTTTTTCTGTGAGGCTATGTTGGCCATGTCGATGTGCCCGGCCAAGCTTTCTCGGCTGCGGGCGGCCGCCGACTATAGCGACTGAGAACGAAGCTTGGAGAGCCCCGAGGCACCCGACACCCCTGTCCATGGCCTGGACGCCATCAACGCCGACGTCGCAATCGGCGAGGCGGAGGCGTTCTACCCGAGCGAGGAATTCGCCCTGCCGACCCCGCGGGTGGGCCAGGGCGGCCGGATCGCCCGCTCGACCGCCTTCTTCTCCGCCGCCACCGCCGCCTCCCGCGTCGCCGGCCTCGCCCGCGAAGTAGTCGCCGCGGGCTACTTCGGCGTCAAAGGCCCGGTCTCGGCCTTCACGATCGCCTTCCAGGTCCCCAACCTGGTCCGCGCGCTGTTCGCCGACGCCGCCCTGCAGCCCGCCTTCGTCCCCGTCTTCACCGACCTGGTCGGCCGGCGTCAGTTCAAGGAGGCCTTCCGGCTCGCCTCGACCCTGCTGCTGCTGATCACGATGGTGCTCGGCGCACTGACCGCGATCTTCGTCCTCGCGGCGCCGGTCGTCATCCCGATCTTCGCGCCTGGCTTCGAAGGTCACCTCCTCGACCTCACCGTCTCCCTCTCGCGCATCCTCTTCCCGATCCTGATCCTGCTCGGGATCAGCGGCGTCGTCGTCGGCATCCTCAACAGCTACGACCGCTTCGGCGCCTTCGCGATCTCCCCGTTCTTCTGGAACGTGACGATCATCATCGTGCTCGTCGTCCTCGAGCCGATGTTCTCGGAAAAGAACCGGATCTACGCCTACGCGATCGGCATCCTGATCGGCACGGCGGTGCAGCTGGCGATCCCGGCCTGGGACCTCCGCCACACCCCGTTCCGCTTCAGTTGGAGCCTCGACTGGCGCCACCCGGGCGTACGCCGTGTCCTCCTGCTGATGCTGCCGGTGACGATCAGCCTCGGCCTGATCAACTTCAACCAGCTGATCAACAGCTTCTTCGGCAGCCTCGTCTCCGAAGACGCGCCCGCGGCGATCGACAAAGCCTTCCGCCTCTACCAGCTGCCGCAGGGGATCTTCTCGGTGGCGATCGCAACGGTGCTCTTCCCGACCCTTGCCCGCTTCGCCAACAACGGGGAATTCGTCAACCTACGGGCGACGCTGGCCAACGGGATGCGGCAGATCCTCTTCGTCCTGCTGCCCGCGACGGCGGCGATCCTCGCCCTCTCGACGCCGATCATCCGGCTCGTCTACCAGCGCGGCGAATTCCAACCGCACGAAACCATGATCGTCTCCACGGCCCTCTTCTGGTTTGCCTTCTCGCTGCCGACCAACGGCGTCTACCTGCTGCAGACGCGCACCTTCTTCAGCCTGCAGAAGCCGTGGCAGGCGACCGCGCTGGCGGTGATCGACCTGGTCGTCTCGGCGGGCGCGGCGGCGGCGCTCTACAAGCCGTTCGGCGTCGGCGGGATCGTCGCCGGGACGGGGATCGGGACGAGCGCCGCGGTCTTCGCCCAGGCCTACATCCTGCGCCGCAAGTTCAACGGCCTCGAGCTGGGGCGGCTGCTCTCGACCGTGACTCGCATCTCGATCGCCTCGGCGGCGCTGGCCGGGGTCGGCTGGGTGGTCTGGGACGTCCTCGACAGCGCGCTCGGGGAGAGCCTGCCGGCGCAGATCGTCTCGCTCGGCAGCGGCCTGCTCGCCGGCGGCCTCATCTACTTCGCGGTGGCCTGGGCGCTGCGGATCGCCGAGCTCGAGCAGATCCTCCGCCTGCTGCGCCGGCGCCGCGGTTGATGCTCGGGCCGGGCCGTTATCTGCTGGGCGCGGCGGAGCTGATCTGGCTCGTCGGGTTCGCCTGGCTGGGAGCGGCAAGGGTGCGGCGGCGCCTGCTGCCGGAGGTCGGGGGCGAGGCCGGGTTCCTCGCGAGCGCCGTGCTCGCGATCGGGCTGCTGATCTGGGTGGCGGAGCTGCTGGGGACCGTGTCCGCGTTCAAGCCCGTGCCGTACCTGATCGCCGTCGCGGTCGTGGGGCTGGGGTTGAGGTTCGGGATCGGGGGCGCTCCCGCAAGGGAGGCGCCCCGTCGATTCGGACGCCCATCGCTTCTCGCCACCGTCATCTCCCTCGTCATCGCCGGGATCGCGATCGGCGACTTCGTCAGCGGCGTGAAGCTGCGGCTCGGCACGGGGATGACCGGCTTCGACTCCACCTGGTACCACGGCCCCTTCGCCGCCGGCTTCTTCCAGACCGGCAACACGATCGACCTCCACTACATCGCCCCCCAGTTCCTCGCCTGGTTCTATCCGGCGAACAGCGAAGTCGTCCACGCGATCGGGATGCTCGCCTTCTCCCGCGATCTGATCTCGCCGCTCCTGAACCTCGGGTGGCTGGTCGGATGCCTGCTGGCCTGCTGGTGCATCGGCCGGCCCTTCCGGGTGGCGCCGTGGTCGCTGGGGTTGGGCGCGATCGCCCTCAGCGTCCCGGCGCTCGCCGACCAGGCGGGGGAGGCGCGCAACGACATCGTCGGGATCTTCTTCCTGCTGGCCGCGGTGGCGATCGCGGTGAACGCAGCGGCGGGGATGGCTGGACGGGACCGCGGTGGGGAGGGGCTGTCGATCGGCGCCTTACTCGCCATCGGACTCGCGGCCGGACTCGCGGCGGGGACGAAGTTGAACTTCCTGCTTCCGGCCGCGGTGCTGGTGCTGGGGCTCATCGCGATCGCGCCGAAGGGGCGGCGGTGGTTCGCGTTTCTGTGCGCCGGGGGGATGGCACTGGCCGGGGGCGGCTACTGGTACCTGCGGAACCTGGTCCAGGCCGGGAACCCCCTGCCGTGGATCCATCACCTCGGGCCGATCGACCTGCCGGCGCCCGAACAGGCGCTCGGCGGCCGCGAAGCCCACAGCGTCTTCTCCTATCTGACCGACGGCTCCGTGTGGTCGGAATGGTTCCTCCCCGGCCTCCACGGCGGCCTCTGGATCATCTGGCCGCTCCTCGGCATCGCCGCCCTCGCGGGCCTGCTCCTGGCCCTCGCTCAGCTCCCCGGTTGGTGGGCCGAAAACCAGTCAGATAGTCAGGTTTTCGGCCCATCAACACGGAAGCTGCTGGGGATCGCGGGGCTGGTGGGGCTCGCGGCGGCTGTCTCCTGGCTCGTGTCGCCGACCTCGGCCTCGGGGCCGGAGGGGATGCCGCGGGGGTTCGAATCGGGGCTTCGGTACCTGACCCCGGCGCTCATCCTCGGTCTCGCGCTCCTTCCGACCGTCCCGCCGCTCCGGTCCTGGGCGGCGCGCCTCGCGTCCCTCGGCCCAAGACTCGGCGAGCGCCCCATCCCGTCCGAGGCTCCATCCGCCAAGCGCCCCGTATCCCCCGACCACTCGCTGCCGTATGCGGATAGCGCATACGGCAGCATGGGCACCGTGGAGGAAGTGCGACTTCCGCGCCGATGGGTGGCGGGGATCGTCGTCGGGGCGGTGCTCGTTGTGGTGCTCGTCGGCTATCCGGTCGAGCGGCACTACCTCAGGGACCGGTATCGGGACCCGAGCTTCACCACGCCCGGGCTCGACGCCGCCTTCGCTTGGGCGCGGGATGTCAGCGGCGCCCGCATCGGCACCACCAGCACGCGGCAGTACCCGCTGTTCGGCACCGACCTCTCCAATCGCGTTGCCTACATCGGCGTCCCACGGCCCCACGGGGGATTCGAGGCGGCGCAGAACTGCCGCCAGTTCCGCCGGCTCGTCGACGAAGGGAACTACGACTACGTCGTCGCCAGCCGCGACCGGATCGAACCGGGCAAGCCCGCCTACCCACCGCAGGCGAAATGGCTCGCTGGGCCCGACACCGAAGTGGTGCTGAAGAAGAAGCCGACCGTCGTCTTCCGCATCAAGCGGCCTCTCGATCCGACCGGTTGTCCCTAGCGGGGGAGAAGACGGGCCTTCCCGGCCCTTGGGAACCTGCGACCAGCCCAGACGAGCAGTTCCACGAGGGGCCGGGGGTGGCGTGGCGCGGGTAGAGCTGGCGCCCGGGGGTGGGGGTTCGGGCCGCTGGGGGTTCGGGCCGGACCGATCGGAGTTCGAGCGTCCCGGGCGTCTCGGAGGCGATCTGGGCAGGCTGTGGCCGCCTCCGAGACGCCCGGGACGGGAGGGTTTCGGGGGGAAGCCGGCGCAGGGCCGGGTGCGTGGCGGGGGAGTCCGGCGCGAGGGCCCGGATCCCGGCATCTCCGTGACGGGACAGAGGAATGCGACGTCTCCGTGACGGAGCCGACGAAAGACGCCACGAAGACCGTGCGATCTGCGCGGGTCCCGTCTGAAAGATGCATGGTTCCGGGAGATTCCCGAAGATCCTCGCCCTGTCCGTGACGAAGACCCCACGATCGCAGGGAAGGCGTATGCCTTCACGGGGAGGTTCCGGCCCCTCTTTTCGAGCTGCGTGAATCTGGGCCCCCATAGGGGCCCAAAACCGTGGTCACGTGTTTGTAACGGTGCAAGAAGTGTGGAACATGCGACGTCTCCCGCACGCCACCCGCGCAGTTCCCGGCGTCCTCGTGACGTTTCCCCGACGTTCCCGGCGTCTTCGTGACGGACACGCACCCCGCCGCGATCCCCCGCCCCTCGCCCGGACCCTCTGCGGTTCCCTCGAATCTCGGCCTTTTCGGAGGCGGCCACAGCCTGCCTGGGTCGCCTCCGAAAAGGCCGCGTCCCTCTGGCCTCCGGGCGCCAGCCGGCGACGCCCCCGCCCCCTCAGGCGTCCCCCCGAGCACCGCCGTGGACGACTCATCTCGAGACACCAGGCAGCGCAGCGCCGCCGACTTCGGACTTTCGGCGCCACCGTCCCGGATCTCGGTGGGCACGGTGAAGGGGCCGGACGCCCAAGATCCCTCCGTGCGGGGCGCCCGGGCGCGGCCATCTTCATACTCGTGGCTCGCCCATGGACAAGATTCGCAACTTCTCGATCATCGCCCACATCGACCACGGCAAGTCGACGCTCGCCGACCGCATCCTCGAGCTCACCGGCTCGGTCGATCCGAAAAAAATGCAGGCGCAGCTGCTCGACTCGATGGACCTTGAGCGCGAGCGCGGGATCACGATCAAGGCGCAGGCGGTGCGGGTCGAGTACCAGGCGAACGATGGGGAGACCTACCACCTGCACCTGATCGACACGCCGGGCCACGTCGACTTCTCCTACGAGGTCTCGCGCAGCCTGGCCGCCTGCGAGGGCGCGCTGCTGGTCGTCGACGCCGCTCAGGGGGTCGAGGCGCAGACCGTCGCCAACACCTACCTGGCGATCGAGAACGGGCTCGAGCTGATCCCGGTGATCAACAAGGTCGACCTCCCCGGCGC
>JAFDWF010000205.1 GCA_018268575.1 Actinomycetota bacterium
ACGGAGACGTCGCATCCCTCCGTCCCGTCACGGAGATGCCGGACTCCCCGGATCCTCCCCGCCACGCACCGGTCCCCTGCGCCAGCTCCCCCCGAGAACCTCCCGTCCCGGGCGTCTCGGAGGCGGCCACAGCCTGCCCGGGTCGCCTCCGAGACGCCCGGGACGCCGGAACTCCGATTCTTCAGGCCCGAACCCCAGCCGTCCCGCGCCCGCACCCCTCCCAGGCGCCAGCTCGACCAGGCACGCCACTCTCGCCCCCCTCGTGGAACTACTCATCTAGAGTGCCGATGTGGCCGTAATCACCGCCGAGGAGATCCGCGAGCTGGTCGCCCGGGCGCTGGCCGAGGACCTCGGCGACGGCGATATCACCGGCGAGGCGACGGTCCCGGCCGAGGCGACCGCAAGCGCGCGGATCGTCCAGAAAGCTCCCGGCGTCGTCTTCGGGCTCGACCTGGTGCGCGAGGTGATGGCGCAGGCTGGGGTGGAAGAGGTCGAGGTGCTCGCCTCCGAGGGCGAGTGGCGCCAGGACGTCCCCGCCGAGGTCCTCACTGTGCACGGCCCCGCCCGCGCGATCCTCGCTGCCGAGCGCACCGCGCTGAACTTCCTCGGCCACCTCTCGGGGGTGGCGACGCTGACCGCGCGTTACGTCGAGGCGGTCGCCGGGACGAAGGCGCGGATCCTCGACACCCGCAAGACGACCCCGGGGCTGCGCAAGTGGGAGAAGGCGGCGGTCGTGGCGGGCGGCGGGACCAACCTCCGGATCGGCCTCTTCGACGCCTTCCTGATCAAGGAGAACCACATCGCTGCCGCCGGGAGCATCCCGAAGGCGGTCTACGCGGCGCGCAAGGCGCACCCGGAGCTGCCGGTCGAGGTCGAGGTGCGAGACCTCGACGAGACCGCCTACGCGCTCGGCACCGGCGCCGACCAGCTGCTGCTCGACAACATGGACCTCCCGACCCTGCGCGCCGCGGTCGAGCTCCGCGACGCCCACTCCTCGGGCGGCAGGCCGACCCTCGAGGCGTCCGGCGGGGTGAACCTGGAGACGGTCCGCGCGACGGCCGAGACCGGCGTCGACTTCATCTCGATCGGCGCCCTGACCAACTCCGCGCCGGTCCTCGACTTCAGCCTGCTGCTGAGCGCCGACTGAAGCCCCGCTCAGCGTCTACAGATCGTTCCTCTATGCGCTATGCGCATACGCGGGCGATCCAATTCGCCTGACCGGCTACTTCAGAAGTTTGCTCAGCCGCCGGTCTTTCAGCACGCGGCCGCCCGTCTGCTCTTTCGGGCAGTAGTTCATCTGGTGTTCGGAGAAGAAGACGGCCTCGATCGTCGTCCCGCAGCGCGGGCAGGGTTGGCCCTCGCGCTTGTGGACCTGCAACGGCATCGGGATCTTGTCGGGAAGGTCGGCGCCGATCGTGCCCTCGTAGTGGTCGATCGCGTCGCCGAGCACGTGCAGCGCCGCGTGCAGCTGCTCGACCTCCGCGTCGTCGAGTTCGGTGCCTTTCTTGAACGGCGAGAGGCGCGCCTCCCAGAGGATCTCGTCGACCCAGGAGCGGCCGATGCCGCTGATGTCTTTCTGGTGGCGCAGAAGGGGGTGGAGGTGGCGCGGCTTGGCGATCGCCGCGGCGAAGTCGTCCAAGGGGGGCGCGGGCCAGGCTTCCGGGCCGAGCGTCGCCACCATCTCCTCCGCGGCGACCGCCTCGCCGGGGAGCAGCTTCGCCCAGGCCCTCTGCTTGGTGCCGAACTCCCGCAGGCGCAGCTCGCGGCCGTCCCCCAGTCGCACCAGCACGCGCGAGGCCCGGTCTTTCGGCGTGGCGCGTTTGTCGAAGACGCGCAGCCGCCCCGCCGACATCAGGTGGATCAGCAGGGCGAGGTCGCCGAACTCGATCACCGGCATCTTCGCGATCCGCCGCACCCCGGTCACCTCGCGGCCGACCAGCGTTTCCAGCGGCGGGTCGAACGTCTTCATCACGTTCATCCCCGGCGCCAGCACCGACTCGACGGCGGCGCCGCGCACCGCCGCGTCGATGCGGCGGACGGTGATCTCGACCTCGGGCAACTCGGGCATGGCTACAGGATGGCGGGTCCGCGCCGCCGGGTCGATAGACTCCGCGCACGTTCATTCGACCTGGTTCGACCGCGAGGTCTCCAGGCGAACAGAGGAAAGGAAGGGCTCATGCAGGAGCTCCCGACGATCCAACCCAACCCCGTCCCGGAGTTGACTCCGGAGGAGATCTCGGCGCTCAGCACCGAGGTCCGTGAGTTGGCGGCGCAGCGGGCCGCCGTGATCCTTGCCCACAACTACCAGCTGCCCGAGATCCAGGACGTCGCCGACCGCCTCGGCGACAGCCTCGGCCTCTCGCGCGCCGCCGCCTCCACCGACGCCGAGGCGATCGTCTTCTGCGGCGTCCACTTCATGGCCGAGACGGCCTCGATCCTCTCGCCCGAGAAGACGGTGCTGATCCCCGACCTCGACGCCGGCTGCAGCCTCGCCGACTCGATCACCGTCGACCAGCTGCGCGCCTGGAAGGCCGAACACCCCGGCGCCTTCGTTGTCATGTACGTGAACACCTCGGCGGCGGTGAAGGCGGAGACCGACTACTGCGTGACCTCCTCGAACGCGGTCTCGGTGGTCGAGCACATCTGGCGCGAGCACGGCGAGGACACCGAGATCCTCTTCGGCCCCGACATGTGGCTCGGCGCCTTCGTCGAGCGTGAGACCGGGCTGCTGGACGAGCCGGAGCGCCGCGCCCGCTTCCACGTCTGGGACGGCGAGTGCCACGTGCACGCCGGGATCCGCCCCGACGACATCGCCCGCACCCGCGCCGAACACCCGGAGGCGGAGTTCCTGATCCACCCCGAGTGCGGCTGCTCGACCCAGGCGATGGAGTACGTCGCCGCCGGCGACGTCGATACGACCGGCGTCCACATGCTCTCCACCTCGGGCATGCAGAGACACGTCGAAGAGCACCCGGAGGGCGAGGTCATCGCCGCCACCGAGAACGGGATGCTCTACCCGCTGCAGCAGGCGGCGCCGAAGGCGAACCTGATCGAGGCCAACCGGATGGCCTTCTGCAAATACATGAAGATGATCACGCTGCCGAAGCTGCGCGACTCGCTCGCGGAGATGAAGTTCGAGGTCAGCGTCGCGCCGCCGATCGCCGAGCGGGCGAAGGTCCCGATCGAGCGCATGGTTGCGATCGGTTAGTCGCGGCTCCTTAGTTACTTAGGGAACGCTGAGACAGCCTTGGCTGGGCGTTTACGCCCAAGGTGGAGGCTGGGGCCGTCCGATGACGAAAAGGAGGCCGGAGGTGCAGATCGTGAAAAACAAGCGCAACGTATTGGCGATCGTGGGACGGGAGGCCGAGCCGCCGATCGTCGTCGACGCCCTGCGGCCGCGGGCCGAGGACACCGGCTTCACCCTGCTGGTCCCGGCGTCGCCGCACGGCGGCCCCGACTCCGCCGACTGGGCTGACGCCCTGGCTCGCGCCGAGGCCGTCGCCACGGCGCTCCGCGAGGCCGGGCTCGAGGTGGTCGAGACGATCGTCGGCGACGCCGACTTCGCCGCCGCCGCGGGCGACGTGCTCCACTCGCGCGAGATCGACGACGTCGTCGTGCTGATCGACCCGGAAGCGGCGATCCTCACCCGCCCGGACCTGGTCACCGCCTAGAGCCCCTTCCAGAATGCCCCGCACACGTCTGGCGGCGGCGGACACTGCGCGGTGCGGCGTCCTCGGCCGCCCGAATAGCGCCGCTATTCGGCCGGCCTGCGTCCTTGCCCCGCTTGGTCCGGCGCTCGCCATCCGCGCACGCGGCATTCTGGAAGGGGCTCTTAGCCGGCCGCCCGGCTCGCCGGCGCCCTCGCCGCCCCGCGAACCTAAAAAGTTCGCGGTGACCAGGCGAATCGCAGAGCCAAACGCCTCTTTTCTGGGCGCGAAATTTCGCCACCGAGACTCCGGAGGAGTCATCTTGTTTGCGCAGAAAGCCCCCTGCACCGATGGCGAGACTCCGACGCAACAAGCAGAAAGCTGCCGAGCCCGTGCGCTCGCGTGGCCGCCGCGCCCCGATCATCGAGCTGAACGATGTGACCAAGGTCTATCCCGGCGGTCACATGGCGCTCGACCGGGTCTCGCTGTCGATCGGTCGCGGGGAGTTCGTCTTCCTCGTCGGCCCGACCGGCTGCGGCAAGTCGACTTTGATCAAGACCCTGATCCGCGAGCTCGAGCCGACCGAAGGCACGGTCCGGATCGCCGGCCGCGACATCGGCGCGATGCCCGACAAGAAAGTCCCCCAGCTTCGTCGCAACATCGGCACGGTCTTCCAGGACTTCAAGCTGCTGCCGAACCGGACCGTCTACGACAACGTCGCCTACGCGCTGCAGGTGATCGGCGCCAGCCGTCATGAAATCCGCGAGCAGGTGCCGGCGACGCTGCGGCTGGTCGGCCTCTCGACCAAGCTCCACAACTTCCCCGACCAGCTCTCCGGCGGCGAGCAGCAGCGCGTCGCGGTCGCCCGCGCCTTCGTCAACCACCCGCCGCTCATGCTGGCCGACGAGCCCTCGGGGAACCTCGACCCGGTCACCTCGATCGGGATCATGCAGCTGCTCTACCGGATCAACAAGACCGGCACGACCGTCGTCGTCGTCACCCACGACCGCGAGATGGTCGACAACATGCGCCGGCGCGTGGTCGAGCTCTACGAGGGCCGCGTCGTCCGCGACGAGGTCTCCGGCGGCTACACCGAGGAGTCGACGACCGAATTCGGCATGCGGATGCGCGCCGAGATGGGGGTCGGCGCCGACGGCGAGCGCAAGACGAACGGCCACGGACACTCGCTCGCCCGCTGATGTCGCGCGTCCTCTTCTTCTTCTCGGAGGCGTTCCGCGCCCTGCGCCGCAACGGCGCCCCGACCCTGGCCGCCGTGATCACCACGGTGGTGACCGTGGTCCTGCTCGGGGTGCTGATCCCGGTCTTCAGCTTCGCCCAGGCGAAGTCCGACGAAGTGCAGGGCCAGCTGAACGTCCAGTTCGCGCTCTACGACGACGCGACCAACGCCGAAATCGCGCAGGCGAAGGAAAAGATCGAAGCTGTGCCGGGGGTCGAGTCGGTCACCTTCATCTCCAAGCAGGAAGCCCTGCGGACGCTGAAAAGCGAACTGCAGGACAAATCCATAGTCGAAGAGCTGCACACCAACCCGCTGCCCGCCAGCCTGCAGGTGAAGGCCGTCGACGCCTCCGACCTGCCCCAGATCGAAAGGGAAGTGATGGGGACGGCGAGCGGCGGTACCGGGAACCCGCTCAGCTCCGCGATCTCCAACCCGTTCAGCCGCCAGCAGTCGACCCATCAGATCGCCAAGGTGACGAGCGCGCTGAAGATCGTCCTCACCGTGATCATGGCGCTCCTCGTCGTCGCCTCGCTGATGCTGATCGGCAACACGATCCGGCTCTCGATCTTCACCCGCCGGCGCGAGGTGGAGGTGATGCGGCTGGTCGGCGCGACGCGCTGGTTCATCCGCTGGCCCTTCCTGATCGAGGGGGTGGTGGTCGGCTTCCTCGGCGGCCTGGTCGCGATAATCATCCTGTGGATCGGAAAGGTGACGATCGTCGACCCCTTGGGCGACAACGGCAATGCCTTCGCCTCGGCCCAGCACAACAGCACGATCGCTTTCCCGGCGCTGATCGCGATCCTCTTCGGCGCCGCGATCCTCGTCTCGACGATCGGGTCGGGCGTGACGCTGCGCCGCTTCCTGCGGGTCTGAGGGCCCTGTGAGGGCCCGCGCCGGCGTTGCCTTCGGCGTCGCCCTGGTCGCCTTCCTCGCCGCCGGCATCTACCTCGGTGGGCACCCCGCGAAGCTGCCCGCCTTCGCCCGCGAAGCGCTGACCGAAGAACCGACCAGCCTGGTCGGCGAAGCGGCGGAAATCATCAAGGACAACTACTTCCGCAAGGTCGGCGACACCGAGCTCGGCAACGCCTCGCTGCAGGGGATGGTCCGCGAGCTGCGCAAACGCCACAAAGACCGCTTCTCCGACTACTTCTCGCCGGAAAACCTCGAAGGCTTCAACCAGCAGATCGAAGGGCGCTTCTCCGGGGTCGGGCTGAGCGTCGTCTCGGTGAAGAAGGGCCTCCGGGTGGTGAAGGTGTTCCACGGCTCGCCGGCCGAAGCGGCGGGGATGGAAGCGGGGCAGACGGTCGTCTCCGCCGACGGCGAATCGATCGCCGGGCTCGACTCGACCGAAGCGACGAACAAGATCAAGGGGCCGGAAGGCAGCGAAGTGACGCTCGGGGTGTACGACCCGAAGACGAAGAAGACGACCCAGAAGACGATGGTGCGGGCGGAGGTCTCGCTGCCGAACGTCGAGGCGCGACTGTTCACCACGAACGGCAAGAAGATCGGGTACGTGAGGCTCTTCTCCTTCAGCGAGGAAGCGAGCGTCCAGTTGGCCCACGGGATCGAAAAGGTGCAGAAGGAAGGGGCCGAAGGGCTGGTCCTTGACCTGCGCGAGAACCCCGGCGGGCTGCTCGAAGAGGCGGTGAAGACCGCGTCGCTGTTCCTGCCCGAAGGCGAAGTCGTGGTGACGACGAAATCGCGCACCAAGGGCGACTCGATGAAGAAGAGCGGTAGCGGCAAGATCGTCGACGTGCCCTTCGTCGTGCTGATCGACCGGGGGACGGCGAGCGCGGCGGAGATCCTCACCGGAGCGCTGCAGGACGACGCCGGGGCGACCGTGGTCGGGACGCGCTCCTACGGCAAGGGGGTCTTCCAGGAAGAGCACGGGCTGGCCAACGGCGGTGCGCTGAAGCTGACGGTGGGCGAATACTTCACCCCGAACGGCGAAAACCTGGCCCGGACGGGCGGGATCCACCCCGAAGTGAAGGCCGTCGACAATCCGAACACGAAGGTCGACGAGGCGCGGCAGAAGGCGCTGGAAACGGTAGCCGCGCAGGTCACCGGTTGACGCCGCGCGGGCGGGGCGAGGGGCGCGGACGGCGGCGGGGGGCGGCGCCGCGACGAGGTCGGGGAGCGCGGGCCGCCACCCTCCAGCGGCGCGAGCCGACCGGCGCTCGTGACGCGGTCGCCGACCTGCTCGAGGAGCGGCTCGGCTTGCGTGGCTTCACCGGGCTGGTCGAGGAGGAAGCGGCGCGCGCGGCGGAGGAGGCCGAGGCGCGCGACATCGCCCGCCGCGACCTGACCGAGCTCGCCACCTTCACCGTCGACCCGGCCACCGCGCGGGACTTCGACGACGCCGTCTCCGCCCAGCGCGAGGGCGAGGGCTGGCGCGTCTGGGTCCACATCGCCGACGTCGCCGCCCACGTGCCGCCCGGCTCGCCGCTCGACCTGGAGGCGCGGCGGCGCGCCAACTCGACCTACGTGCCGGGAACGGTCGAGCCGATGCTGCCGCACGCGCTCTCCAGCGGCGCCTGCAGCCTCTCGCCGGGGGTCGAGCGGCTCGCGGTCACCGTCGAGATCGATCTCGACGCGGCGGCCCGCCCGACCCGCACCCGCTTCTACCGCAGCCGCATCCGCTCCGACGCACGGCTCGACTACGACCAGCTCGACCGCGTCTTCGACGGCCGCGAGGAGCCGCCCGCGGCGGCCGCCGAACCGCTGGCCGCGGCGCGCGACGTCGCCGCCGCGCTCGGGGAGCACCGTGGTGACACCAGCCTCGACGTCGAATCGGCCGAGCCGGAGTTCGACTTCGACGCCGAGGGCAACGTCCTCACCGCCCACCGGGTACCGCAGACCGAGGCCCACCGGCTGATCGAGCGGTTGATGATCCTCACCAACGAGCGGGTCGCGGAGTTCCTCGTCGACCGGCGCGTCCCCGCGGTCTACCGGGTCCACCCGCAGCCCGATCCACCGCGGATCGAACGGCTGCTGGAGCAGCTGGCGGCGCTGGGCGTGCCGACGCCGCCGCTCGGGCAGGGGCTCTCGCCGCGCTCGGCGGGGGAGATGGCGGCGGAGGCGAGCCGGCTGGCCCGCCGTGAGGCCGCGCGGCGCGGCCACGGGCAGGACGCATATACCTCCCTTGTGCTCAGGTCGCTGAAACAGGCCGCCTACAGCGAGCGGAACTCCGGCCACGCCGGGCTCGGCTCCGATGCCTACGCCCACTTCACCTCGCCGATCCGGCGCTATCCCGACCTGCTCGTGCACCGGGCGCTGCTGGCGGCGCTGGGGGAGGGGGAGGAGGCGCCGACGCTCGGCGAGGCGCGCGAGGTCGCCGCCCACAGCTCCGCCCAGGAGCGCGAGTCGGCGAAGATCGAGCGCGATGCCGACGACGTCTGCGCCGCATACCTGCTGGAACGGGAGCTCGGCGAGGGTGGCCTCGATGCCGAATTCGACGGCGAGGTGTCGGGCGTGATCCGGGCGGGGGCGTTCGTCGCCTTCGGCGGCGAGCTCGGCGACGTCTACGAGGGGATGCTGCCGGCGCGGACGCTGCCCGGCGGGCGCTACGAGCTGGACCGGGCCGAGGTCAGCCTGATCGGGAGTGGCGACGGGGCGACGGCACTGCGGCTCGGCGATCCGGTGCGGGTGCGGGTCACCGGGGTCGACGGCGGCCGCGGCCGGGTCGACCTGGAGCTGACCGGGGGCGGGGGCAAGTAGTGGCCAAGTCGAAGAAACGCGCTCCCGCCTCCGGCGATGTCGTCACCAATCGCCGCGCGCGGCACAAATTCGAGTTCGTCGAAACGATGGAGGCGGGGATCGTCCTCACCGGCTCCGAGGTGAAGAGCCTGCGCAGCGGCCAGGCGCAGATGACCGACTCCTACGCCGTCGTCGAAGACGCCGAGGTCTGGCTACGAAAACTCCACATTCCGCCCTATGAGTACGCCGAAGTCGATGCCCACGTGCCCGATCGGCCCCGCAAGCTGCTCCTGCACCGGGAGGAGATCGAGCGCCTGATCGGAAAAACCGCCGAGAAAGGCCTCACCCTTGTGCCGGTGAGGATCTACTTCAAAGGCCCGCGGGCGAAGGTCGAGCTGGCCCTGGCGCGTGGCAAGGAGGGGCGCGACCGCCGGCGCGAGATCGCCGACCGGGACGTACGCCGAGAAGTGGAACGCGAGTTCAAAGGACGGATGCGGTGAGCCTGAAAGCCAGGTACCAGGGATCTGGCCGGAAGGTTGATCCTGCGGAATCCTTTGCAAGGATGAATCGATGCCCGTTGCGAACGTCAGCAATTACATCAGCGATCACACCGGCTGGTTCATCGCCGCCCTCGCGGCCGCGATCCTGCTCCTGCTGCTGGTGGTCATGGTGACCCAGCGCCGCAACAAAGAGGCCGAGGAGCGGGCGAAAGCCGCGGGCGCGGGCGCGTCGCCCGACCAGACGGGCGCTCCGGACGCGTTCGGCATCCCCGCCGAGGGCGCCGCCGCCGCGCCAGGCATGCCTGCGGCGGGTGTCGTCCCGAGTGGACCCGGCCCAGGCTCGGCCGGCCCGACGCCCGGTGCTCCCGGCGCTCCTCCCGGAGCCGTCGGCGCACCACCGGGCGTGACTCCTGGCACCCCCGGGCCACCGCCGACCGCGCAGGCCGGTCCGCCCGCCGGCGAGTCCGGCAAGGAACGTCGTGACCGACTGCGCAAGGAGCAGAAGGAAGCGCGCGACCAGACGCGCAAGGAGCGCCGCGAAGCCGTCGAGAGACGCAAGCAGGAGCGTGCCGCCCAACGTGCCGGCGGCCAGGTCCCGGCGTCCCCGGGCGCCGGAACTCCGCCTCCTGCCGCCCCGCCGGCTTCGCCCGCGGGCTCGCAGCCCCCGCCTTCGGCTCCGCCCGGTCCGCCGACGGCGCCTGGATCCGGTGGGCCGACGAGCGCCGAGACCGCGGTGCTCGCCGCGGGCGGAGCGGCAACCGCTGCCGCGGTGGTCGCCGGGTCGAGCTCGGAGGACAAGCCGAAGAAGGGCTTCTTCGAGATGTCGCTCTTCGGGATCAAGCTCGGTGGCAAAGGCAAGAAGGGCCGCGAGCGTGCCGAGGCGGAGCAGCGAGTCGCCGCCGCGAGCGCCGCGAACCAGAAAGCCGTCGAAGACGCCCGCGCCGGGGCCGGCATACCTGCCCCGGTGCCGGCGCCGGGCCTCGCGGGCACCACGCCGCCTCCGGCTCCGGCGGACGCCGGGGCGCCGATCTCGCCCGCGACTGCCGAACCGTCGGCGCCGCCCGGCGGACCCGGCCTCGCCGGCGTCCCACCGGAGACGGCCGAATCGCCGCTCCCGCCCGACCCGTCTGCGTCCGATATCGGCGAGGCTGCGCTCATGGCGCCGGCCGCTCCCGCGTCTGATCCATCCCAGGAGGAACCGCCGCCGGTCCGCGACCTGTCGTCACTCCCGGCGGCCGGGTCTGCCGGGATCGAGCCCTTCCGCGCGACGGATGCGCCGCAGCCGCCGAGCCTCGCTGAGTCGCCCGCGATTCCACCGTCGCCGGTCGGCGATCCGCCGGGCCCCGGTGCGCCCCCGCAGCCGACCGTCGCCGACGCCGCCGCCGCAGAACAGCGCGTCCGTGACAAAGTTGCCGAAGTGCGCTTCGAGGAGCAGCGGATCAGGGCCGAGGCCGACCGTCGGATGCAGGAGGCCGAGCGCCTTCAGGAAGAGGCCGCTGCCGGAGGCGAATTGAGCTCGCCCGGGCAGCCCCCGGCGCCCGAGCCGTCCTCCGCTGGCGCCCCGGATGCAGAGGCGCCCGCATTGGCCGGGACGGATTCGGAGCCCGGAACCGGGGTCGGGGCGGAGGCCGCCGCCGGAGTCTCGGCCGCCGCCCCGCCGGCCGCAACGCCGCCGTCCGCGACCGCGGCCGCCTCCCCGGACGCTGACTTCAGCCTTGCCGAGCAGCGCCTCCAGGCGGGCCGCGAAGCGCGCGAGCGCTCGATGGAAGAGGCCGAGCGGCGCCTGCGGGAGATCGACGAGCGGACCAAGGCCGCCGAAGCGCGGGCCGAGGCGGCCAAGCGCCTCGAGGGTGTCCGCGTCGAAGAAGAAGCGCAGCAGCGCCGGCTCGAAGAGATGCAGCGCAGCGTCGAAGAGGCCGAGGAGCGGGCTCGCGCCGCCGAGCTCCGAGCACGCGAAGCCGAAGAAGCGGTGATCCGCTCGCTCGGCGCGCCGATCACTCCGACCGGACCGTCCGCCACGCCCCCGCCGGCCGGGTCGCCGCCCGCGCCCGCCGGAGCGGTGACCCCGTCGCCGGCGCCCGCCGGGGCGCCGACCCCGCCACCCGCACCGGTCGA
>JAFDWF010000206.1 GCA_018268575.1 Actinomycetota bacterium
GAGCGTAGGACCACGCCATCCTCTCCATGACCCGGCCTTCTCGGAGGCGGCCACAGCCTGCCAGGGTCGCCTCCGAGAAGGCCGCGTCCCTTTCAGGTCCCGGGCGCCAGCCGCCAGCGCCCCCGGCCCTCAGCCCCGCCGAAGCTCCCCCATCGAATCGACCCTCTAGCCCGGTCGCCGGCGGGGGAGCGACGGCTGGGGCGTCGCCTTGAACTCGAAGGAGCCGCCCTGGACGTCGCCGGGGGTCCAGGCGATGCCGTCGATCAGCTCCGACGGCGGCACCGACATCGCGCCGGCGAGCTGGATCAGCGTGTCGATGCGGGCGACCCGTCCGCCGCGCTCCAACAGGCCGATCTCGGTCCGGTGCAGGGAGGCGCGGATCGCCACCTGCTCCTGCGAGAGTCCGACCCGGCGCCGCGCCCGCCGCAGGTTCTCGCCGAGGCGCTCGGCGACCTCGCGTGAGCGCGCCTTGCGATCGTCCTCGGACATTGCGGCAATGTCGCATGGCACAGACAACTAACCTCCAGACAAAACATTTCATTCCTGGTAGGATCGTTGCAGGTCAGGGCGGATGGAAAACGTTTCGCCCCTATGGGAAAATCCCATTGTGGCCTTGAACATCAAGGACGAGGAGACGGAGGCACTGGTGAACGAGATCGCGTCGCTGACAGGGGAGACGACGACCGAGGCCGTGCGCCAGGCGGCGAAGGAGCGGCTGGAGCGGTTGGAACGGCCCGGATTGGCGAAGCTTGCGCGGCGGAAACCTGGCCAGCGATCGACCATCGACCCGCGGCGCGATGCGGAGTCGTTCCGGCGCTGGCTCGAAACCGAGATCCGGCCGCTGATACCCGAGGGCCAACGCGGGAAGAAGATCACCAAGGCGGAACGCGAAGAGTTGCTCGGGTACGGGCCCGGCGGGGTTTGATCGTCGACAGCTCCGCGGTAGTGGCCGTGCTCAAGGAAGAGGCCGGTTACGAGGAGCTCGAACGGAGAATGTTGGAGGCCGACTTTCTCGCGATCGGCGCCCCGACCCTGGTCGAGTGCATGGTCGTGATGGGGCGTACGGCCGGCGAGGACGGTATTGCGGCCGTTTCGCGCATCATCTTCGACTTAGGCATCGCGGTCGTGCCCTTCGACGCGCCGCACGCGGACGCGGCCACCGAGGCATTCCTCGGGTTCGGCAAGGGTCGCCATGTGGCAGGTTTGAATTACGGCGACTGCATGACCTACGCGACCGCCCGCCAGGCGCGACGGCCGCTGCTCTACGTCGGCGACGACTTCGCGCAAACCGACATTCAGCCTGCATAGATCGTTAACGAGAATTGCGGAGGGGGCCGCTAACCTGCCCCCGTGCCCTTCGCCAAGCGCAAGCCCAGCCGCGGCCCGATTCAGCGGCTGAGCGACCAACGGCGCAGCCTTGCCCTCGCGGGCCTGGCGGTAGGAGCGGTCGCCAGCGCCGCGCTCTTCCGCCGCAGGCGGCACGGGGAGGAGGCCGAGTTCGGCTCTCCGGCTCCACCGCCCGCGCCGGTCGAGAAGCAGCCGGAGTCCGGTCCGCCGGCCGCCGCTTCGGCGCCCCTCGCGAGTGAGCCCGAGGCCGCCGCTGCGCCTGCGGCCACCGGTGCCACCCCGGCGCCCGTCAAGGCCGAGCCGCCGGCTGAGCCCGCGGCGGGCTCGACTCCGCTGGTCGAGCCCGCCACCGGAGAACTGAGCGCCGAGGAGGCCTCGATCCTCGCCGTCCTCGCCCAGAGCGGCCGGGGCGACGACGATCGCACCGCGACCGCGGTCGCCACCTCGCTCGAACGCGACGCCGCCGACGTCACCATCGTGCTGCGCAAGCTCGGTGCCGAAGGGGTCGTCTCCGGCGAGCTTTACACCGCCGCCGGAGACAAGATCTGGGCGGTCACCGAGCGCGGCGTCCGCCGCCTCGGCGCCCAGAACTAGGCTTCCGGGCCACGAGGCGTCGGCGCTGAGTCGCCGCCGCCCGCCCGCGCCCAAGTCCGCGCTTCGCCGCCCGCCCCGTCACTACACCGCCCGCTGGTACGTCCTGAACGCCCGCATCGCAAAGAAGGCGCAGACGCAGAGGAAGGCGACCAGCAGCCCGGTCTTGCCCGCGATCGCCCCCCAGTCGGGCCCGGCGGTGACCGCGCCCCGCCCCGCTTCGACCGCCCAGTTCAGCGGGTTGAAGTCAGAGGCCGTCTGCATCCAGCTCGGCATCAGGTCCTTCTGCATGAAGGTCACGGACATGAAGGAGAGCGGCAGGACGAGGAACTGGACGGCGGCGATCAGCGTCTCCTCTTTGCGGATCAGCAGCGCCAGGCCGATCGAGAGACAGCCGAAGGCGGCGCCGACCAGGATCGCCTCGATGATCAGGATCACCACGCCGACGACGCTGTTGGCGAAGGTGGCGCCGACGATCAGCGCCAGAACGACGATGATCAGCGACTGGATCGCCGTGGTCAGCGACCAGGAGGCGAGCCGGCCGGAGATCAGCGAGCTGCGCCGCACCGGCGAGACGAGGAAGCGGTCGATCACGCCGCGGTCGATGTCCTCGATCACCGGCATGCCCGCCCAGCCCGCGCCGAAGAACGCCGTCATCACGACCACGCCGGGGGCGAGGAACTGGATGTAGTTGGTCGAGCCGAAGCCGGGGATGTCGGTGACCGACTTGAAGAGCGCGCCGAAGAGCAGCAGCCAGATCACCGGCTGGACCAGGGACACGGCGATCCACCAGGGCTGGCGCCAGAGCGCCATCAGGTGGCGGACGGTCATGTGTCGGGTGTCGTGCAGGGCCTTCATCGCACCGCCTCCTTCTTTTCGTCGCCGGTTCGTCGGCGGTCGTCGACGCTCTCGGCCTCGCCGAAGGTGCGCCCGGCGAAGCGCAGGTAGACGTCGTCGAGCGAGGGCCGCGCCACGGTCACCGCGGCGACCTCGAGGTCGGCGCCGTCGAGCGCCGCCAGCACCGCGGGCACCGTGCGGGCGCCGTCCTCGGCGCGCGCGTGCAGGGCGCGGTTCTCGTCGTAGATGATCTGGTCGAGGCCCTCGACGCGGGCGAGCGCCTCGCGCACCGCCGCCTCGTCGGCGCTCTCGGAGCCGAGCTCGACATGGATCGCGTCGCCGCGCAGCTCCCGCTTCAGCCCGTCCGGGGTCCCCTCGGCGACCACCCGGCCCTTGTCGACGATCGCCAGCTGCGCCGCCAGCTGGTCGGCCTCCTCGAGGTAATGGGTGGTGAGGAGGACGGTCAGGCCCGCGCCCGCGAGGCGCGAGATCTCATCCCACATCTCTGCCCGCACCTCGGGATCGAGGCCGGTGGTCGGCTCGTCGAGGAAGAGGACCTTGGGCCGGTGGACGAGTCCCTGGGCGACGTCGAGCCGTCGCTGCATCCCGCCCGAGTACTCGCGGACCAGGCGCTTGCCCGCGTCGTCGAGCCGGAACTGCTCGAGCAGCTCGTCGATCCGCTGCTCCAGCTCGCGCCCGCCCATGCCGAAGACCTGGCCCTGGAGGCGGAGGTTCTCGCGCCCGGTCGCCTCGCGGTCGAGCCCGCCCGCCTGGGAGACGACGCCGATCGACTCGCGCACCTGCGCCGGCTGGTCGAGGATGTCGTAGCCGGCGACCTTGGCCGAGCCGCCGTCGGGGTGGGCGAGGGTGGTGAGGATCTTCACCGTCGTCGACTTGCCCGCCCCGTTCGGGCCGAGCAGCCCGAACACGGTCCCCGCCGGGACCGAGAAGGTAAGGCCGTCGAGTGCCTGCACGTCCTCGCCGTATGCCTTCCTCAGATCGACTGCCTCGATTGCGTTTGCTGCGCTCACCCAGACCCCCTCAGGGTAGTAAAGTTCTCTCGATTCTCAAGTATCTTGAAAATCAAGGTAACATAAGACGCGGCAGATGACGAGAACCCGGCGGAGGCGATGACGCGCAAGACGAAGGCGGAGCTGATCAGGGAGCTGATCGAGACGACGCGAGCGAACCAGGTCGCCACCGACAAGATGGACGAAGCGGGCGGCCGCGCGCTCGGCGTCAACCGCACCGACGGCCGTTGCCTCGACCTGGTCGACCAGGCAGGGAGGATCAGCGCCGGCGATCTCGCGGTCGCCGCCGGGCTCACCACCGGCTCGATCACCGCCGTCGTCGACCGGCTGGAGAAGAAGGGCTACCTGCGGCGCGTCCCCGACCCGGGCGACCGCCGGCGGGTCCTGCTCGAGGTCACCGAGGAGATGCGCGAGCGCTCCTGGGAGATCTGGGGCAAGCTCAGCGAACGCGCCGCGCCCTACCTCGGTCGCCTCTCGGTTGCCGAGCTGGAGCTCTTGATCGGCCACGTGCGCCTCAGCACCGAGCTGAACGAGACGCGGGCCGCGGAGATCCGCGCCGAGCTCGACAGTTAGACCGAACGCGAGTCGCGGTGCACTGGCGGCTCCGCCACGGCGGGCGGCTGCAGGGTCGTGGGCGCAGCCGGGTCGGGTTCGACCGGGCGCTCCCAGCGCAGCTCCCTCGGCGCCTCGCGCATTCGCAGGATCCGTGCCGGGATGCCGCCGACCACCGCGTTCGCGGGGACGTCCCTGGTCACCACCGAGTTGGTGCCGACCACCGAGTTGTCGCCGACCCGGACGCCGCGCAGGATGCAGGCGCCGTAGCCGATCCAGACGTTGTTGCCGACCTCGACATCGCGCTTGTAGATCCCCTGCAGCCGGATCGGCCGCTCGACCTCGACGACGCCGTGGTCGAAGTCGATGAACATCGCCCGGTCGGCGATCACGCACTGCTCGCCGATCCGCACGTGCTGGTAGGCGGAGATCGTGCACTCCTGGCCGAGCACCGACTTGGCGCCGATCTCGACCAGTCCCTCGTGGCAGCGGACCTTGGTCCGATCGCCGATCCAGACGAAGCGGCCGAAGTCGACCCGCCCCCGCGGTGAGATCTCGATTTCGAGGCCGCGGCCGAAGAAGACGAAGCCCTCGGTGCGCCAGCGCCGCCCCGCCGGAGTCAGCAGGCGGCGCCAGAGGTAGCGCCAGCCGAGCCGCGCGTAGCGCCAGTTGAGCATCCTGTTGCGGGTGAGGAAGCGGAGCACGGCGGGGCAACTCTAGTGCGGGGTCGCGCGGCGCTCGCCGTCGGCGGATGCGGCACTAGACTGGCGCCCTCGTGCCTGATGTCGCCAAAGATGCCCCGCTCGCCGAGCGGCTGATCGCCGGCGACAAGCGTGCCCTGGCGCGCGCGATCACGCTGATCGAGTCCGACGACCCGGCCGGCTGGGAACTCGTGCGCGAGGTCTACCCGCGCACCGGGAAGGCGCGGATCATCGGCTTCACCGGCCCGCCCGGGGTGGGGAAGAGCACGTTGATCGGGGCGCTGGTCGGTGAGGTGCGCAAGGCCGACCGTGAGGTCGCGGTGCTCTCGATCGACCCCTCCAGCCCGTTCACCCGCGGTGCCCTCCTGGGCGATCGGATCCGCCTCTCCGAGCATTTCCTCGACCCCGGCGTCTTCATCCGCTCGATGGCCTCGCGCGGCGCCCTCGGCGGCCTCTCCGAGGCGGCCCTGCAGGTGGCGCTGGTGATGGACGCGGCGGGCAAAGACGACGTCCTGATCGAGACCGTCGGCGTCGGTCAGGCGGAGATCGACATCGTCGACCACGCCGACACGATCATCCTGGCGCTGATGCCCGGCTCCGGCGACTCGATCCAGGCGCTGAAGGCGGGGGTGATGGAGATCCCCGACATCATCGTCGTCAACAAGGCCGACCACCCGATGACCGACACGATGGTGCGTGAGGTGCGCAGCGTCCTCGCGCTCTCCCACGAACCGGGCAACTGGAAGGTGCCGATCCTGCGCACCGAGGCGGTGCGCGGCGAGGGGGTCGACGCGCTGGCTGAGAAGATCGGCGAGCACCGCGCCTTCATCGAGGAGGCGGGCACGCTGGCCGAGCGTCGCGCCCGCAACCTGCGCAGCGAGGTAGTCGGGATCGCGACCTCGCGGATGCGACGCCGGCTCGAGGCCTGGGCGGCCGAGGACGCCGGCACGGCGGAGCTGCTGGAGCGGGTGGTGCGGCGGGAGGTCGATCCGGCCACCGCGGCCGGGCAACTGCTGGAGCGCCATTCCGATGCCTGAGCCGCTCGCCCGCGGCGAGGTGGTCGAGTGGGTGGGCGGCCCGCTCGCCGACATCGAGGGCGAGCAGGTCGGCGAGGTGGAGAGCATCTACATCGATTCGACCTCGCACGAGCCGACCTGGCTGGTGGCGAAGGTCGGCGGCGGGCGGCGACGCGCCGGTCGCGTGGTCGCGGTGCCGGTCGACGTCTGTGCGGGCGCGGCGGGGGCGGGCGTCTGGGCCGCCGTCGACGCCGGCAGGCTGCGCGGCGCGCCGGTGGTCGACCCGTCCCGGCCGCTCCTGCGCGAGCACGAGCTGACGATCTGCGAGCACTTCGGGATCAGCGGCGGCGTCGGCCGGGCGGGCACCGTGGCGGACCTCGCCGAGGGCGCCGTGACGGCGATCCCGCCCCGCAGCTGAGCAACGCCAGGTGCGTTCGCACTTACCCCCACTATGTGGGGGTAAGTGCGAACGCACCGAGGGGTGAGCCGCGGGGCGTCACGATTTCGTAAGAACCTCGTGGAAGGCTTTTGACGAATGGCCCTGCTGCTGATCTTCGGCTTCGTCGCCGGCGCCGCCACCGCGGTGTCGCCGTGCGTCGTGCCGGTGCTGCCGATCGCGCTCTCCGCCGGGGCCACCGGCGGGCGGCGCAGGCCGCTCGGCGTGGTCACCGGCCTGGTCGTCTCCTTCACCTTCACGCTCTTCGCGCTGGTCTACGTGATCGACGCCCTCGGCCTCCCCAACGACCTGCTGCGGAACGTCGCGATCGTCGTCCTCTTCGGCTTCGGCATCGTCCTCCTGGTCCCCTCGCTGGCCGCCCGGGTCGAGGGCTTCGCCTCGCGCTTCGCCGGCCGGGTCGGGGTGAAGGCCAACGGTGGCGACGGCTTCTGGCCGGGAGTTGGGCTCGGCCTCAGCCTCGGCGTCCTCTATGCGCCCTGCGCCGGCCCGATCCTCGCCGGCGTCCTCACCTTCTCCGCCTCGCAGTCGCTCAACGCCGGCCGCTTCGCCGTCGTCCTCGCCTACGCGATCGGCTCGGCGATCGTCCTCTACCTGATCATGATCGGCGGCCGCAGGCTGGCGGCGCCGCTCGCCCGCCGCAGCGGCGCCTTCCAGATGGCGATGGGTGCGGTGATGGTGCTGGTCGCCTTGGCGATGTGGCAGGGCTGGGACACCACCTTCCAGTCGAAGGTCACCGCCAGCCTGCCCTCTTGGCTGACGAACCCGGCGGAAGGGATCGAAAAGAGCCACTCGGCGCAGCTCGCGCTCGCCGAAATTCGCGGTGGGGGCGGCCATGGGCTGGGGCGGAAGGCGATCGAAGCCGAAGCGCAGAGGGAGGTCGAGAAGACGCGCGCCGCGCGCGGCGAGAGCTCGCGCCCGGGGACCGAAGGCGAAGCGCGGCTGACCGCGCGGCAGGAAGAGACCGTGCCGCTCGAAGACATCGGCACCGCTCCCGAATTCACCGACACCGGGGCCTGGTTCAACACCCCCGGGGATAGGCCGCTGACGATGAAGGGCCTGCGCGGCAAGGTCGTCCTGATCGACTTCTGGACCTACAGCTGCATCAACTGCATCCGCACGCTGCCCTACCTGAACGCCTGGTACAAGCGCTACGCCAAGGACGGGCTGGTGATCGTCGGCGTCCACACGCCCGAGTTCCCGTTCGAGAAAGAAGCCTCGAACGTCGAAGAAGCGATCAAGACCGACGGGATCGAATACCCGGTCGTCCAGGACAACGAAATGGGCACCTGGGACGCCTACGAAAACCTCTACTGGCCCGCCGAGTACTTCGTCGACGCCAAGGGGCAGGTGCGGTTCGCGCACTTCGGCGAGGGCGAATACGAAGAGAAAGAACAGGTGATCCGCGAGCTCCTCACCGAAGCGGGCCACCCGCCGGGGAAGGGCGGTGCCGACGCCCACGGGATGGCCGCCGAACCAGGCGTCTCGACGCCCGAGTCCTACCTCGGCTCGGCCCGCGCCGGGAACTTCACCAACGGGCTGATCACCGAAGGCACGCACCGCTTCACCCTGCGGGCGCCGCAGCCGAACCAGCTCTCCTACGGTGGCGAATGGAAGATCGAAGAACAGCCGGTGACGGCGAAGAAGGGGGCGCGCCTGGCGCTCAACTTCGGCGCCCGCCGCGTCTACCTCGTGCTCGGCTCGCCGGGGAGGCCGCGCCGGGTCAAGGTCCTCCTCGACGGCAAGCCGATCGCCGCCGCCGACGACGGCACCGACGTCCACAATGGCTACGTCAAGGTGACCGACGAACGCCTCTACAACCTGGTCGAACTGCCGCGGGTGGAGCACCACGTGCTCGAACTCGTCCCCGAAGAAGGCGTGCAGGGATATGCCTTCACCTTCGGATAGGAGGCCCGCTGCGGTGGCCGGCGGAGCCGACGCCGCCAAGACCGCGACGGTGCTGGTCGTCGACGACGAGCCGACGATCGTCGAGATCGTCGGCCGCTACATCGAGCGGGCCGGCTTCGAGACCTACACCGCGCCCGACGGCTACAAGGCCCTCGACGTCGCCACCGAGCACCGGCCCGACCTCGTCGTCCTCGACGTGATGCTGCCCGGGATCGACGGGATTGCAGTGATGGAACGGCTGCAGGAACGGCCGGGCCCGCCGATCGCGGTGATCCTGCTGACCGCTCGCGGCGAGGAGTCCGACCGCCTGGTCGGACTCCGCCACGGTGCCGACGATTACGTGGTCAAGCCGTTCTCGCCCGCCGAGCTGGTCGCCCGCGTCGAGGCGGTGCTGCGCCGCACCGCGCCCGCGGCGCCCGGCGATCAGCCGCCGATCGTCCACGGTCCGCTGCGGATCGAGCCCGCCGGTCGTCGCGTCTTCCTCGATGGCGAGGAGCTGATGCTGACGATGCGCGAGTTCGACCTGCTCGCCTTCTTCGCCGCGAACCCCGGCCGCGTCTTCTCCCGCGATCAGCTGATGGAGGCGGTCTGGGGCGAGCCGTTCTTCGACGACACCTCGACCGTCACCGTCCACGTCCGCCGGCTGCGGGCGAAGCTCGGCGACGACCCGGCCGCGCCGCGCTTCATCGAGACCGTGTGGGGCGTCGGCTACCGGTTTCGGCCATGAGCCGTGGGTTCCAGCGATGAGCCGTGGCCAGTGGCGCGCCGCGCTGATCGCGCTCGCCGCCTTCCTGGCGGGGGCGGCGGCCGTGGCGATCCCGAACCAGATGGGCTTCACCCAGATCGTCGCCGTGCTGGTCGCGGTGGCCGCCGCGGCGCTCGCCGCCGGACTCGCGGTGCGCCAGTCGATGGAAGAGCGGATGCGGCGCCAGGTCGAGGAGGCGCGCCGCGGCCTCGTCGCCGCCGCCTCGCACGACCTGCGCACGCCGCTGGCCTCGCTGCGCCTGCTGGTCGAGGCGATCGACGACGGCGTCGCGGGCGCCGACCGCGATCGCTACCTGGCCGAGATCCGCACCCACGTCGCCGTGCTCTCGGACCTGATCGACGACCTCTTCGAGCTCTCGCGGATCGAGGCCGGCGACATCTCCTGGACGATGCGCCAGGTTGAGCTCGGCGACCTGATCGGTGACACCGTCGCCGCGTTCCGCACCGCGGCCGAGGAGCGCGGCGTCCGCCTCGCGGCCGAGCTGCCGGAGGGCAAGGTGGTTGCCGAGGCCGACGCCGAGAAGGTCCAGCGCGTCCTCTACAACCTGATCCAGAACGCGATCCGCCACACCCCCGCCGACGGCAGCGTGACCGTGCGGGCCAAGGGCGGGCCGGGCGGGGTGGAGGTCGAGGTCGCCGATTCCGGCGAGGGGATCCCGGCGACCGAGGGGGAGCGAGTCTTCGAGGCCTTCTATCGCGGCGAGAGCTCGCGCGGCGAGGACGGCGCCGGCCTCGGCCTGGCGATCTCCCGCGCGATCGTCGAGGCTCACGGCGGCCGCATCTGGCTCGAAGACGCGCAGCCCGGGACGCGAGTCCGCTTCACCCTCCCCGCCTGACTCGCTCCGCGGTTCCTTTTGGGCGCATAGCGCCCAAAAGGAACCGCGCTAGCAGCCCAGCTGCCGCGCGATCACCATCTGCTGGACCTCGTCGGTGCCCTCGCCGATGGTCAGGATCTTCGCGTCGCGGTAGAAGCGGCAGACCGGGTACTCCTCGATGTAGCCGTAGCCACCGTGGATCTGCACCGCCTCCTCGGTCGCCCGCACCGCGAGCCGACCGGTGAGCAGCTTCGCCTGGGCGGCGGTCAGCGTGAAGGACCGCCCCGCGTCCTTCTCCAGCGCCGCCCTGTAGGTCAGCAGCCGCGCCGCCTCGATCTGCGCGGAGAGGTCGGCGATCTTCGCCTGGATCGACTGGAACCTCGAGATCGGCCGGCCGAACGCCCGGCGCTCCTTGGCGTAGGCGATCGCCTCGTCCAGCGCTCCCTGGGCGAGGCCGACGCCCATCGCGGCGACCCCGATCCGTCCCCCGTCGAGGATGTGGAGGAAGTTCTTGAACCCCTCGCCCCGCCGTCCCAGGAGGTTCTCCTCCGGGACCTTGCAGCCGTCAAAGGCGAGCGGCCTGGTGTCGGAGGCGTTCCAGCCCATCTTCCGGTAGGCGGTGCCGACCTCGTATCCCGGCGTCCCCTTTGGCACGATGATGTTGGAGATCTCCTTGCGACCGTCCGACTCGCCGGTGACCGCGGTGATCGAGACGACGCCGGAGATCTCGGTGCCGGCGTTGGTGATGAACTGCTTGGCGCCGTCGATCGTCCACTCGCCGTCGGCCAACCCGGCGTGGGTGTGGACGTTGCCGGCGTCGGAGCCCGCCTCCGGCTCGGTGAGGCCGAAGGAGGCGAGGCGCTCACCGCTGCAGAGGCGCGGCAGCCACTCCTCTTTCTGCTCCGCCGTGCCCCAGAGATATATGGGCATCGTGCCGAGCGAGGTGTGGGCGGCCATCGTGATGCAGACCGATGAGTCGACCCGCGCCAGCTCCTCCACCGCGAGGGCGTAGGAGAGGGTGTCGGCGCCGCCGCCTCCGTACTCCTCGGGGAAGGGGATCCCCATCAGGCCGAGGCCGCCGAGCTTTCCCACGATCTCGTAGGGGAAGGACTTGGTGCGGTCGAGCTCGGCCGCCACCGGCGCGATCTCGGCGCGGGCGAACTCGCGGACGGTGTCGCGGAGGAGGCGCTGCTCGTCGCTGAGGTCGAAGTTCATCATTGGCTCCTGGGCTATAACTGCAGGCTCTTGGTCAGGAGGAACTCTTCCAGACCCCAGCGGCCGTTCTCGCGCCCGTGGCCGGACTGGCCGTAGCCGCCGAACGGGGCGATGGGGTTGAAGGCGCCGCCGTTGATCTCGACCTGGCCGGTACGCAGCCTGCGGGCGACGGCGATCGCCCGGTCCTGGCCGGCCGACCAGACGCCGCCGGCGAGCCCGTACTCGGTCGCGTTGGCGATCCGCACCGCGTCGGCCTCGTCCTCGTAAGGTTGGATCGCCAGCACCGGGCCGAAGATCTCCTCGCGGGCGATCGTCATCTCCGGGGTCACCTCGGAGAAGACGGTGGGGCGGACGAAGAAGCCGCGCTCGAGGCCCTCGGGCGGCGCGGCGCCGCCGGTCAGGAGCTTTGCCCCCTCGGCCTCGCCCTTGTCGATGTAGCCGCGCACGCGCTCGCGCTGGGTGGCGGAGACGAGCGGGCCGAGCCGCGTCTCGGGGTCGAACGGATCGCCGGGAGTGAAGGCCTCCGCCGCGCCCGCGGCCAGCTCCTCGACCTCGGCCAGCCGCTCGCGCGGGACCAGCATCCGGGTCAGCGCGCTGCAGGTCTGGCCCGAGTTGAGGAAGCACTTGGCGACCCCGTCGGGCACCGCGCGGGAGAGGTCTGCGTCACCCAGGATCACGTTGGGCGACTTGCCGCCGAGCTCCATCGCGACCGGCTTCACCGTCGCCGCGGCGAGCTCGGAGACGCGCCGGCCGGCGCGGGTCGAGCCGGTGAAGGAGACCATGTCGACGCCCGGATGGGCGGCGATCGCCTCGCCGACCACGGGGCCGATCCCGGTGACCAGGTTGAAGACGCCGGCCGGCAGCCCGACCGACTCGATCACCTCGGCGAGGACGAAGGCGTTCAGCGGCACCACCTCGCTCGGCTTCAGCACCACGGTGCAGCCGGCGGCGATCGCCGGGGCGATCTTGGCCGTGATCTGGTGCAGCGGATAGTTCCAGGGGGTGATCGCACCGACCACGCCGGCCGCCTCGCGCAGCACCCGCGAGTTGCCGACCTCCTCCTCCCAGGCCACTTCCTCGATCGCCTTCGCCGCCGCGGCGAGGTCACCGATCCCGAGGCCGACCTGGATCATCTGGGTCAGCTTCACCGGCATCCCCAGCTCCTGGGTGATCGTCGCGGTCAGCTCCTCGGCCCGCTCGCCGAGCCCGGCGGCGATCGCGTTCAGCGCCTCGGCCCGCTCCGCGCGCGGCGTCTGCGACCAGCCCTCGAGGGCCGCGCGGGCCGCCTCGACGCCGAGGTCGACCTCGGCCGGCGTGCAGCCGGGGATCGTCGCGATCGTCTCCTCGGTGGTCGAATTCACCACCGGCAGCGGATCCGCCCCCACCGGCTCGACCCACTCGCCGCCGATGAAGATCTTCTCCCGCGCTGCGATTCCCACCGTCGTCGCCATCGCCCTCTCCTCCTGGATTCGCCTTCCCGTGGGGAGAACGCTACCGTGTGAGCGGATATAGCGGATAAGAAATTATCGCGGATCAGCTATATTCCGCCTATGCCCGATCCCAGCGCCAAGCCGATCGAGCCCGCCCCGCTCGAAGACCGAACTCCCGGCGAACTGCTGCGCGAGGCGCGGATCCGCCACGGACTGAGCCAGGAGAAGCTGGCGATTCGCGCCGGGACGACCCAGTCGGCGATCGCCCGTATCGAGCACGACAAGATCTCGCCCTCGATCAAGACGATGACCGCGCTCTTCCAGGCGATGGAGGAGGACTTCGTCTTCGGGGTGCGGCCGCGGGACTGGGGGGTGGACCTGACGCTGAACCACTCGAACCTCGGGTTCACGGCGACCGGGCGACTTGAACGTCAACTCGGATTTGCCGACTTCGTCCGTGAATTCGGGGGGGAGAAGTCGAGCTCGAAAGAGACTTAGTCAGTGGTGACGAATGCCGACAAGGGCCCGATATTGGGCCTGCGCCACCTGGTCGATGCGCTCGATCGCAACGCGGTCGACTACGTCGTCATCGGTGGCATTGCAGGCATCATTCACGGTTCGGCCTACCCGACGTACGACTTCGACATCCTCTACGCGCGGGACGAGAAAAACCTGGAGCGGATGGCGGCTGCGCTTTCTGAACTGGGAGTGACGCTGAGAGGAGCACCGGACGATCTCCCCTTTCAGTTGGATGCTCGCGCGCTCGCAATGGGCTCCAATTTCACCTTCGAAAGCGAGTATGGCCACTTCGACATCCTCGGCGATGCCGCCGGGATGCGGAGTTACGCGGCGATCCGTGCCGATGCCAAACGGGACGAGGCGTACGGGGTCCCGGTCTTGGTCGCATCGATCGACGACCTGATTCGGATGAAGCGCGCCGCAGGTCGCACCAAGGACACCTTGATGGTCGAAGAGCTGATCGCGATCGCCGAAGATCAGCGACGGGCGGCGAAAGGGGAGAAGGGGACGTCGTCGTAGACGGCGGCGCCGGGGCCGGGGACGGCCCGCGCGTCGTGAGCGGTGAGGACTTCGCCGCACTCCTCGCAGATGCCGCGGTCGGAGACCGCGCCGCCGCAGCCCTTGTGGACGATGCGCATCGGCGGCCCTTCGGGGTTGCCGGAGTGACGGTCGCCCCAGCTCATCAGGGCGATCAGGGCAGGCCAGAGGTCGAGGCCCTTCTCGGTGAGGAAGTATTCGTAGCGAGGCGGGCTTTCCTGGTATGCGCGGCGCTCGAGGATGTCTTCGTCGATCAACCGCTGCAGGCGCGCCGAGAGGACGTTGCGGGCGATCCCCAGCGAGGCCTGGATGCCCGAGAAGCGGCGGTTCCCGTTCATCACGTCACGGACGATCAGGAGCGACCAGCGCTCGCCGATCACCTCCAGCGAGGCGGCCAGGGAGCAGGCCTGGTTCGGATAGTCGCGGCGCAGCATTCTGTGATCTTCTCACACTTGAGTTGCATCACAAAACTGAGTCGCCTAGGGTCGCGCCCAGTCAGAGTTTCATCACGAAACCAGCAGCGCGCCCTGAACGGAGGCGACGATGAGATTCCACATCAAGAGACAGGGAAACCGGACCCGCCCGGCCCGCCCGCGGATCGCGATCAGCCAGGACGAGATCACCGCCGACCTGCTCTACCGCGGCGGCGAGCCGCGCCGTCCCGGTACCACCGCGTCGGTGACCAGGGGCCGCCGATGAGCACCATCGAGCCGGCGCTCCGCTCGCGGACGCTGGAATGGTCCGACCCGGTGGCGACCGCCGCCGCGGGCGCCGAGATGGCGGGGCTCGACTACATGCGGTCGCTGGTCGCCGGCGAGCTGCCCGCGCCGCCGATCGCGATCACGATGAACATGGTGCCGACCGAGCTCGAGGAGGGCCGCGTCGTCTTCCGTGGCGAACCAGGGGAGGAGCACTACAACCCGATCGGGGTCGTCCACGGGGGCTACGCGGCGACGATCCTCGACTCGGTGCTCGGCTGCGCCGTGCACACCACGCTGCCGCTCGGCGTCGGCTACACCTCGCTCGGGCTCGAGGTGAAGTACGTGCGCCCGATCACTCGCGATACCGGCACGGTCCGTTGCGAGGGCACCGTCGTCCACCGCGGCCGCCGCCAGGCGACCGCCGAAGCGCGCCTGCTGGCCGAGGACACCGGCAAGCTGCTCGCCACCGGCACCTCCACCTTGATGATCTTCGACGGATAGTGCCGGCCGCAGGCCGTGGAGAACCAAGCAGCTCAAGGATGCAAGGAGCGTGGCGTGCTCTGCACGCGAGCGACCGAAGAACTCGCGCTCCGCGCTCGCACCGCTCCCTACGGTCGCTGGATGCGCCGGTTATCCGCGGCCTGCGAGGTCGCGGACCAGTTGGACCAGTAGCCGGACGCCGTAGCCGCTGCCGCCCTTGCCGGTGTAGGCGCGGTTGACGTCCCAGGCGGTGCCGGCGATGTCGACGTGCGCCCAGGGGGTATCGCCGACGAACTCCTCGAGGAAGGAGGCCGCGGTGATCGTGCCCGCCTCGCGCTTGGAGGCGAGGTTGGAGAGGTCGGCGACCGTCCCCTTCATCATCTCCTTGTACTCGGGGTGGAGGGGGAGGCGCCAGACCAGCTCGCCGCTCTCCTCGCCCGCCGCCGCGACCTCCGCCGCCAGCTCGTCGTCGTTGGAGATCACCGCCGCGTAGGTCGAGCCGAGCGCGATCAGCACCGCGCCGGTCAGCGTCGCCAGGTCGACCACCCGCTCGGCTCCCTGCTCGACCGCGTAGGCGAGCGCGTCGGCGAGGATCAGCCGGCCCTCGGCGTCGGTGTTGTTCACCTCGACCGTCTTGCCGTTGTATTGGGTGATCACGTCGCCCGGCTTCACCGCGGTGCCGGAGGGCATGTTCTCGGTCGAGGGGACCACGCCGATCAGGTCGACCGGCAGCCCCAGTTCGGCGATCGCGGCGAAGCCCTCGAGCACCGCGGCGGCGCCCGACATGTCGAACTTCATCTCCGCCATCCCGGCGCCGGGCTTCAGTGAGATGCCGCCGGTGTCGAAGGTCACTCCCTTGCCGACGAAGCCGAGCGTCGGCCCGTCGCCGCCGCCCGCGTAGCGGAGCACGATCAGGCGCGGGTCGACCGGGCCGCCTTGGCTGACCGCGGCGAGGCCGCCCATGCCCTTGGCGCGGATCGCGTCGCCGTCGAGGACCTCGACCGTCACCTTGTCGAGTCCGGCGGCGATCTCCTCGGCCCGCGCGGCGAGGTCCTCGGGCTTGGCGAAGTTGGCCGGGGTCTCCTGTAGGTCGCGGGCGCGGTTGGCGGCCTCGGAGTAGACGCGCGCCGTCTCGGCCGCCCCGGCGAGCTCCGCCGGCCCGAGCACGGTCAGCGAGGAGAGCCGCGGCTTCTCCTCGTTTTCCTCGCGCTCGCCTTTGAAGCGGTCGAAGCGATAGGCGCCGAGGATCGTGCCGGTGACGATCGCCTCCGCGGCGGCCGCCTCGTCCTCGCACTCCGGCAGCGCCCAGGCCAGCGAGGTCGCCTCGACCTTCGCCGCCTCGCCCGCCACCAGCGCTCCGAGGACCCGCAGCTTCTCGACGTCGAAGGCGTCGCGCTCGCCCAGCCCGACCACCAGCAGCCGCTCCGGGCCGCCGCCCGGATAGAGCCGGGTCATCGTCTTGAAGGAGCCCTTGGCGTCGGCCGCTCCCGGCGCCTCGGCCACCTCGGCGGGCAGCGAGTCGCCCGCGTAGAGCCCGACCGCGACGAGTGCCGCGCCCGAGTCCTGCAGTGAGCTTTGTCTCACATCGACCTTCATCGGAGCGCGAGTCTAGAGAGGCGGGGAGCGCCGCCCATGGTGGGCTATCGTCCCGCAGGCGAGGCGCCCGCATCCGGGCCCACATCAACGAGAGAGGAAAGGCCTGCAGATGTCCAGCTCAGTGATCCTTGGTACCGCGCGCACCCCGGTCGGCAAGATGGGCGGCGCCCTTTCCTCGCTCGAAGCGCCAGAGCTCGGCGGCATCGCGATCGAGGCGGCCCTCGACCGCTCCGGCGTCGGCGCCGAGCAGGTCCAGCAGGTGATCTTCGGCCAGGTGCTGCAGGCCGGCCAGGGACAGATCCCCTCGCGCCAGGCCCAGATCAAGGGCGGGATCCCGAAGGAGGTCCCCTCGGAGACGATCAACAAGGTCTGCGCCTCGGGTATGCGGACGCTCGGCCTCGCCGACCAGGCGATCCGCTCCGGCGACCTCGAGATCGCCGTCACCGGCGGCATGGAGTCGATGAGCAAGGCCCCCTACCTGCTGCCGAACGCGCGCTTCGGCTTCCGGATGGGCGACGTCGAAGCCCTCGACGCGATGACCCACGACGGGCTCACCAACCCCTTCACCCACAAGCAGATGATCGCCGAGGCCTCCGAGGTCTCCAACGAGCTCGAGATCACCCGCGCCGACATGGACAAATTCGCCGTCCGCTCCCAGCGGCTGGCAGGCGAGGCGACCGAGGCGGGGCGGATCGCCGAGGAGATCGTCCCGGTGACGGTCAAGGGCCGCAAGGGCGACACCACGGTCGAGGTAGACGAGGCGCCGCGCCCCGACACCACCCTCGAGGTGCTGGCGAAGCTGAAGGCGGTCGGCGGCGAGGGCGCCACCCACACTGCCGGCAACGCGCCCGGGGTCAACGACGGCGCCGGCGCGATCGTCGTCGCCTCCGAGGAGTGGGCGGAGAAGGAAGGCCGCAAGCCGCTCGCCAAGGTCGTCTCCTACGCGATGGTCGCCGACGACTTCGCCTACCTCGCCCGCACGCCCGGCAACGCGGCGCTGAAGGCGTTGGAGAAGATCGGCAAGACGCCCGCCGACGTCGACCTCTGGGAGATCAACGAGGCCTTCGCCTCGGTTGCGATCGGCTCGATGCGGATCCTCGGCATCGACGAGACGAACGTCAACGTGAACGGCGGCGCGATCGCCTATGGCCACCCGATCGGCGCTTCCGGCGCCCGCATCGTCGGGGCTTTGGTGCACGAGCTCGGCCGCAGAGGTGGGGGTTTGGGCGTAGCCGCTATCTGTTCTGGGGGCGGCCAGGGAGATGCAATCGTGCTCGAGGTGGCCTCGCACTAGCGCGGCCCCTGCAAACCGGCGCATCTCGGGGTCCTCGGTCGCTCGGATCGGGTCACGCACTGGTAGTGCGCTCCCCTCTCCTCGCTCCCTGCGTCCCCCGACCTGCTTGGTTTTCGGAGCCGTGCGAGGGACGCAAATGAGCAGAGCAGCGGCATTCTTTGACCTCGACAAGACCCTCATGGCGGGGTCTTCGGGGATGCAGTTCGCGCGGGTCGCCGCCCGCGGCGGCGTGGTCAGCCGGCGGCAGCTGGCGAGCTGGGCGGTCGAGCACCTGCGCTACCGCCTGCGCGGGACCACCGACGCGCGCACCAACGAGGTGCTGCGGGTCGCTCGCGACCTGATCACCGGGGTGCCGGAGAAGACGATCGCGCGGATGGGGCCGGAGGTGATGGCGGCGATCCTGCCCCGCGTCTACCCGCAGATGCTGGAGGAGGTCCACGCCCACCAGGACGCGGGCCGACCCTGCTTCATCGTCAGTGCCGCCGGCAACGACGTGGTCGAGTCGCTTGCCGCGGTGCTTGGCATGGAGGGCGGCATCGGCACCCGCTACGAGGTCGACGCCGAGGGCAAGTTCACCGGCCGCCTCGACGGCCCCTTCGTCTACGGGCCCGGCAAGGTCACGGCGATGGAGGAATTCGCCCGCCCTCAAGAGATCGACCTCGGCGCGTCCTACGCCTACTCCGACTCGCTCTCCGACCTGCCGATGCTGCGCGCGGTCGGCCATCCGGTCGCGGTCAACCCCGATCCGCCGCTGGCGGCGATCGCCAAGGAAGAGGGCTGGCAGACGCTCCGCTTCGAGCGCCTCGGCCGCCGCCTCACCGCGGTCGCGGTGACGGTGATCGCGACGATCGCGGGATTCGGTGCCACCCGCGTCGCCGCCCACCGGCGCCCGCGCCCGCGCCGTTTTCCGCTCCGTCGTCCGGGCCGATGAGCGCGGAGCGACCAAGCGTCCATATCGGGCCCTTCGCGCCGGGAGCGGAGCGCGAGGATCTGCGATGAGCCGGCGCGCCTGGGGCGCGTTTGCCGCCATCTCGGTCCTCTGGGGCATTCCCTATCTCTTCATCAAGATCGCCGACGACGGCGGCATGCCGCCGCTGGACCTCGCCTGGCTGCGGGTGGCGCTCGGCGCCGCGGTGCTGGTGGCGATCGCCTGGCGGGCCGGGACGCTGCCCGCGCTGCGCGGCCACGGCGCCTGGCTCCTTGCCTTCGCGATCGCCGAGATCGCGATCCCCTTCCCGATGATCGCGGCGGGGGAGAAGAAGGTCGCCTCCTCGACCGCGGCGATCGTGATCGCCACCGTGCCGCTGCTGATCGCCCTGCTCAGCCTCCGTTTCGAGCCGAGCGAACGGGTCGTCGGCCGGCGCCTGCTCGGCCTCCTGGTCGGGCTGGTGGGCGTCGCCGCCCTGGTCGGCGTCGACGTCTCCGGCGACGGCGGCGAACTGCTCGGCGTCGGAGCGGTGCTGGTCGCCTCCTGCGGCTACGCGATCGGTCCCTTGATCCTCAAACGGAAGCTCGGCGGCCTCGACCCGACCGCGACGATGGGCGTCTGCCTGACGATCGCCGCGGTGATCCTCGGCCCGCTTGCCGCATTCGACCTACCCGCCCAGGCGCCGACCGTCGCCGCCTTCGCCTCGGTTGCCGTCCTCGGCCTCTTCTGCACCGCCCTCGCCCTGGTCCTGATGGCGATCCTGATCGCCGCCGCCGGACCCTCGCGCGCCTCGGTCATCACCTACATCAACCCGGTGATCGCGCTCGCCCTCGGGGTCGTCTTCCTCAGCGAGGAACCGGGCGCCGGCTCGCTGGTCGGCCTCGCCCTGATCTTGGTCGGCTCCTGGCTCTCGACCCGCGCCGCGCCGGCGCAGGGGGGCTGAGATGGGGGGCGGGGCGGTGGGAGGGGACGGGGCCGTCGCCGGCCGGCGCCCGAGGGCCAAGGGACGCTGCCTTCTCGGAGGCGACCCTGGCAGGCTGTGGCCGCCTCCGAGAAGGCCGGGTCATGGGGGGGACGGCAGAGGGTCCTACGCTCCGCTGTCCCTTATGCGCCCGTGGGGCGCATAAGGAACAGCGGAAGGAGGGTGCCGTGGGGTCCGTCACGAAGACGCCGGGAAGTGCGCAGGTCACGTGAGGGAGACGTCACGGATTTCACAGTTCTTCCACCGTCACGAAGACGTGACCACGGTTCTGGGCCCCTATAGGGGCCTGGACTTTCGCCATCTACGCGGCGACCATCTCCAGCGCCCGCAAGAGGTCGCCGGGTTTTCGGTCTCTCCCCTGTGAGCCCATAGATGCCGAAAGGCGGGCGACGATGATCTCCCTGCGCAGCGCGACCAGCATGTCCTGGACCGAAGGACGGCGCTTGGAGCGGTCCCAGGGGGCCAGGCGGCGACGGCGGGCGACGTCCTCCTCGACACCTCCGGCGGAGGAGTACCAGAGCACCGCCAGGGTGAGGCAGAGGAAGGCGAAGGGCGCCGTCCGCTCGACGGCGGAGCGGGTCCGGTCCTGCGCCTCGCCCACCCCGACGTGCTGCTTGGCGTCGCGGAAGGCGACCTCGATCGACCACCGCAGCGCGTAGAGCCCGAGGATCCGCCGCGCCGGGAGCATGGGGTCGCTGCAGATCACCACCATGTCGATCTGGTCCTCTTCACGGCGGTCGCGCAGCGCCACCGCCCTGACCCGGGTCCTGCCCCAGGCCTTGGGCCAGATGCCGCGCTGCTCGAGCACCTCCACCTCCCGCCGCCCCCCGCAGGCGTCGACCTCGAGCCGCCGCCACGAGGCCCCGGCCCTCGCCCGCCCGCGCAGCGAGGGCAGCCGCTCCCCCCTGGTGCGGGGGCGGCCTGCCCGGCCCGGCCGGGGCGGCGGCGGCGGGGCGTGCAGGCGCAGGTCGCGGCGGGCGCGGGCGATCACGGTGACGTTGTCGGGCAGCGCCTCGGGGGAGAGGGCGGCGCCCGCGTAGGCGCCGTCGCCGAGCACGACCAGGGCCCGGTCGGGGTGGGCCTCGGCGATCAGGCGGGCGAGCCCGGCGGCGTGGGCCACCTGGGTCGGCCCCTCGCCGGGGCGCCAGAGGCGGAAGAGGACCGGCAGGCAGACCGCCCGCTCCAGGAAGGGCAGGCGCACGACCGCCCCCGCGACCACCCAGGCGTTGCCGTGGGCGATCCGCCGCGCCTTCGGCCCCGCCGCCGGGGAGGAGCCGTCGTGGTGCAGATGGCGGGCGAAGACCTTGGGCCCGCAGCGCCGCAGCAGGGTGTCGTCGACGGCCACCACCAGGGGCTCGTCCTCGCCCAGGAGCCGCTCGACGAGGACGCCGAGCGCCACCAGACCGAGCCGGTCGGCCGACCAGCGGGCGCGGGAGAAGAAGCGGTGGGCGCGGCAGTGGTGCCAGTCGCCCGAGAGCCCGGCGGCGATCAGCATCCCGGTCACGGTGCGCTCCCGCACCCGGGTCAGGAGGCCGACCGTGAGCGCGCAGAAGGTCTCGAAGGTCGGGGTGGTGAAGCAGGGGCGGAAGAGGGAAAGCAGCGGGGCGAGCGAAGTGGGAACCTCGTAGGGCACGGCGGCGACCTCCTCCGGTAGGCGTCAGACACCCACCGGATTCGGGGGAGCCGCCGTTGCTCCTTTCCTGCCGCCGCCCGGGGATCGCCTCGGAAATGGCGAAAGTCCAGGGGGCCCAGATTCACTCAGCGTGAGACGGGGACCTGAAACCTCCCCGTGAAGGCATACGCCTTCCCTGCGATCGTGGGGTCTTCGTCACGGACCGACCATGATCCGGCGGGGATCCCGCCGGATCATGCATCTCCCCGACGGGACCCGCGCGGATCGCACGGTCTTCGTGGCGTCTTCCCTCGGCCTCGTCACGGAGACGTCGCATCCCTCCGTCCCGTCACGGAGATGCCGGACTCCCCGGATCCTCCCCGCCACGCACCGGTCCCCTGCGCCAGCTCCCCCCGAGAACCTCCCGTCCCGGGCGTCTCGGAGGC
>JAFDWF010000207.1 GCA_018268575.1 Actinomycetota bacterium
CCCTCACGTCTCCCGCGCAGTTCCCGGCGTCTTCGTGACGGACCCCGCGACACCCTCCTTCCGCTGTTCCTTATGCGCCCCACGGGCGCATAAGGAACAGCGGAGCGTAGGACCACGCCATCCTCTCCATGACCCGGCCTTCTCGGAGGCGGCCACAGCCTGCCAGGGTCGCCTCCGAGAAGGCCGGGTCCCTTTGGCATCCGGGCGCCAGCCAGCGATGCCCCCGTCCCTCAGCCACATTCATCCCGCGCCCCCGTCCCAGCCAAGCGCCCGGCGCTTCGTCGCCGCCAGCTTGCTCACCACGAGGTCGTAGGAGTCCTCGATCATGTCGGCGATCGCCGCGTCGGCCAGTGCCCCGCCGATGATCAGGGTGTTCCAGTGACGCTTGTCGAGGTGGTAGCCCGGGATTACCTCCGCGTGCACCGCCCGCAGGCTCTCGGCCAGCCGCGGCTCGCATTTGACGCTGACCCGGAGATCCTCGGCATCGAGCCGGGAAAGCGCGAACATCTTCCCCTCGACCTTGAACACCGAGGTCTCGGGACCGAAGGGGAACGTCTCCTCGGCCCCAGCGAAGGAGAGGCACCGGTTGCGAAGTTCCTCTGCGTCCATCCCTGACGCGCCCGGCAGGATTCGAACCTGCGGCCTCCGCCTCCGGAGGGCGGCGCTCTATCCAGCTGAGCTACGGGCGCTTGCGGAGCAGCTTAGTCGTCCTCGCAATTTCCTGACGCATGCGAACATATGTTCTGTCTGGCCGGCGATCTAGCTTGAAGTAATGAAGACGGCGACCAGGGGAAATGCCGCCGAGGCACGCGTGCTGGCGGAGTTCGTGCGGCGGGGCTTCAACGTTCTCGTGCCCTTCGGCGGAGGACAGCCATACGACCTGGGCGTCGATCTGCGCGATCACGGCCTGTTGAGGGTGCAATGCAAGACCGCCTGGCTGACCACAGATGGCGCCTGCCTGAGGTTCAATTGCCGTTCTACCGACCACGGTCGGGGACGTAGGCCTTATCACGGACTCGCGGATCTGTTCGGCGTCTTCCTACCGTCGCGCGATGCCGTCTATCTCGTCCCCTTGGACTCGGTCGGAGGATTCAACGGGCGCCTGCGCCTGGCGCCGCCGAAGAACAACCAGCAGAGCGGCATCCGCTTCGCCGCCGACTTCGAGATCGGCAAGTGGACGGACGAGAAGCTCCGCGCGCTCAGCGCGTAGGCTCGCCGGATGGATCTCGAGGTGACCTTTCTCGGCACCGGGGCATCGGTGCCCTCGGCGCGGCGCTCGACCGCGGCGGTGTTGGTCGCGCGTGGGGGGGACCGGTTGCTGTTCGACTGCGGCGAAGGGACGCAGCGGCAGATGCAGCGCTCGCTGGGGCTGGTGCAGGTCGACGAGATCTATCTCACCCACTTCCACGCCGACCACATGCTGGGGCTGCCGGGCCTTCTGAAAACTTACGACCTGAACGACCGCGAGGCACCGCTGCGGGCCTTCGGGCCCCCAGGGCTGAAGGAGCTGTTCACGGTGTTGCGGCCGCTGATCGGGCGGCTGCGCTACCCGCTCGAGCTGGAGGAGCTGAAGGCGGGCGAATCGGTCGACCACGCCGATTACGTGGTCGAGGCCTACGAAGCCGCCCACAACGTGCGCGCCTTCGGCTGGGCGCTGGCCGAGGACGAGAGGCCGGGGCGCTTCGATCCGGCGGCGGCGAGGGCCGCGGGGGTGCGCGAAGGGCCCGACTTCGCCCGCCTGCAGCGCGGCGAGGAGGTCGAAGGGACGAACGGGATCGTCGCGCCTGACCAGGTGATGGGCGATTCGCGCCCAGGCCGAAGGATCGTCGTCACCGGCGACACCGCACCCTCGCCCGCCACCGTCGCCGCAGCCGCGGACGCCGAGCTCCTTATCCACGATGCCAGCTTCGCCGAGGAGGACGCCCAGCGGGCGGCCGAAACCGGCCACTCGACTCTCGGCCAGGCCGCCGCGGTCGCCGCCGAGGCGCACGTGAAGATGCTCGCCCTCGTCCACATCTCCGCCCGCTACCACGTCGGCAAGGTGCTCGAGGAGGCCCGCGAGGTCTTCCCCGACTGCGTCGCCCCGCGCGATTTCGACCAGATCGTGATCCCGCTTCCGGAGCGAGGTTCGCCCCGACTCATCCCGAATGGCGCCCGCGAGCGAAGCGGTGCCGGCGACCGAAGCGGGTCAGATGATGTCCCGGACGAACCTCCCAAATCGTGAGGGAGGGACATCATCTGACCCGCCGCTCGCCCTGCTACATTCACCCCGTCCTTTAACCCGGTCCCGAGAGGCCAGGAAGGCAGCAAAATGAGTGAGAAGGTCGTGCTTCAGCACGACGATCTGAGGCGGACCCTGCGGCGGATCGCCCATGAGATCGCCGAGAAGAACCCGGAGCCCACGCGGCTCGCCGTAGTCGGCATCCACACTCGCGGCGCGGTCTTGGCGCGTCGCCTCCACACCTTCCTCGGCGAGCTGACCGGCACCGAGCTGCCGATCGGCGACCTCGACATCAGCTTCTACCGCGACGACGTCGGCGCCCGCACTCCGGCAGCGCAGCCGGTGGTCCACGACTCCCACATCGACTTCGACCTCGGCGACCGCACCGTGGTGCTGGTCGACGACGTGCTCTTCACCGGCCGCACGATCCGCGCCGCGATCGAGGCCCTCTTCGACTACGGCCGCCCGCAACGGGTCCAGCTCGCCGTCCTCTGCGACCGCGGCCACCGCGAGCTGCCCTTCCGCCCCGATTACGTCGGCAAGAACCTGCCTACGGCGCGCGAGGAGCGGGTGAACGTCCGCCTCGAGGAGACCGACGGGATCGACGAGGTGACGATCTCCGAACCCCAGACCGCGGAGGCATTGGCATGAAGAACCTCCTCAGCATCGAGGAAGTCGACCGCGGCGCGATCGAGGCGATCCTCGACCGCGCCGAGAGCTTCGCCGAGGTCGGCCGGCGCGACATCAAAAAGGTGCCGACCCTGCGCGGTCGCACCGTGGTCACGCTCTTCTACGAGTCGAGCACCCGCACCTCGAGCTCCTTCGAGCTGGCCGCGAAGCGGCTCTCCGCCGACCTCGTCTCGGTCAAGGCGGCGGGCTCCTCGGTCGACAAGGGCGAGTCGCTGAAAGACACGGTGGCGACGCTCTCCGCCTATGACCCGGCGGCGATCGTGATCCGCCACCCCTACGCGGGCGCCGCCCAGATGGTCGCCGCCTGGACCCCCGCCGCGGTGGTCAACGCGGGCGACGGCAAGCACGAGCACCCGAGCCAGGCGCTGCTCGACGTCTACACGCTGCGCCGCCGGCTCGGCTCGCTCGAGGGCCGCAAGATCTGGATCGTCGGCGACGTCCTCCACAGCCGCGTCGCCCGCTCCAACCTGATCGCGTTCCGGCGGATGGGCGCCGAGGTGACGCTGTGCGGGCCGCCGACCCTGATCCCGCGCGGGATCGAGGAGCTCGGCTGCCGGGTCACCCACTCGCTCGATGGACTCGAGGAGGCCGACGTCGTCTACGCCCTGCGGATGCAGCTGGAGCGGATGAACGACAAGCTCGTCCCCAGCCTCCGCGAGTACGCCGCCAACTTCCAGATCGACACCCGCCGGCTCGGCCCCCGTCAGCTCCTCATGCACCCTGGCCCGGTCAACCGCGGGGTGGAGATCTCCGGCGAGGCGATCGACTCGCCCCAGTCGCTGATCGGCGAGCAGGTCGCCGCCGGCCTGGTGGTGCGGATGGCGATCCTCTACGAGCTGCTGGCCGGCGGGCCGGAGCGCCCGAGCGCGATCGGCGAGGGCGCCGCCCAGTCGAGCGCACCCGTGATCGGACAGCCGGCGTGAGCGCTCAAAGCCTTGCCGAGATGCTCGACTTGCGCGCCGGGCGGCCCGCCGACCTGGTCCTGCGCCGGGCGACGCTGCTCGACCCGGTCGCCGGGATCGACGGCGTCCACGACCTGGTGATCCGCGGCGGGCGCATCGCCGAGCTGGCCGCCCCCGGCGAGGCCGACGCCGCCGACGCGGAGGAGCTCGACGCCGAGGGCCTGCACGCCTTCCCCGCCTTCTTCGATCCGCACGTCCACTTGCGCACCCCCGGCCAGGAGCACAAGGAGGACGTCGAGACCGGCACCCGCGCCGCCGCCGCGGGCGGCTTCTGCGGGATCATCGCGATGGCCAACACCTCGCCGCCGATCGACACGGCCGCCGACATCAGCGCCCTGTGCGAGCAGGCGCGTACCCAGGCCTCGATCCCGGTCGGCTTCACCGCCACGGTGACGGTCGGGATGAAAGGCGAGGAGCTGACCGAGATGGTCGAGCTGCGCGACGCCGGCGCGATCGGCTTCACCGACGACGGGCTGCCGATCGCCAGCGCCCGGATCATGCGCCGCGCGCTCCAGTACCAGCGCCTCTGCGGCGGTCAGATCGCCCTCCACGAGCAGGATCCCGAGCTCTCGGCCGGCGGCGTCATGCACGAGGGCCCGGTCTCGGCCGCGCTCGGCCTCGGCGGCTGGCCCTCGGTCGCCGAGTCGACGATGATCGCCCGCGACTGCGCCCTCGCCGCCTACGAGGAGGCCCGCATCCACGTCCAGCACCTCTCCGCCGCCGAGTCGGTGGAGATCGTCCGCGCCGCCAAGGCCGCCGGCGTGCAGATCAGCGCCGAGGCGAGCCCGCACCACCTCTGTCTCACCGACGAGGAGGTCCGCAGCCTCGATCCGGGCCGCTTCAAGATGAACCCGCCGCTGCGCCGCGAGGCCGATCGCCAGGCGCTGATCGCGGGCCTGCGCGACGGCACCATCGAGTGCATCGCCACCGACCACGCGCCTCACCACACCGACGAAAAGGAGGTGCCCTTCGAGCAGGCCGCCTTCGGCGTAACCGGCCTCGAGACCGCCTTCGCGGCGCTCCATACCGAGCTGGTGATGCCGGGGGTGATCGACCTGGCACTGCTGGTCGAGCGCCTCGCCGGCGGCGCCGCGCCCTTCGACGTGCCGCGGCCGACGCTGGCGCCGGGCTCGGAGGCCAACGTCGCCCTCTGCGACCTCGCCGCCGCGTGGACGGTGGGCGAGGACGGCTACGAGAGCCGCTCCTCGAACTCCTGGTGCGAGGGCCGCACGCTCACCGGCCGCGTCCTCGTCACCGTCGCCGCCGGCCAGGTCGCCTTCAGACTGCGCTCCTTCTCGCTCGGGGTGGCGGCATGAACGCCGCCGCGCTCCCGGGCGCCTACCTGCTGCTCGAGGACGGGCTGCGCTTCGACGGCGACCTGGTCGGCCATCCCGACGCGATCACCGGCGAGGTCGTCTTCAACACCTCGATGACCGGCTACCAGGAGGCGGTCACGGACCCCAGCTATGCGGGCCAGATCATCGTCTTCACCTACCCGCTGATCGGCAACTACGGCGTTTCCGGCGCGGCGATGGAGTCGGAAGCCGTCCAGGCCCGCGGGGTCGTGATGCGCGACGCGAAGAACCGCGAGGACGCGGCGAGCGCCGAGGGCGGCTGGCTCGACTGGCTCGAGCTGACCGGCACGCCGGGGATCACCGGCGTCGACACCCGCGCCCTGGTCCGCCACCTGCGCGACCGCGGCGCGATGCGCGGCGGCATCTTCCCGGCCACGGTGCCCGAGGCGGAGGCGCGGGAGCGCGTGGTCGCCGAGCCCTCGATGGCAGGCGCCGACCTTGCCCGCCAGGTGACGTCGCCGGAAGTCGTCCGTATGTCCGGCGACGGCCTCCACGTGGTCGGCATCGACACCGGGGTGAAGATCTCGATCGTCCGCCAACTGCGCGAGCACGGCGCCAAGATCACGCTGCTGCCCTGCACCGCCACCGCCGAGCAGGTGCTCGCCGAGGGCCCCGACGTCGTCTTCCTCGCCAACGGGCCCGGCGATCCGGCCGCCCTCGACTACGTCGTCGAGACGGTCCGCGGCGTGATCGGCAAGAAGCCGGTCTTCGGCATCTGCCTCGGCCACCAGTTGCTCTGCCGCGCCGTCGGCCTGCAGACCTACAAGCTGCCCTTCGGCCACCGCGGCGCCAACCACCCGGTCAAGGACCTGGAGACGGGCCGCATCGACATCACCTCGCAGAACCACGGCTTCGCGGTCGAGGGGCCCGGCGGGGAGCCGAAGATCGACGGCGACGAGCCGGTGCGCTGGGACACCGACTTCGGCGTCGCCGAGCTCTCGCAACTGAACCTCTACGACCGCACGGTGGAGGGATTGATCCTCAAGGACGTCGCCGGCGCCACCGTCCAGTACCACCCGGAGGCGGGACCCGGCCCGCACGACGCCCGCCACCTCTTCGAAAGGTTCCTGGCCCTTGCCGCGTAGAGACGACATCGAGAAGATCCTCCTGATCGGCTCCGGCCCGATCGTGATCGGCCAGGCCGCCGAGTTCGATTATTCCGGCGTGCAGGCCTGCAAGGTGCTGCTCGAGGAGGGCTACGAAGTGGTCCTCGTCAACTCCAACCCGGCGACGATCATGACCGACCCGGAGTTCGCCACCGCCACCTACATCGAGCCGCTGCTGCCCGGGCCGGTGACCAAGATCCTCGAAAAGGAGCGCCCCGACGCGCTCTTGCCGACGCTCGGCGGCCAGACCGCGCTGAACCTGGCGATGACGCTGGCCGAGGACGGCACGCTGGAGCGCCTCGGAGTCGAGCTGATCGGAGCCGACGCCGAGGCGATCGCCAAGGCCGAGGACCGCGAGAAGTTCCGCGCGACGATGAACGAGGCGGGCCTGCGGATCCCCTGGTCGATCACGGTCGAGACCCTGGCCGAGCTCGACGAGGGCCTCGCCGCCGGCCAGATCACGCTGCCGGCGATCGTCCGCCCCGCCTTCACCATGGGCGGCCAGGGGGGAGGGGTCGGCCACACCGACACCGAGCTGCGCCAGGTCGTCTCCGAGGGCCTCGCGGCCAGCCCGATCAACCAGGTGCTGGTCGAGGAGTCGGTGATCGGCTGGGGCGAGTTCGAGCTCGAGGTGATGCGCGACCGCAACGACAACGTGGTGATCATCTGCTCGATCGAGAACGTCGACCCGATGGGCGTCCACACCGGCGACTCGGTCACCGTCGCCCCCGCCCAGACCCTCACCGACCCGCTCTACCAGGAGCTGCGCGACGCGGCGATCAAGGTGATCCGCGCGATCGGGGTGGAAACCGGCGGCTCCAACGTCCAGTTCGCCGTCGATCCCGAGTCAGGCGCGGTGGTCGTGATCGAGATGAACCCGCGGGTCAGCCGCTCCTCGGCGCTCGCCTCCAAGGCGACCGGCTTCCCGATCGCGAAGATGGCGGCGAAACTGGCGGTCGGCTACGCGCTGGAGGAGATCCCCAACGACATCACCCGCGCCACCCCCGCCTCCTTCGAGCCGACGATCGACTACGTCGTCACCAAGATCCCGCGCTTCGCCTTCGAGAAGTTCCCCGGCGCCGAGGGCCGGCTCTCGACCTACATGCAGTCCGTAGGTGAGGCGATGGCGATCGGGCGCACCTTCCGCGAGTCCTTCGCCAAGGCGATGCGCTCGCGCGAGCTCGACGCGCGCCCCGAGTTTCCCGCCGACGACCAGGAGCTTCTGCGAGCCCTCGCGATCCCGACCGCGGAGCGCTTCGACCAGGTGCTGGAGGCGCTGCGGCGCGGCCTCGGGGTCGAGGCGGTCCACGAGCACTCGCTGGTCGACCGCTGGTTCCTGCACGAGCTGGAGGCCCTCGCCACCGAAGGCGACGGCACCGACGGCCTCCTCCGCACCTACAAGGCGGTCGACACCTGCGCGGCCGAGTTCGAGGCGGCGACGCCCTACTACTACTCGGGCTACGAGCGGCGCGGCCCCGACGGCAGCCCGCCCGCCTCGGAGATCCGCCGGGATACCGGGCGCGAGTCGGTTGTCATCCTCGGCGCCGGCCCCAACCGGATCGGGCAGGGGATCGAGTTCGACTACTGCTGCGTGCACGCGGCGATGACCGCCCGCGAGCTGGGCCGCGACGCGGTGATGATCAACTGCAACCCGGAGACGGTCTCGACCGACTACGACACCTCCGACCGCCTCTACTTCGAGCCGCTGACCGCCGCCGACGTGCTCGCCGTCTGCGCCGAGGAGCGCCCCGAGGGCGTGATCGTCCAGTTCGGCGGCCAGACCCCGCTGAAGCTGGCGCGGACGCTGGAAGAGGCGGGCGTGCCGCTGCTCGGGACGCCCGTGGAGGCGATCGACCTGGCCGAGGACCGGGGCCGCTTCGGCGCCCTCCTGCGCAGCCTCGAGATCGCCCACCCGCCCTACGGCACCGCACTCTCGGCCGAGGAGGCCGAGGTGATCGCGGCCGAGGTCGGCTTCCCGCTGCTGGTGCGGCCGAGCTACGTGCTCGGCGGCCGGGCGATGGAGATCTGCTACTCGACCGAGGACCTGCGGGCCTACCTCGACGTCCACGTCAAGGCCGACCAGGAGCACCCGCTGCTGCTCGACCGCTTCCTCGAGAACGCGATCGAGGTCGACGTCGACGCGCTCGGCGACGGCGAATCGGTGCACGTCGCCGGGATCATGCAGCACGTCGAGGAGGCGGGCGTCCACTCCGGCGACTCGGCCTGCGTGATCCCGCCGCTCAGCCTGGGCGAGGAGATGCTGGCGGAGATCCGCCAGACCACCGAGCGGATCGCCCTGGCCCTGGGCGTCGTCGGCCTGCTGAACATCCAGTTCGCGATCGCCGACGGCAAGCTCTACGTGATCGAGGCCAACCCGCGCGCCTCGCGCACCGTGCCCTTCGTCTCGAAGGCGATCGGGGTGCCGCTGGCGAAGATCGCGGCGCGGCTGATGCTGGGGGAGAAGCTGGGCGACCAGAGCCTCCCCGAGGGCTTCCCCGAGCACGTCAGCGTGAAGGAGGCGGTGATGCCGTTCGCCCGCTTCGCCGGCGCCGACTCGGTGCTCGGCCCGGAGATGAAGTCGACCGGCGAGGTGATGGGGATCGCCGCCGACTTCCCGACCGCCTTCGGCAAGGCGCACGCCGCCGCCGGGATGGTCCTGCCCCGCGAGGGCTCGGTCTTCATCACCGTCAACGATGCCGACAAGGCGGCGGCGACGCAGATGGCGGGACGCCTCCACGACGTCGGCTTCGAGATCATCGCCACCGGCGGCACCGCGATGGCGATCGAGCGGATGGGCGTGCCGGTGCGGCGGATCAACAAGCTGCACGAGGGCTCGCCGCACGTCCTCGACCTGATCCGCAAGCGCGAATGCGACCTGGTGATCAACACGCCGAGCGGCTCCGGCGCGCGCGCCGACGGCTACGAGATCCGCACCGCGGCGATCAAGCACGGGATCCCCTCGATCACGACGATGACCGCGGCGACGGCGGCGGTGCGGGCGATCGCCTCCGGCCAGGGGATCGACACCGAGGTGCGCAGCCTGCAGGAGATACATCAGGAGGCCGCCTCCTCTGCTCTCGCGGGGCCGAAAAGGAGCCAATGACGGATTCGGCCCCGCTTCCGCGTCCGGGGGCGGCCTCGCGTGCCCCGTTCGGGCGGCGGCTCTGCACCACTGCCTCGAGCCGCGATTCGGGCGGCTACCGGGTCGTCTCGCTGGTCGATCGCGAGGGGCCTGAGCCGCTGCCCGGCCAGTTCTACATGCTCGCCGCCGAGGACGGCTGGGGTGCCGAGGACGGCCGCGCCTTCCTGCCGCGGGCGATCTCGGTGGCGGAGACGCGGGTGGGCGCCGCGGGCGGCGGGATCCGCCTCGACTTCCTGCTCGACGCGGTCGGGCCGGGGACGCGGGCGCTCTGCGACGCCCGGGCAGGGGAGAAGATCTGGATCACCGGACCGCTCGGCAACTCCTTCGCCTCGCCGCGCGAGGTCGCGCCGGGCGCCGCCGGGGCGGTCCTGGTCGGCGGCGGGGTCGGTGTCGCGCCGCTGGCGTTGCTGCGCAGACGATTCTCCGAGCGTGGGGTACCGCACCGAGTCCTGCTCGGCTTCCGCGACCGGGCCCACAGCGGCGGCCTCGACCTCTTCTGCGGCTCCTCCGGCGCCCTCTGCCCGGAGGTGAGGCTGGCAACCGAGGACGGCAGCCAGGGCGTCCAGGGGCGCGTCACCGACCTCCTGCTGTCGATCCTGGCCGGCGACGACGCCGAATCGGGCGTCGTCTACAGCTGCGGCCCGCCGGCGATGCTGGAGGCGGTGCGGGCGCTCTGCGCCGACCACGGGGTCGCCTGCGAGCTGGCCCTCGAGTCGCCGATGGCCTGCGGCTTCGGCGCCTGCTTCGGCTGCGCGGTGCCGAAGCCGGGCGGCGGCTACCTGCGCCTCTGCGTCGATGGTCCGGTCCTGCGCGGCGGCCAGGTGGGGGAGGTGAGCCACGCCTATGCCTGAGCTCTGTGGGATCGAGCTGAGCACGCCCGTCATCAACGCCTCTGGCACCTACGACGCGATCGCCGCCCGGTCGGTCTTCGGCGACGAGCTCCTCGACGACTTCCCCTTCTCCGCCTTCGTCTCCAAGACGATCACCCCGGAGCCGCGCGCCGGCAACGCCCCGCGGCGGATCTGGGAGACGCCGAGCGGGATGCTGAACTCGATCGGGCTGCCCAACAAGGGCCTCGAGGGCTTCCTCGCCGAGGATCTGCCGCGGCTGGCAGAGCTGCCGGTGCCGCTGATCGTCTCGATCATGGCGACCACCCGCGAGGACTTCGCCAACTGCGTCGAGCGGGTGGCGCGCCGCCCCGAGGTGGCGGCGATCGAGTTGAACGTCTCCTGCCCCAACGTGCATTCGGGGCTGATCGTCGGCGAGAACCCGAGTGAGACCGAGGCGCTGCTCGAGGCGCTGCGGCCCCAGACCGAGAAGCCGCTGATCGTGAAGCTGACGCCGAACACCGCCGCCCCCGCCGCGGTCGCCGCCGGGGCGGAGCGGGGCGGCGCCGACGCCGTCTCGCTGATCAACACGCTGAAGGGCACCGCGGTCGATCCGGCGAGCGGGGTGCCCGCGCTCGGCAACGGCTACGGCGGGCTCTCGGGGCCCGCGGTGCGGCCGGTGGCGCTCGAGCAGGTGCGCTCGGTACGCGCCCGGGTCGGCCTGTCGATCGTCGGCATGGGTGGGATCTCGAGCGGCGCCGACGCGGCGGAATTCCTCGCCCTCGGGGCGACGGTGGTCGCGGTCGGGACCGAGAGCTTCCGCGACCCGCGCGCCGGCTCGCGCGTCGCGGCGGAACTGGAGTGCACGCTCCTCTCTGAGCGCTCTAGCGCGCCGGCGCTACACCTCGACTAGAGGTTGAGATGAATTTACGCGCGAATGGGTGACTTCGGCTTGCACGGCCCCTACCCACGGCTATACTCGCCGCCGCATGACGACCTCCTCCGTCAAGACCTCCCTCGCGGCCCCGGAAAGGTCCCTCGACCAGAGGATGGAGGCACTCAAGCGGGCCAACGACATCCGCACCGCCCGGGCCAAGTTGAAGAAGGACCTGAAGGCGAGCCGCGCGAGCATCCACGCGATCCTGCTCGACCCGCCCGAGTACGTCCTCACGGCGAAGGTCTTCGACATGCTCCTCGCCGTCCCCAAGTACGGTCGCGTGAAGACCAATCGGATCCTCAACCAGTGCCGGATCTCGCCGTCGAAGACGATCGGCGGCCTTAGCGAGCGCCAGCGCACCGAGCTGGTCGGCTTGCTCCACCGTTAGTCGGTTCGACCGACCGACTCGTAAGGATCGACCGCCGATGAGCGGCGAGTCAGCAAAGGTCTTCGTCATCACCGGCCCCTCGGGGGTCGGCAAGGGCACGCTGATCAAGCAGCTGCTGGAACGCGTGCCCGATCTGGCGCTCTCGGTCTCGGCGACGACGCGGGCGCCGCGCGAGGGCGAGGAGGACGGGGTCGATTACCACTTCCTCACCGAGGACCAGTTCCAGGAGCGGATCGGGGCGAAAGACTTCCTCGAGTTCGCCACCTACTCGGGCAACCACTACGGCACCTTGAACTCGGAGCTCGACCGCTGCCTGGAGAAGGGCCGCTCCGTCGTCCTCGAGATCGAGGTGCAGGGGGCGACCCAGGTGCGCGCCGCCCGCCCCGACTCGGTGCAGATCTTCATCGCCCCGCCCGACGAGTCGGTCCTCCGCGAACGCCTCCGCGGCCGCGGCACCGACTCCGCCGAGGCAATCGACCGCCGGCTCAAAACCGCCGAGCAGGAGCTCGCCCAGCAGGACGATTTCGACCATCGCATCGTCAACGACGACCTCGATCAGGCCGCCGAGGAGCTGGAGTCGATCGTGCGCGGCGCGGTCGGTCCGGAGGCCTGACCCCGGCCTCCTCTACACTGCTTCGCCGAATGATCAAACCACGCGTAGACAAGCTTCTCGACCACGCCGATTCCCACTACGCCGCCGTCGTCGTCGCGGCGAAGCGGGCGCGGCAGATCAACAGCTACTTCCACAACCTCGGTGAGGGTGGCTTCGGCGAGTACCCGCCTCCGATGGTGGAGAC
>JAFDWF010000208.1 GCA_018268575.1 Actinomycetota bacterium
CTGGGTCTACGAGGATTCACCGATCCTTACCGCCGTTTCCGGGATGCGACGCGAACCGCCGGATGCGGACCCGCACGTCCGGTGGTGTGGGAGGGGCGGGGGTAAGCCCCGCCCCTACCCGATTGCCAAGAAGATAGAAAACATGCGTACGAGTTTCTTGACCGATGGCTGCTCCCAATGGAGTCTTCCGGGGGCCGGGTCAAAGAGGATCCGGGCCAACGAAACCAGATGGAGAGAGAAATGAACAAACGGATAGGACTGGTCGTCCTCGCGGCGCTCTGCGCCGTGGCCTTCAGCGCCGTGGCGGCGTCGGGCGCGGGGGCGGCGATCAATCCCTACACAGCCTACACATGCGTCTCGGACCCGCTTGGGACGTTTGAAAACGCGCACTGCAATCCCAATGCCCCGAGCGACGGGGGGCACTACAAACACGTAGCGATCCCGGCCGGTGAAACAACACAGCTGACAGTCCAACAGATCGGTTCCAACACCGTACTGAAGACGAAGATCGGCCTCGCCACGGTGACCCTCGAAGCGACCGGCGGCGTCGAATGCGTCGGGTGCCACTTCAAGAACGTCGAAGGCGGCTCGGTCGAAGCGAAGGGCGGGCACCTTCGCTACACCGGCGTACACATCAGCGTTCCTAGCTGCAAAGTCACCGGTGAAGAAGTCAACACCGAACCGCTGGAAGTCAACGTGACCGAAATGGAAGGAACGGATCCCTCCGGAACCTATATCGCATCGGTCAGTCCGGTGACGCCGGGGACGGAGGCTGTCATCCACCTCGAAAACAACGGGGCGACCTGCACGCTCGGGAGCTCGATCACGGTCACGGGTCACGCGACCGGCAAGGCGACCGGCTCGACAGCGAAGTTCGCCACCGGAGAAGGAGAATTGCTGGTCGGCACCCAGAAGGCAGAACTCATCGGTGAACTCACACTGAAAGGCGGCCTTACACCGACCCCCGAAAACCCGAATCCGGTACACAACCCGATCGGTCTGACAACAGGCGCCTAGTCCGCCATAGTCAGTTCATAGTTGTTGTAGTTGTTCGTGGGCGCCTGCCGAACCGGCAGGCGCCCACTTACTGTCCTGGTCACCTCGCAGCAAGGCTGAGCCAAAGTCCTTCTCCCGTACGTGGGCCGAGATAGTCTCAGGATGGTCGATGTAGGACACTTACAGGATGAGGGTGCTGGCGATAACGCACGAGGAGCACGCTGGGCCGGGGGTGTTCGGCGAGGTGATCCGGGAGGTGGGGCATTCGCTGGAGGAGTGGATGGTGCCCACCGAGCCCGAGCCGCCGGCGGACCCGCTCGGCTACGGGGCGGTGCTCGTCCTCGGCGGGGCGATGAACGTCGACGAAGGCGACGAGCATCGTTGGCTCCACACCGAGCGGCGGATCGTCGGCGAGCTGCTCGAGCGGGAGGTGCCGCTGGTCGGGCTCTGCCTCGGCGGGCAGATGGTCGCCTCCGCCGCGGGCGCCGTCCCCCGGCGCGCGCCGCGGCCGGAGATCGGCTGGCACATGGTCGAACTCACCGACGCGGGTCGCGAGGATCCGGTGGTCGGGCCCCTCGCCCCCGCCTTCGAGGCCTTTCAGTGGCACAGCTACGAGTTCCCGCTCCCGCCCGGGGCGGCGGCGCTCGCGCGCAGCGAGGTCTCCTTGCAGGCCGCCCGCATCGGCGAGTCGGCCTGGGCGATGCAGTTCCACCCCGAGGTGACGAAGGCCGACGCGCTGCGCTGGACCGCCGACTTCGGATCGGACGCCGACGCGGTCCGGATCGGGGTCGACCCCGACGCGCTGGCGCTCGAGATCGAGGCGAAGATGGATGCCTTCAACGAGCTCGGCCGGGGTATCTGCCGACGCTGGCTGGACGTGGCGGCCGGCGCCTAGCCGGGGGCGCTCAGGGGGTTGCCGGCTCCGAGATGACCAGCCGCAGAGCGCCCTGGTAGCTCTCCAGCTGCCGCAGCGTGCCGTTCTCCTCGTCCCACCTGCCCGATTCCAGATCAACGGCGAGGTGGGCGAAGATCGACTCCTCGACCTGAGGATCGACCAGTTCCCAGATCGATTGGGATGCGCGGACGGTCGGGTCGAGGAGCAGCTCGGGACGGTTCCAGTAGGACTCGAAGAAGCCGTCGGTGCAGTCGGCCGGGGTCGGGATCGTCTCCACCCGCACCTTCCCGCCCAGCTCCGCGGCGACCTCCTCTACCGTGCCGAAGCGGGGCTGCTCGATCGCCACCGCCTCGCGGAAGTGGTCACGCTGCCAGCCGATCAGGTGGTCGAGGTCGAAGGTGAAGACGACCACCGGGCCGCGGGCGACGCGGCGCAGCTCGGCGAGGCCGGCGGCGCGGTCGCGCCAGTGGTGGATCGTCACGCAGGCCATCGCCGCGTCGACCGCGTCGTCGTCGAGCGGCAGCGATTCCGCGGTGGCGGCAAGGCATGGGGCGGCATCGATCGGCCGCTGGGCGCGCATCGTCGCGCTCGGCTCGGCCGCCAGCAGCCAGCGGTCGCGCGGCTCGTAGGAGCCCGCCCCGGCGCCGACGTTCAGCACCGTCCGCGCATGCCCCAGCGCCGCCTGGATCCGCGCCGCGATCCGCGGATCGGCGCGCCGCCGCTGTGCGTATCCCTTGCCGTGGGTGTCGTAGTCGACCTGCGTCACCGCAGGCCGAACGCTAGTCCACCTGCCCGGGCGTGATGTACGCAGAGCTCAGCCCGCCGTCGACCATGAAGGTCGAGGCGGTGACGAAGCTCGACTCCTCGCTCGCCAGGAAGAGCGCCGCGGCGGCGATCTCCTCGGGCTCGCCGAAGCGCCCCATCGGCACGTGCACGAGCCGCTTCGCCGCCCGCTCGGGGTCCTTGGCGAAGAGCTCCTTCAGGAGCGGCGTGTCGACCGGGCCCGGGCAGAGCGCGTTGACCCGCACCCCGCGGGCGGCGAACTCCACCCCGAGCTCGCGGGAGAGCGACAGCACCGCCCCCTTGGAGGCGGTGTAGGAGGCCTGCGAGACCGCCGCGCCCATCACCGCGACGAAGCTCGCCACGTTGACCACCGAGCCGCCGCCCGCCTCGAGCATGTGCGGGATGGCGTGCTTGCAGCAGAGGAAGACGCCGCGCAGGTTGACGTCCTGGACGCGCTGCCAGGACCCGAGGCTCGTCTCGGTCACCGAGCCGTCGTCGGTCGGGTTGATCCCGGCGTTGTTCATCAGCACGTCGATGCGGCCGTACTCCTCGACCGCCCGGTCCATCGCCGCCCTCACCTCGGCCTCCTCGGCGACGTCGGCGGCGATCGTGAGGGCCCCGGCGGCCTGCTCGGCGTCGAGGTCGATCCCGACCACGGTCGCGCCCTCGTCGGCGAAGAGGCGCGCCGAGCAGGCGCCGATCCCGCTCGCCGTCCCGGTGATCACGCAGACCTTGCCCGCCAGCCGTCCCGCCGTGGTCCCCTCGCCGGTCATCGGCCCTCCGCGGTCGCATAGTAGACGTTCTTCAGCTCGGTGTAGTGCTCGAGCGCGTCGGGGCCGAGCTCGCGGCCGACGCCCGACTGCTTGAAGCCGCCGAACGGGGTCGAGACCCGCACCGAGCTGTTCGAGTTGATCGAGATCACGCCGGTCTCGATCGCCCGGGCGACGCGCAGGGCGCGCGCCCCGTCGCGGGTCCAGACCGATCCGGAGAGGCCGTAGATGGTTGCGTTGGCGAGCTCGATCGCCTCCGCCTCGCCGCTGAACGGGATCACCGAGACGACCGGACCGAAGATCTCCTCGCGGGCGGCGCGGTCCTCGTTGGCGACCGGGGCGAGGACGACCGGGGCGAACCAGTAGCCGTCACCGTCGGGGGCCGAGCCGCGGATCGCGACCGGCGCGTCGTCGGGGACGAAGGAGGCGACCGACTCGCGCTGCCCGGCCGAGATCAGCGGCCCCATCTGGGTCGACTCCTCGAGCGGGTCGCCGACCTTGATCCCCTCGACCACCGGCGCCATCGCGCTCAAGAAGTCGTCGAGGACCTCGCGCTCGACCAGGATCCGCGAGCGCGCGCAGCAGTCCTGCCCGGCGTTGTCGAAGACCGCCCAGGGCGCCGCCTGCGCTGCCGCCTCGATGTCGGCATCGGCGAAGACGACGTTGGCCGACTTGCCGCCCAGCTCGAGCGTCACCCGCTTGATCGTCTCCGCCGCGCCGCGGGCGATCCCCCGGCCGACCTCGGTCGAGCCGGTGAAGGCGATCTTGGCGACGTCGGGATGCTCGACCAGCCGGCTGCCGCAGACGCTGCCCGGGCCGACGACGACGTTCAGGACCCCCTCCGGGATCCCCGCCTCGAGCGCGATCCGCTCCAGTCGGGTCGCCGTCAGCGGGGTCAGCTCGGCGGGCTTCAGCACGATCGTGTTGCCCGCCGCGAGCGCCGGCGCCACCTTCCAGGAGGCGATCGTCAGGGGGAAGTTCCAGGGCACGATCAGCCCGACCACGCCGAGCGGCTCGCGGAAGGTCATGTCGACCCCGCCCGCCACCGGGATCGTCTTGCCGAGCAGGCGCTCCGGCGCCCCCGCGTAGTAGCGGAAGGTGTCGATCGCCATGCCGATCTCCCCCCGGGCGGAGGCGATCGGCTTGCCCGCGTTACGCGCCTCGAGCTGGGCGAGCTCCTCGTGTCGGTCGGCGAGCGCGTCGGCGAGGCGGTGGATCAGCATCGCCCGGTCGCCGGGGGCGACGTCGCGCCAGGCCGGGAACGCCGCCTTCGCCCGCGCGACCGCGGCGTCGACCTCTTCGACCCCGGCCCGCGGGAGCTCCGCCATCGGCCGGGCGGTCGCGGGCTCGATCACGGAGAGCGTCATGCGCCGACCCGCTCCCGCGCCGCGTCCACCAGCGCCGGGATGATCTCCGACGCCTCGTCCTCCTCGGGGTGCCAGACCACGCCGAGGGCGAAGCGGCGGTCGGGCAGCTCGATCGCCTCGACGATCTCGTCGTCGACCGACCAGCCGCTCACCTCGAGGCCCTCCCCCAGGCGGTCCACGCCCTGGTGGTGGTGCGACATCACCAAGAGCCCGTCGGCCCCCGCCGCACCGCAGGCGAGCGACCCCTCCGCCAGGCGCACCCGGTGGGTGCCGAAGCTGCCGGCTATGGAGCGGTGGCGCCCGTCGCCGATCGATTCGGGCAGGTGCTGGTCGAGCGTGCCACCCAGCGCCACGTTGATCAGCTGCATGCCGCGGCAGATCCCCAGCACCGGCATGTCGCGCTCCAGCGCCCGCCGGGTAAGCGCCAGCTCGAAGCGGTCGCGGTCGGGCCAGGTCCCCTTCGTCTCCGGGTGCGGCTCGGCCCCGTAGCTCGCCGGATCGATGTCGGCGCCGCCCGCCAGGACCAGGCCGTCGATCCGGTCGAGCAACAGGTCGGGGTCCTCGACGGCGGCCTCGTCGGGCGGCAGCACCAGCGCGATCCCCCCCGCCCGCTGCACCGCGCGGACGTAGTTGCGCGGCGCCAGCGTCACTTCGTAGCCGTCCCAGACTCCCCAGGAGACGCGCTCCACGGCGGCACAGATCCCGACGGCAGGGGCGGCGCTCAAAGTCGCTCGAACCCCCGGTAGCGCTCCCAGTCGGTGACCGCCCCCTCGAAGGCGTCGATCTCGACCTTGGCCCGGTTCAGGTAGTGCTCGATGACCTCGGCGCCGAAGGCCTCGGCGGCCACCGCGCTCGCGGCGAAGGCGGCGCGGGCGTCGTAGATGTTGTGCGGGACGCGCGGCTTGTCGGAGGTGTAGGCGTTGCCCTCGAAGGCGGGCTCGAGCTCCAGCTCCTGGTCGATCCCGTGCAGGCCGGCGGCGATCAGCGCGGCGAGCGCCAGGTAGGGATTGACGTCGGCGCCCGGCAGCCGGTTCTCCACCCGCAGCCCTTCGCCGTGGCCGACCACCCGCAGCGAGCAGGTGCGGTTGTCCTTGCCCCAGGCGATCGCGGTCGGCGCGAAGGAGCCGGCGGCGAAGCGTTTGTAGGAGTTGACGTGCGGCGCGTAGAGCAGGGTGAGCTCGCGCATGCAGGCGAGCTGGCCGGCGATGAAGCCCTCGAACAGCTTCTGGTCGGCGGCGAAGGCGTTGGTCCCGTCGGCGTTCGCCAGCGAGCAGTGGATGTGGCACGAGTTCCCCTCGCGGCCGTTGAACTTCGCCATGAAGGTGATCGCCATCTCCTCCTGGGCGGCGATCTCCTTGGCGCCGTTCTTGTAGACCGCGTGGTTGTCGGCGCTCGCCAGCGCGGTCTCGTAGCGGAAGTTGACCTCGTGCTGGCCGAGATTGCACTCGCCCTTGGAGTTCTCCACGGTCAGCCCGGCGCCGCCCATCTCGTTGCGGATCCGCCGGATCAGCGGCTCCACCCGGGCGGTCCCCAGCAGCGAGTAGTCGATGTTGTAGAGGTTGGCCGGCTCGAGGTCGTGGAAGCCCTTCTTCCAGGCCCCCTCGTAGGTGTCGCGGAAGACGATGAACTCGAGCTCGGTGGCGGCGTTGGCGCTCATCCCGCGTTTCTCCAGGCGCTCCAGCTGCCGGCGCAGGATCTGCCGCGGCGAGGCGGCGACGTCGCGGCCGTCGGGCCACTGCAGGTCGGCGAGCAGCATCGCCGTCCCCGGCAGCCACGGCACCATCCGCAGGGTGGCGAGGTCGGGGACCATCTCGAAGTCGCCGTAGCCGGTCTCCCAGGAGGACATCGCGTAGCCGCCGACCGTTTCCATGTCGACGTCGACCGCGAGCAGGTAGTTGCAGCCCTCGGCGCCGTGCTCGAGCACCTCGCCGAGGAAGTGCGCGGCGGCCAGCCGCTTGCCCTGCAGGCGTCCCTCCATATCGGCGATCGCCAGCAGCACGGTGTCCACCGTGCCGTCGGCGACCGCCTTTTCGAGCTCTTCGACGGTCACGCGAAGAAGACTACGGAGCAGAGGTCTGCGGGTCGGGGCTCTCTCCCAGCGCTTCCTCGATGTCGATCTCGCGGATCTGCCCGGTGAAGTGCCTGCGGGCACTGACCAGCCAGGTGATCGCGGCGCCGAGGATCACTACCGCGACAGCCAACGGCGCGTAGTTGAACGCCTCCCAGCTGAATTCGCTGTTCCACGGCACCGCTTCCGGCGTGAACGGCAGGCAGAAGATGATCGTGATCAGGATCACCCAGAAGGTCGCAAAGCTGTTCATCCACTTGTACTTGCGACCGTTGTTCCACGGGCCCGCCTGGAACTCGTCGCCTTTGCGCCAACGCAGGAAGATCGGGATCACGTAGGCGATGTAGAGGCCGATGACGGTGATCGAGACGACCGCGTAGAAGGCAAACGGGACGGCTTCGCCGTTGGACTTGCCCTGCAGCGCGGGCAGGGTGATGATCAAGGCGAGCGCCGCCATCATCAGGACCGCATAGATGGGGACCCGCTTCGAGTTGACCGTGGAGAGTTTCGACGAGGCCCGTTTGCCGAAGCCGTTGTCGCGCGAGAACGCATAACACATGCGCGAGGCGCTGGTCAGACAGGCCGCGCCGCAGAAGAGCTGGCCGACGACGGAGATGATCAGGACGAACTTGCCCCAGCCACTGCCGAGCGCTTCGACCAGCAGCGTCGGTGCGAAGCCGAACGCTTCGTTGGCGCCTTTGACGTTGGTGACCGCGAAGGTGATCGCCAGCAGCACGATCCAGCCGATCACCGCCGAGTAGAAGATCGATCTCCAGACTCCCTTCGCGGCCGCGGTCGAGGCACCGTGGGTCTCCTCGGAGATGTGCGCCGAGGCATCGAAGCCGGTGATCGTGTATTGGGTCAGCAGGAAGCCGAGTGGCAGGACGTAGAACCAGAACATGCTGCCGCTGAAGCCACTTTGGTTGATCCGGTGGCCGAAGACGAAGCTGAAGCTCTGGTGGCCGCTGGGGACGAAGATCAGGACGACGACGATCGCCGCGACACCGATCACGTGCCACCAGACCGAGACGTTGTTGATCCGCGCCAGCAGGTGGGTGTTGCGGACGTTGAGGAAGACGTGGATCAGCAGGATGATCACGAAGAGCAGGAAGACCTCGGCGAGGACGTGGGATTCGTCGGCGAAGTTGATCCCGAAGATGTTCACTTCGTAGAGGCCGAGGACGACGTTGAGGAAGGTCGCGGCCGCGTAGTCGACCGAGGCGACGACGGCGATCAGGCCGATCAGGTTGAACCAGCCGGTGAACCAGGCCCAGACCGGGCCGCCGAGCCGGCCCGCCCACCAGTAGATGCCACCGGCGGTCGGGTAGGCGGAGACCAGCTCCGACATGCAGAAGCCGATGATCAGGATCGGGATCGAGATCAGTGGCCAGCCGATCGAGATCGCGATCGGGCCGCCGTTGTTCCAGGCCTGGCCGTAGGTGGTGAAGCAGCCGGCCAGGATCGAGATGATCGTGAACGAGATCGCGAAGTTGGAGAAGCCGCTCCAGGCGCGGTTGAGCGACTGCTTGTAGCCGAGTTCTGCGAGGCGCTTCTCGTCGCTGTCGATCGGAACGCTGCTGCTCTCCACTGGATCTCCTCTTCCCCGGGGTCGACCTACGCGATAAAAGGTGTGGTGAGCCAACCTAAGGGCTCCGAACGAGACTAATGTTGCGTTCGGGATCGTGTCAATGCCTACTTGGAGAAATTTCTCCGAAGACCTTTGGCCCTGGCGGCAGACATCGTGGAGAGACTGGAGCAGCAGCTCGGCGCCGCCGAAGGCGAGCCGACCGTGCTCGGCGGCGGGATCACCAACCACAACTTCCGCGCCCGGTTCGGCGGCCGCGAGGTGGTGGTGCGGCTGCCCGGCAACGACACCGAGCTGCTCGGCTCCGATCGCCCGGGGGAGCGCGAGGCGAACTCGCTGGCGGCCGCGGTCGGGGTGGCGCCGGCGGTGCTCGCCCACCTCGAGGACCCGGTGGTGCTGGTGACCGAATTCGTCGAGGGGCCGACGATGGAGTCTGCCGAGCTGCGCGAGCCGCGGGCGCTCGCCGGGGTGGCGGCGGCGCTGCGGAAGATTCACAGCTGCGACGCCCGCCTGGCGGCCCGCTTCGACGCCTTCCGGCTGGTCGAGGAGTACGCCGCGACGAGCCGGTCGCGGGGCGGCGAGGTGCCGGCCGCCTACGAGCGCGCCCACGCCGCGGCGGCCCGGATCGAGGCGGCGCCGGCGCTCGACGGCGGCGCCCCGGTCCTCTGCCACGACGACCTCCTCCCCGCCAACTTCATCGCCACGCCCGCCGGGATCCGGATCGTCGACTGGGAGTACGCGGGGATGGGCAACCGCTGGTTCGACCTCGGCAACTTCGCCGTCAACAACGAGCTCGGCCTGGCCGAGGAGGAGGTTTTCTTGAGCGTCTACCTGGGCACCGCGCCCTCCCCCGCCGACCTTGCCGCGCTGCGCTTGATGCGGCTGATGTCCGACTTCCGCGAGGCGATGTGGGGGGTCGTCCAGCAGGCGATCTCCGACCTCGACTTCGACTTTGAGGAGTACGCGACGAAGCACTTCGACCGTCTGCTGGCGGCAATCGAGAGCCCCGGGTTCGAGGCGATGCTGGAGGACGCCGGTGCCGCGCGCTGAGCTGCCCGAGGCGGCCCGCTGCGTGATAATCGGCGGCGGCGTCGGCGGCACCTCTCTCGCCTACCACCTGGCCGAGCTGGGTTGGGAGGACGTCGTGTTGGTCGAGCGCAACCAGCTCACCTCCGGCTCGACCTTCCACTCAGCGGGGCTGGTCGGGCAGCTGCGCGGCTCGGTCTCGCTGACCAAGATGATGATGCACTCGGTCGAGCTCTACCGGCGGATCGGGAAGGAGTCGGAGTTCGACCCGGGCTGGGTCGAATGCGGCGGCATCCGGCTCGCCGCGACCGAGGAGCGGATGGAGGAGCTGCGCCGGCAGGCGGGCTGGGCAAAGACGTTCGGGCTGCCGCTGGAGCTGATCTCGGCGGCGGAGGCGCAGGAGCTCTTCCCGCTGATGTCGACCGAGGGCGTGCTCGGCGCCGCCTGGCTGCCGACCGACGGCTACATCGACCCCTCGCAGCTGACCTACGCGCTCGCCGACGGGGCGCGGCGGGGCGGCTGCCGGATCTTCACCGACACCCGGGTGACCGGGATCGAGGTGCGCCGGGGGCGCGTGCGCGGGGTGCGGACCAAGCGCGGCGAGATCGCGGCGGAGGTCGTGGTCGACGCGGGCGGCATGTTCGCCGCCGAGATCGGCCGCATGGCCGGCGTCCGCGTGCCGCTCCTGCCGATGTCCCACCAGTACCTGGTGACCCAGCCGCTGGACGCGGTGCGCGAGGCGCGAGCGGCGGCGGGCGGCCGAGCGCGTTCGCAGTTGCCCACAACTGTTGTGGGCAACTGCGAACGCACAGAGGGGGACGGCCGCGGGCATCTGCCGACGCTGCGCGATCCCGACCTGCTCGTCTACTACCGCGAGGACGGCGACGGGCTGGTGATGGGCGGCTACGAGCGCCAGAGCGAACCGGCCTTCCTCCCCCGCGGCAGCGGCGATTTCGAGGCGATCCCGCCCGACTTCAACGGCCGCCTGCTGGAAGAGGAGTGGGACCGCTTCGAGGAGATCACCCGCAACTCCGAGCGCCGCGTCCCGGCGATGGCCGAGATCAAGGTGACCAAATTGATCAACGGCCCCGAGGCCTTCACCCCCGACAACGAGTTCTGCCTCGGCGAGTCGGAGGTGGCGGGCTTCTTCGTCTGCGCCGGCTTCTGCGCCCACGGCCTCGCGGGCGCGGGCGGGATCGGCAAAGTCCTCGCCGAGTGGGTCGTCGACGGCGAACCGAGCCTCGACCTCTGGCACATGGACATCCGCCGCTTCGGCCCCGCCTACCGCTCCCCCTCCTACACCCACAAGCGGATCCGCGAGACCTACGAGACCTACTACGACATCCGCTATCCCAACCACGAGCGCGAGGCCAGCCGGCCGCTGCGCGTCTCCCCCGCCAACGCCTGGCATCGCGAACACGATGCCGCCTTCGGCGAGAAATCGGGCTGGGAGCGGGTCAACTGGTACGAGCCGAACGCCGCCGCCGGCGAGGAGGCGCTGCGCCCGCGCGGCTGGGCGGGGCAGAACTGGTCGCCCGCGATCGGCGCCGAGCACCGCGGCTGCCGCGAGCGGGTGGCGATCTTCGACGAGTCCTCCTTCGCCAAGCTGGAGATCGAGGGACCGGGCGCGGCCTCCTTCCTCGAAGTGCTCTGCGACAACCGCGTCGCCCGCGGGGTCGGCCAGATCACCTACACCCAGATGCTGAACCATCGCGGCGGGATCGAGTGCGACTTCACGGTCTCCCGCCTCGGCGAGGAGCGCTTCGGGATCGTCACCGGGACCGCCTTCGGCAACCACGACCGCGAATGGATGCGCCGTCACCTGCCCGACGGCGGCGAGGTGCGGATCCACGACGTCACCTCGCAGTGGGCCTGCTTCGGAGTCTGGGGACCGCGGGCGCGGGACGTGCTCCAGCCACTCACCCCGGCGGACCTCGGCAACGAGGCCTTCCCCTACATGACCGTGCAGGAGATCACCGTCGGCGACGTGCCGGTGCGGGCGCTGCGGGTCACCTACGTCGGCGAGCTCGGCTGGGAGCTCTACTGCCCGACCGAGTACGGGCTCGGGCTGTGGCGGGCGATCTGGGCGGCGGGCCAGGAGCACGGCATCCTCGCCGGCGGCTACCGGGCGATCGACTCGATGCGGCTGGAGAAGGGCTACCGGGTCTGGGGTGCGGACATCACCCCCGACGAGACCCCCTACGAAGGCGGCGTCGGCTTCTGCGTGAAGCTCGACAAGGGCGAATTCGTCGGCAGCGAGGCGCTCGGCGCGGCGGTGGAGGACGGCCCGCGCCACAAGCTCGTCTGCGTCACGCTCGCAGATCCGCGCCGGGTCGCACTCGGCAACGAGCCGGTGCGGTCGGGCGGCGACGTGGTCGGGCGGGTGACGACGGGGGGCTACGGCTACACGGTCGAGCGCTCGATCGCCTACGCCTACCTGCCGCCGGCGCTCGCCGTGCCGGGGACCGCGGTGGCGATCGAGATCTTCGGCAGCTGGGTCGAGGGCGAGATCGCCGCCGAGCCGCTCTTCGATCAGGCGGGCGAGCGGATCAGGTCCTGAGTCAGCGCCGGGAGGAGGCCGGCGAGGATATGCTCGGTGCCCTCGGTGTGCTCGCGGATCAGACGGACCGCGCGCGGTCCGTCTTCGCGGCGCAGCGCCTTGACGATCTTCGCGTGCTGGTCGTTGGCGCGGGCGAGCACCTCGGGCGGGTGGGCGATCAGCGCGATCAGGTCGGTCATCTGACCCTGCACGTCGGTCATCGCCGCGACCAGGCGCGGCGAGCCGGCCGCCTCGGCGAGGCCGATGTGGAAGCGCAGGTCGGTGCGGCGGTACTCCTCGAAGTCCTCGGTCTGCGCGGCCATCGCCTCGATCAGCTCGTCGAGCCGATCGAGGCGCGGCGCCCGCGCCCGCTCGGCGGCGAGCAGGACCGACCCCGCCTCGATCGCCACGCGTTGGTCGAGCACCTCCCAGGCACCAGCGTCGAGGGGCTCGCCCGTCGGGTCGACCAGCGGCGGTGCGTCGGCGACGAAGGTGCCCCCGGCGCGGCCGCGGAGGGAGACCAGGTGGCCGCTCTGGACCAGGGTGGTGAGCGCCTGGCGCAGGGTCGAGCGCGAGATCCGCAGCTGCTTGGCCAGCTCGCGCTCCGGCGGCAGGCGGCTGCCCGGGCCGAGGAGGCCGAGGCGGATCGCGGTACCGAGGCGCTCGACCGTCTCCTCGAAGGTGCTGGGCGGCTGGACCGGCATGAAGACCGCCTCGAGGGCGGCGTCCTGCTCCATACCGTGAACGCTACTCCCGCCGGCATGTTGATGGGCCTAAAACGCGGGGCAGCTTGAGTTCTCGGCCCATCAACACCGGGCCGCGAGCAGGTCGTGGCGCGTCAGGCGGCTACTCGAGGACGACGTGGGCGCCGTCGGGGCCGCCCGCCTCTTCGGCCGTCTCCCACTTGCCCAGCGCCATGAACAGCGCCGGGATGAAGGCGAGGCCGAGCAGGACCAGGGCCCAGACGAAGGTCGAGGCGAAGGCTTCGGCCAGCGGGCCTTTGGCCGCCAGCTGCTGGGCCGGGCTCAATTCCCGGATCGCTCCGATGCCGCCGCCGTGGGCCGCCGATCCGAAGGTCGCGGTGATCTCGGCGGTGAGGATGACCGAGAGGATCGCAGTGCCGATCGAGGCGCCGCCCTGGCGGATGATGTTCATCGCGGTCGAGGTGCGGGCAATCGCCGCGGCCGGCACCGCCTGCATCGCCGCGGTCATCGTCGGCATCATCGAGAAGCCCATGCCGAGGCCGAGGATGAAGCCGAACGAGCAGAGCAGCCAGTAGGAGGTGGTCGCGGTGACAAAGGCAAACGGCGCGAGCCCGATCACCAGCAGCGGGATGCCGCAGGCGGGCCAGGGGTTCGGGCCGTACTTGTCGGTCAGCTTGCCCGCCAGCGGCATCGTGATCATCGCGCCGATCCCCTGGGGGGCGAGCAGCAGGCCGGCTTCCAGCGCCGAGGCGCCGCGGACCGTCTGGTAGTAGAGCGGGATCAGCAGCAGCGCGCCGAAGAAGGCGATCGCGAACAGGGTGAAGACGCCGGCCGAGGCGCCCGCGCGGGTGTGGGTGAAGGTGCGGATGTCGATCAGCGCGCCGTCGCCCTTGCGCCAGCTGTGCCAGAAGAAGCCGATGATCAGGACCGCGCCGACGAGGATCGGGGCCCAGGACTTGAACTGGCCGAAGCCGCCGTTGGAGGACTCGGCGAGGCCGAAGATTGCCAGGGTGAGGCCGGGCGAGAGCAGCGCCATCCCGAGCCAGTCGAGCCGATGAGCCTTGTCGGAGACGTCGGGCTCGAGCTTGATCCAGGCGGTGATGATCGCGACGACGCCGATCGGGATGTTGATCAGGAAGATCCAGCGCCAGGAGGCGTTGTCGACCAGCCAGCCGCCTAGGATCGGGCCGAGGATCGGCGCGATCAGCATCGGCACGCCAAGGATCCCCATCACGCGGCCCATCCGGTGGGGGCCGGCCTTCTTGGTCATGATCGTCATCACCGCGGGCATGATCATGCCGCCGCCGATGCCTTGGAGGACGCGGAAGGCGATCAGCGCGTCGGCGCTCCAGGCCACCGCGCAGAGCGCCGAGCCGAGCATGAAGAGGGCGAGCGAGATGAGGTAGATGCGCTTGTCGCCGAAGCGATCGGAGGCCCAGCCGGTCGCCGGGATCACCGCGGCGAGGGCCAGCGTGTAGCCGGTGACCACCCACTGGATCGTCGTCAGCGAGGCGTGGAAGTCGATCGAGAGGCGGTCGATCGCGACGTTGACGATCGTCGTGTCGAGGATCGACATGATCGCGCCGAGAAGGACGACGCCGGCGATCACCATCGTCTCGCGGTCGAGGGCGTTGGGGTCGGCGGGCGCTGCAGCTGCTTCGGCCTGACTCACGCCGTACACCGTATCAGAACTTCGTACGCCGTATCGAGCCGATATGCTTTTCCCATGGCAACTGGGATCGACACCGTTTGGACGCGCGACGACAAGGAGGCGGCGGGGCCGCAGCCGCTCTCGCGCGAGTCGATCGTGGCGGCGGCGATCGAGATCGCCGACAGCGAGGGTCTCGAAGCTGTCTCCATCAGGAGACTTGCTACCAGGCTCGGCGCCCGCCCGATGAGCCTTTACTCACACATCGAGCGCAAGGGCGATCTGATCGACCTGATGGTCGACGAGGTGATGGGCGGCTCGGTCGTCTCCGGGCCGTTGCCCTCCGGCGACTGGCGCGACGACCTCCGCCGGATCGCCCAGCGCACCCGCGAGAACATCCGCTCCCATCCCTGGATGATCGCCGTCGCCTTCCGCCGCCCCTTCATCGGCCCCAACGCGCTTCGCCACATCGACCAGAGCCTCGCCGCGGTCTCCGGACTCCCCCTGCCGCCGGAGCGCAAACGCGCCGTCCTCCTCGCCGTCGACACCTACACCCTCGGCTTCGTGCGCTGGGAACTGAAGGCGATGGAGTCCGACGCCGACGATTCGGGCGAGTGCGGCGCCGGTCACGACGGCGGCCCGAGCGGCGCCGAGATCGACGCCTACATCGCCGCCCAGGCGGCCAGCGGCGACTACCCCCACCTGCACGAACTCGGCGGCAAGAAGAACATGAGCCTCGGGGTCAAGGCCGAGGCCTTCGAAGCCGGCCTCAACTGGCTCCTCGCCGGCATCCAGGCCGAGGTCGGCGAGCAGGGCTAGTCAGGCGGACCGCGGGCCCATGCGGCCCGCGCCGGGCGGCCGCCCTTCCCATTCGTCGAAGCGGTCGATCAGCTTGAGCACCGCTTCAGTCAGCGCGTTGATCGCGTCGGTCCCTTCGTGAACCTCGCGGCGAAGAGCGCGGAGTTCCTCGATAGCGATCTTGATCGCGGCCATGGTTTCGCTGTGGTTCTTGTCCAGTCGGTCCAGCAGCTCGGCATGACGTTCCTCCGATCGAACTATGAATTCGTCCCATCGTGCGTCTGACTTCCGCATCGTCTCGGCGAATTCGGCTTCTTTGCGAGTGCAGTACTCGCGCCACTCGGCATCGGCCGCGGCGCGTTCCTCGTTCCGACCCTCTTCGGCTGCGACACGCTCTTCGCGCCGGGCCGCCTCTGCCATCGCTCGTTCTTCGCTCTGCCTTTCTTCCACCGCGGCGCGTTCTTCCCGCCATTTCGTATCGGCCTTCGCTCGCTCTTCGCTGCGCTCTTCTTCGACCGCGGCGCGTTCGTCACGCCATTTCGTATCGCGACGGTTCATCTCCTCCAGGAGGAGCTCCCACTTGCTTTTCCACAGGCCGAGCGGCATGGGACCGAGTGTGGCGGTACAAAACGCGCGAGTGGTGCGGAGAAAGTAAGAATTCGGCGCCGTCTGTGTGACGGAAGTGCGCCGGAGGGGCGGGCGCAGCGCGGCTGGGCGTCAGACGGCGAGCGCGCCGACCACCAGGAGGACGGCGCCGACGGCGGTGCCTGCGCTCAGCAGCCAGCGGCGGTGGGCGATGATCGAGACCGTCGCCAGGACGATGCCGACCTCAAGCGCGACCTCGGCCAGCTCGTCGAGGAGGTGCTTTTCGTTGTAGTGGTCGACGTGCTGTTCGTCGTGGTGCATCTCCTCGGTCAAGGCGCGGTCGGCGGGGACGAGCTCGTGGTCGATCCGCTGCTCGTGGGCGGACGCCGCCTTTGCCGCTTCGGCCTGATCGCGAGGGCCGTCGGCGAGGACGCGGAGCATCGTCGAGGCGCCGCCGGCGACGTCGATCTTCAGCTGGTTCGACTCCAGCTTCGAGGAAGTATCGGCGCGCTGGGTCTCGCCGGTGATCACTTCCTTCACCGCCTCGTTGGAGAGGAAGGTGGCGAGCGCGAGGAGCGCCGCCATCACCGCCACGATCAGCGCCGCCTGGCGCGCGAACTGGGGCGTGTCGAGCGCGCCGTCGGGCTCGCGGGAGCCGTGATCGAAGCGCTCTACGGAGCGGTGCGCGGGCATCGAACGGGCAATCTACGCGGCGGCCGCGACGCCTTGCGGGGCGCTGAGGACCTGTCCTCAATCGGCCGCCGCCCAGCCGCTCCATCGCCTCACCTCGACGGCGAGCACCTCGCCCGCGCCGTGCTGGGCCGGATAGCGCTCACGCAGCAGCGCCGCCGACCGCGACGCCTCCGGCTCCCCTGCCGCCAGCACCCGCCCCTCGCCCTCGGCCCGCACCCACCAGAGCCGCGCCCAGTCGTCCTCATCCCAGTGGTCGACCAAGAGGGCGACGGCCGGGTTCTCGCGCACGTTGGCGAGGCGGCGGAGCGCCCGCGTGCGCTTGGGTTTCGCGTCGACCGTGCTGTAGACGGTGTCGCCGGCGACGACGAAGGCGATCGGCACCAGGTGGGGACGGCCCGACGCGTCGGCGGTGGCGAGGCGGGCGACGCGGGCCGCGGCGAACCGCTCGCGAGCCTCCTCCGGCGTCACGCCTCGCCGGTGAATTCGGCGATCGCCCGCTCGATCTTCTCCAGCCGCGGCTCGATCACGCTGAAGCCGGCGCTCGGCAGCCACCAGGAGACGCGACGGGTGCCGGCCTCGGCCAGCTCCTCGATCACCTCCGGCTTCGCCGGCGGCCCCATCGCCATGAAGTCGATCGGCCGCTCGGCCCGCGAGCGCAGCTCGGCGGCGCGGTCGAGGACGTCGGGGGTCCAGTTCGGGAACCAGGCGTCGCCGAAGGCGAGCACCCGATCGATCACCGTCGGCCCGTGCCCGCCGACCAGCACCGGCGGGTGCGGGCGCTGCACCGGCTTCGGCTCGCAGAGGATCCGCTCGAAGTCGACGAACTCGCCATGGAAGCTCGCCTCGCGCTCGGTCCAGATCGCCTTGATCGCTTCGACGCGCTCGGCGAAGAGGCGCATCCGCGTGCGCGGGTCGGTGCCGTGGTTGGCCATCTCCTCGCGGTTCCAGCCCGCGCCGACGCCGAACTCGAAGCGCCCGCCGGAGAGGACGTCGACGGAGGCGGCCTCTTTGGCGGTGATGATCGGATCGCGCTCGATCACCAGGGCGATGCCGCTGCCGACCCGCAGCCGGTTCGTCGCCAGCGCCGCCGCGGTGAGCGCGACGAAGAGGTCGAGCGTCGCCGTGTACTTGCGCGGCAGCTCGCCGCCGCCGGGGTAGGGCGACTCGCGGCTCGCCGGGATGTGGGTGTGCTCGGCGAAGACCAGCGACTCGAAGCCGCGCTCCTCGACGAAGGCGGCGAGCTCGCCCGGCCCGACCGCCTCGGCGGTGGGGAAATATCCGATGCCGAAGTCCACCCTGCCCGTATGTTTAGCAACGTGAGCGACGCGGCGGCGACGATCGTCTTCTTCCCCGAGGGGGCGTTCGGCCCGACCAACAACTGCGTCGGCATCGGCGACGTGCTCCGCCGGCGCGGCCACCGCGTCGTCTTCATCGTCGAGGAGTCCTTCGCCGGGACGCTCGAGGCGCAGGGGTTCGAGGAGCGGACGATGCGGCTCACCCCGCCGCCGCAGACCGAGGAAGCGCCGGGGCAGTTCTGGAAGGACTTCATCCGCGACACCGCGCCGGTCTTCCGCAAGCCGACGATCGACCAGCTCGGCGAGTTCATCGCGCCGACCTTCCAGGCGCTGATCGACGGCGCCAAGTACGTCGACGCCCAGCTGGTCGAGATCATCGGCGGGCTCGAGCCCGACCTGGTGGTCGAGGACAACGTCGTCACCTTCCCGGCGCTCTTCGCCGCCGGGGCGCCCTGGGCGCGGATCGCCTCCTGCAACCCGCTCGAGATCAAGGACCCCGACCTGCCGCCGGTCTTCTCCGGCCTGGCGACCGAGGGCCGCTCCGGCTGGGAGGAGTTCTGGGACGCCTACCGCGCCGCCCACGCCGAGATGCACGCCGACTTCGACGAGTTCTGTCGCGAGCGCGGCGCCCCACCCCTCCCCCGCGACGACTTCATCCACGCCAGCCCGACGCTGAACCTCTACCTCTACCCCGAGGAGGTCGACTACCGGCGGCGCGAGCCGCTCGGCCCGACCTGGCACAACCTCGGGGCGAGCGTGCGGGCGACCGACCCCGACTGGCAGCTGCCCGACGAGCTGGTGGGTGGCGAGGGGGCACTCGTCTACCTCAGCCTCGGCTCGCTCGGCTCCGCCGACGTGGCGCTGATGCGGACCCTGGTGGCGGAGCTCGCCGAGGCGCCCTACCGCTTCGTCGTCTCCAAGGGCCCGCAGGCGGACGAGTTCGAGCTGGCGCCGAACATGGCCGGCGCCGAGTTCCTCCCCCAGACCTCGGTCCTCCCCCAGGTCGACCTGGTGATCACCCACGGCGGCAACAACACCGTCACCGAGTCGCTCTTCTTCGGCAAGCCGATGGTGGTGCTGCCGATCTTCTGGGACCAGCACGACAACGCGCAGCGGATCGAGGAGACCGGCTTCGGGATCCGGCTCGATACCTACGCCCACGGGGCGGACGAGCTGCGCACCGCGATCGCCCGCCTGCTCGACGACGGCGACGTGGCCGACCGGCTCGCCAGGACCTCGCGGCGGCTGCAGAGCGCCCGCGGGACCGAGCTCGCCGCCGGCCTGATCGAGCGCGCCGCCCGCGGCGCGGACTGACCTCCACGCATCCGCGCGGTACTGGTTCCACAGCTGTGACGTTCTGCGTGCCACGCGTGCGGATTCGCGACCTAGCGTCATGCGCATGCCTTGGCCACCGCAAGTCGGCGAACTGCTCCCACGCTTTGACGAACCTGAAGGAATCGAACGAAGGTTGCGAGACTACGCCCTCGATCTGTCACACGACCGCGGCGGGCCGAAGGCAAGAGGATTCCTGGTCATGCTTGGAATCGGACTGGATTCCATCGACTACCTCGAGCGTGTGATTCGCTCAGGCATAGCGACCACTTCAATCTCGGCGGTACGACCTCGCCCATCGGGTGAGAAGCGCTGCACGGTTCAGTTTCGAATAGCGGGACCCGATCGCTACAGTCACAGGACGGCATCGCTGAGGACGGTATGGGTGGTGGCCGGACCCGGAGCGCGGCCGCGCCTGGTCACGGCCTTCCTTCGAGGAAAGGAACGTCGATGAGCATCACGGGAACGGAGATCGGTGAACTCGACGTGGTCGTCCTGCTCAATTCGGTCGACGGGTGGCCGGTCGGGACCAAAGGAACGGTCGTCAGCGACGACCCGGCCCTCAAACTCATCGAGGTATCCAACGAGCTCGGCGAAGCGATCGCCTTCCTCGATGTCCCACCGGAGCAGTTGCGGCTGGTCTGGAAGTGCCCGCCGCCGACCCGCTGAAATCGCTGTCGATTATTTTCGCGGCGCTTCGTCGTCTCAGTAGCAAGCGGCGAGAAGCGACCTCGCCCGCAACTACCTGAAGGAGGACATCATGGGGAAGATCGTCGCCACCGAGTTCATCTCGCTGGACGGGGTGATCGAGGATCCAGGCGGGTCCGAGGACTACGTGCACGGCGGCTGGACCTTCGAGATCGACCGCGGTGAAGAGGGGGACAAGTTCAAGCTCGAGGAGCTCGAGGAGGCCGCCGCGCAGCTGCTCGGGCGGGTGACCTACGAAGGCTTCGCCGCCGCCTGGCCCGACCGCGAAGGCGACCCCCAGATGGGCGACTTCGCGAAGACGATGAACACGATGCCGAAGTACGTCTACTCGACCACGCTGGGGTCGGCCGATTGGCAGAACACGACCGTCCTCGCGGGCGACTTCGCCACCGACATCGCCAAGGTCAAGGAGGAGGTCGACGGCGTGATCCTCGTCGCCGGCTCCGCCCAGCTGGTCCAAGGGCTGATCGCCGCCGACCTGCTCGACGAGCTGCGGCTGATGGTCCTCCCGGTGGCCCTTGGCGGCGGCAAGCGGCTCTTCCCCGAGGACGGCCGCAAGGTCCCACTGACCCTGACCGACTCCCGCACGGTCGGCGCCGGCGTCCAGATCGTCACCTACGAGCGGGCCGCCTGAGTGTCGACGGCGTCACGGCGAGACGCGGTGCCAGCGACCTACCTACCGGTCTGTTCGTAGGTGTGCTGGTACTGCGTCTTTTCGCCGGTGCCGTAGATCGATTCGAAGGTGCCTTGCGCGTTGCAGGGTGGGGTCGGCGCGCCGGCGGTGCCCGACTGGCCGCCGAAGGCGTACTGCTTGACGTGGTTGAGAAGTTCTTCGGCTTCTTTGTGGAGTTCTTCCTGCGTCAGTTCGGTCGTTTCTTCTTTTTGCGTTTCGGTGTTGAATTTCGTCCTCGTCTTCGGGATGCGTTCGAGGAATGCTGACGATTCGGCGGTGGTCGGGTTCAGGGTCACCGAGCCGCCCGCCGTGCACTGACGCGTGTCGTAGCCGGGCAGCGAGCCGTTCTTCAGCAGCTCGGCCCAGCCGGGCGGGCTGTAGGGGCTGTTGCGGTTGTTGGCCAGCCGGGTCGGATAGGTGGAGAGCGTTTCGGCGGTGATCGGGCCGATCACGCGCAGGTAGTGCTGGCCGTTCACCAGGCGCGCGTGGAAGGTCGTGGCGAGGTTGCCGAAGGTCGCGGCGACGTCCTTCTTGTAGAGACCGAGGCCGGTGACCAAGGGGTTCAGGTTGCGGACGAGCGGTTCCGAGGCCCGCAGCAGCGGCGGGAAGTCGTCGCGGAAGAGCTTGCGCAGGGCCGAGAAGCCGCTCGGCGCCTCCTTCTCCACCGCGGGCAGCGCTTCGAAGAGCTGCTTCGTTTCCGGCGCCAGCTTGCCGAAGGCGACCAGCGTCGGCGAGAGTTCTTCGGCCACCGGCACCAGCTGCCTGGAGAGCGGGTCGGCGTTTTCGGCGAAGCCCTGCAGGCGGGCGATGGTGAGGCGCGACTCGTCCTGGAAGGTCGGGAAGGCGCGGAAGAGGGCTTCGATGTCCTGGTTGCGCGCCGCCGTCGTCTTGAACAGCTCGTTGGAGCTGCGGATCAGGTCGGCGAGCTGGCCTTCGCGGCCGCGCAGCGATTCGAACGTCTTCGCCCCGTTGCTGAACAGCTGCGCGACCGCGACCTTCTGGCTGTTGAGGACGCGGAAGAGGTTTTCGAATTGCTGGAAGGTCGGTTCGAGGTTGCCGATCGCGTAGGAGAGGTTCTGGCCCTGTCCTTCGATCGCCACCGCCGCTTCCTGCATCCAGGTCTGGAAGGCGCGGCGGGTACGCGGGTCGAAGGCCTGGAAGATCTCGTCGAGCTGCACCGATTCGGTCACCTGCGCCGCCGGCAGCGTGGCGCCGTCCTCGAGCGGCGGTTCGCCGCTCGAGCCCGGGGAGAGTTCGACGTAGGTCTCGCCGAGCAGCGTCTTCGTCCGCAGCATCGCCCGGGTCGAGGCGGGCAACGGCGCGTATTTGTCGTCGATGTTCAGCAGCGCCATCGCTTCCTTGCCCTTGGGCCCCAGTTCGATGCTTTCGACTTTGCCGACGTCGACGCCGGAGATCCGCACGTCGGACTGTTCGGCCAGCTGCGAGGCCTCGGTGAACGGCACCTTGACCTGGTAGCTCCTCGCTTTGAACGGGGTCGGCCCGCCGAAGGTGATCCAGAGGAAGAGCAGGATCCCGAAGCAGGACAGGGCGAAGGCGGTGATCGCGAGCAGCTGCGTGGTGCTGGGGGCGCGCTTGCTCATTCTTCCTTTTCCTTCGATTCGCAGTGGCCGGATTCGGTCTTGAACGGGACCGGGATTTCCGTCTTGCGGGGAACGTTCACCAGGTTGAGAAGGGTTTCGAGGTACGGCTTCCCAAGGCTGCGTTGGCTTGCCGCGAGGCCGTACCCGAGGTCCGCGCCGGTGCAGCTGATCATCAGGATGCTGCGCAGCGCCGGGCCACTCGCGTCCTGGAGGCTGAAGGCGCTGTTCAGGTTGTGGTTTGCCCAGGGCAGGTAGAAGAGGTAGCTCTGCGCGGCGCCCTTCGGCTTGTAGGCGAGCTCGTTGAAGAACGAGTTGAGGCCGCCGAGGCTGTTGCCGAAGCTGGTGACGGTCTTTTCCAGCGGTTCGGAGCCGCGCCTGGCGGCGCTCAACAGCGGCCGGATTTCGCGGGTGAAGGGCCGCACGCCGTCCTTGATCGGCGCGGTCGTTTCGCGGAAGAGCTTCTCGGTCGCCTTGAAGGCCGGGGTCGAGGCCTGCGCCTGGGGGATCAGCTTGGTCAGCGTCGGCAGCGCCACCCGGGAGAATTCGTTCGAGCTCGCCAACCCTTCCCCCGCCGTGCGCAGCGTCTCCGGGAACCGTTCGAAGGCTTCTTCGAGCGCCCGCTGCTGGTTGGCGAAGCTGCCGAGCGCCTTGTCGGATTCGCTGACGAAGCTGCGCACCTGGGCGTCGTGCCTGCCCAGTTCGGTGGTCAGCTCGCCGAAGTCGTGGATCACCTTGGCCAGCGCTTCGCGCCGTTCGGCGATCGGCTTGTTCAGCTTGGCGACGTACTCGACGAAGGGCGCGAAGCGGCGCAGCGCGTTGCCGAGCTGCTTGCCGCGGCCGCCGATCCCCTGCGCCCCGCCCGCGACCAGCAGCTGGATGTACTGGCGGGTGTCGGCGTCGAGGCTGGCGAGGAACTGGTCGAGCTGGACGTTCGGTTCGGTCTGCGAGAGCCCGAAGACGTGCCCTTCCTTCACCTCGCCGGTGCCGCTGCCCGGTTCGACCTCGACGATCATGTCGTTGAGCCCGGTTTTCGGCCGCAGCAGGAACTGCGCGTCGGGGTGGATCAGTTCCATGTACTTCGGCTCGATCTCCATCCCGACCACCGCGTGGCCGTCTTCGAGGCTTACCGAGGCGACCTTGCCGATCTGGATCCCGGCGATGTCGACGGCCTGGCCCTGGCCCGGGGTGACCGCCTGGGCGGTGGTGAACTCGGCCGAGATGTGGTCGAATTCTTCACCGACGACGGGGAGCCACGACGGCAGCGACGCTTTCTGCTGGGTGAAGATCCCGAGCATCATCACGATCCCGACGAAGGCGAGGACGAGGATCGCGATCGTGTCGGTGCGGTGGCCGCGCGCCTGCCGGCTGATCCAGGCGCGGAAGTGGCCGAGGCGGCTGCGCCGTTCCGGGGTCGGGGTGGGTCTCGGCGCCTGGGCGCTCAATGGACCACTCCGGCGGTCGAGGGGGAGGCGGGGCCGACCTGCCCGAGGCCGCCGTTCACGTCCGGAACCGGGTTCGTGTAGCAGCGCACTTCGGGCTTGAACGGGGGCTGGGCGCCGAGCTGAGGCTGCGTCCCCAGCGGGTTTTCGGCGACGTGCGAGTAGTTGATCTTGTCGCTCAGCTGATTGCCGTGGACGTTCGGTTCGCCGACCAGGATCGGGCCGGCGGCGATCTGCGCGTGAAGCATCGGCCCATTGCCGTCGTAGTTCTGAGCAGCGCCGGCGAAGTTGGTCAGGTCGTAGAGGAATTCGCGGTAGTTCGGCTGGCCGGTGCTGAACCGGTCTCCGATCACCTCGTTGCCGGTCGGCACCAGCACCTTCGAGGTGCAGAGGCTGAGCCGGTTGATCTGCGGCAGCGTGTTCGCCTTGCCCGCCTGCGCCACCCCGGCCAGGCCCGGCGTCGATTCGGCCAAGAGCTTCGCCGTGCCGCCGGCCTCCTTGCCGGAGAGCAGCGGGCGGACCTGGGCGAGCCACGGTTTCGAGGCGCTGATCAGGCCGGGCAGCTCGGCCACCGCCGGGGTCAGCTCGATCGCGTAGGTGCGCAGCGGCGGCAGCGACTTGTCGAGGCTGACGAGGGAGCTGTGCGCGGTCTTCAGCGTCGGCGCCAGCAGGTGGACCGTGGTCGCCAGGTTTTCCGACTGGTTGGCGAGCGCCCCGGTGAAGGTGTCGAAGTTTTCGATCAGCCCTTCCAGGTCCGCCTGGTTGGCGGCGAAAGCGGATGCGGTGCGGGCCGTCCCGGCGACCATCCGGGCGAGGTCGCCCGGTTCGGTCCCGGTCAGCGCCTGGGTCACCTGGGCGCTGTACTTGCCGGCTGCGCCGCCGTACTGGAAGGCCCGGTTCAGCGCTTCGCCACCGGAGAGCCCGTGCACCTGGGGCAGCTGGCCGAGATCTTCGGCGGCGGTCGGTTCGTGGGTCAGCGCGGTGCCGTAGCTCTCCAGCAGCCGGCCGAGGTCGGCGCGGACCGGCGACTGCAGCGCGGTCAGCACTTGGTCGATCTGCACCGCGGTGGAGGTGTGACTGACCGGGATCGTCCCGCCACTCGCCAGTTCGGGCGAGCTCGGGCTGCCCGGGTCGAGTTCGACGAAGTAGTTGCCTTCGAGGAAGATCCGCGGCCGGATCGAGGCGAAGGCGTCCTCGTGGATCGGCCTGCCGGTGTCGTCGACGGTGAAGGTGACCGTGGTCGCGTCGCCGTCGCGTTCGGAGCCGATCACTTTGCCGACTTCCACCCCCGCGATCCGCACCGGCGATTTCGGCGCGATGTTGGCCGAGTTGGCGAAGGTCGCCTTCAGTTCGTAGCCGTAGCTGGTGAAGGGGATGTGTTTGGTGAAGGCTATGTAGGGGCCGATCGTGAAGACGAGGATGAAGATCACCGCGATCAGCCAGTTCGGCACCCGCTCGCGCCCGCGGCGGCGCGGCTTCCTCCCCGGGGCGGCTCTCTTCGGCGCGGGCGTGCTCATTTGCCGCCGCCTTCCGATCCGGATTCGCCGCCCTTGCTTTCTTCCTGACCGCCCTTGACTTCGACGGTCGAGGTGCTGAAGGTCTTCGGCGCTGGGCCGATCACGGTCTTGCCGCGAACGTATTCCGCGTTCCCCGCTTCACAGCCGCGCGCCTGGCCCGGCGCCCCGGTCGCGGGCAGCGGGTTGTAGTGCAGGTGGTTGCGCGGTTCAGGCCCGTTGGCCGGCGCCGCCGCTTGGCCGGACTCGCTGTTCGGGCCTTCCGGCGGGGCGAAGGAGATGAAGTTGAGCCAGCGGCCGTACTGGTTCCCCTGGCCCGAGGCGCTGGCGATCTGATCGAAGGTTTCGGCGAAGTAGTTGCAGGTGGTCTGGGCGGGGGTGATGTAGCGGAGCGGGGCTTCGAGGTTCTTGTTCAGGTCGGTGAGCAACTGCAGCCCGGTCATCGTGCCTTCGGCGTCCTGGAAGGCGACCAGCGCTTCCGCCGTCGGCAGCAGCTGGTTGTTCAGCACCGGCGAGTTGTTCAGCGCCGGGATTCCGGCGCGCAGCGATGCGGCGATGATCGGCGAGGTTTCCGCCAGCGCCTTGGCCCCCGGCCGCAGGGCGGTGAAGAAGCGTGCGGTGTCGTGCAGGAAGGGGTTGATCCGCGGCAGGCCGGCGTTGACCGTTTCCAGGGTCGGCGGGCCTTTTTCGATCGTTTCTTCGATGTAGGGGCTGGAGACGTGGGCGAAGGCGGCGAAGGTCTGGTCGAGGACGGCGAACATGCTCGCCTGCTCCTGGGCCACCGGGGCGACCGTCGCCGAGAGGTCCTCGAGCGCGCGGAAGAAGCCGCCGAAGTTCGTTCCCGGGGCGACCAGGGTCGCCGCCGCCGGTTCGCCTTCTTCGACCAGGCCGCGCAGCGCCCCGAGCGCCTCGTTCAGCTGCGGGCCGCGACCGGCGAGCGCGTTGCCGAAGCCCGCCAGGTTGCGCTGGATCGCCGTCCGCGTCGGCGCGTTGAACATGTCGAAGAATTTGTCGATGTCCCCCGGTTCGGGCTTCGCATAACGGACCGGGATCGTTTCGCCGGCCTTGAAGCCGACGGTCGAGCTGCCCGGGGTGATCTGCAGGTACTTGAGGCCGAGCGGCGATTTCGGCCGCACCTCGATGGTCGAGTCGTTGGGCACCGGTTCGGCGCTCTTGTCGAGGCTGAGGGTGATTTCGGCCTCGACTTTGCCGTTCTTCAGCTGCACCGGCACCACCGACTTGACCACGCCGACGCGGGCGCCGCCGATCCGCACCTCGTTCGCTTTGACCAGCGCGTCGGCGTTCGGCAGCCGCGCCTTGAGGTCGTAGGTGGAGACGAAGGGCAGCCCGTTGTTGGCGTTGTAGGCGAGGAAGACGGCGACGATGATCACCAGCACGGTCACCGCGCCGACCAGCACCGGGCTCACCGCGAGGCCGCCGTTGCGGTTCCTCATCGTCCTTGCCCCAGGAGGTAGTTGAGCAGCGGTTCGGTGCCTTCGGCGCTCGTCGCTTCGCCCAGTTCCGGTTCGCCGGCGGCGGAGCCGCGCCGGGTCGGGGCCGTGCCTTCGGCCGAGTGGGCGGTGCCCAGCGTCGCGCCCGTGCCTGCCGGTTCCGTGCCACCGTTTTCGGCGGTGAGGAGCCCGGCCTTTTCGCGCATCCGGTTGAGCAGCTCGACCAAGGCGCGGGCACTGGTTTTGGTCGGTTCGTTGGCCTGTGGACCGTGGTAGCGGGCCACGCAACCGCTGAACCCTTCGACGTTCGCTTCGTACTGCACACAGGTCGTCAGCGTCACCAGGGTGCGACCGAAGTGACCGAATTTGTCGAAGCCGTTGAGCGATGCCGCGGTGTTGTAGATCAGTTCGGTGAGGCCGTCCCAGCCACCGTTCTCCCTCAGGCTGACGAGGAGCTTCGCCAGTTCACCCGTCGGCACTTCACCGGAGATCGCCAGGTTGCTCGCCTGCTTCACCACCGGAGTCGCTGCGGCGAAGACCGGGCCCGATTCTTCGCCCGCCTTGCCGAGGCTCTTTAGCGCCACCGTGGTCGCTTCCGAGAACGGGGTCAGCGTGCCGGTGGCGTCGGTCAGCGAGGGAGCGGCAACGCCGAGCTCTTCGAGCAGCGGCGTGCCCGCGTCGGAGAACGCCTTCAGGTTCACCATCGTCTGCCGGAACTCGGTCAGGAAGCGGGGGAACTTCTGCAGCGCCGCTTCCAGTTCGGGCCCGTGCGCGGCGGTCGCCCGGGCCGATTCGCCCGCGTGCGCGAGGAAGCCGACCACGCGTTCCTTTTCCAGCGTCAGCGGTTCGAGGATTTCCTGCGAGTCGGAGGCCAGCTGGGCGAGCTGGTCCTTCTGTTCGGTCAGCGTCTTGAACAGGAGGTCGACGTCGCGCAGGGTCGGGTTGGCCCGCTTGATCGTCGCTTCGAGGTCTTCGCCGCGGCCCGCCAGGCCCGCCCCGAGTTCGTTGAAGATCAGCCGGAAGCGCTGCGCGTAGGGGAGCGAGTTGATGTTGTTGATCAGGTCGGGGTCGACGCTGGTCGTGTTGCTGCCCAGCGGCAGCAGGTACTGGCCCGCGCCCGGTTCGCCTGCGGGGATCTGCTTCAGCGGCGGCGCCGGCTGCTGGCCCGGGGCCCGTGGCACGGTCGGCGTGCAGTTGACGTACTTCTCGCCGATCAGCGACTGCGGGCGGATTTCGCAGCTGGCGTCCTGGCGGAAGTCCTGGAAGCTCGGATCCGAGATTTCGAGCTCGATGATCGCCTTGCCGGGGACGTCCTTGAACTTGCCGTCTTCGATCGCGGTCGGTTCGCCCGGCAGCGAGACGCCGACCGACTTGATTTCCCCGACGTTGGCGCCGGCGACGCGCACCTGCTCGCCGCTGACCATGAACGAGCCCTGGTCGAAGATCGCCCGCACGACGTAGCCGTTGCCCCCGCTGCCGCCCGCGATCAGGATGATCGCGACCACGATCGCCGCGACCACGGCGACCCCTGCGATCAGCTTCTTCACGGGCCGCCCACCTGCTCGGAGGGGTTGCATTCGGAGCTCGAGACGGCGCTGCCGCCGTGCGGCGGGTTGACGTAGGGGGCCGAGTTGTCGCCCGGGGCCTGCGCGGCGCCCCCCGGGCAGCGGGTCGGCGTCGCCGCCGGGTTGCCGAAGGGCACGAACTGTTCGGACTTCGGGATCGCCGTCAGCGTCCCGCCTTCGTCCTTGAAGACGTTCTCCAGCGCGGTCGCGCCGCGCACGTAGTTGCCATTGCCGTCGTAGTAGCCGCTGACCTGGCCGAGCTTCGAGATCCCGTTGAAGAAGTCGGGCGTGTAGGAGCGGATGAAGTTCAGCTGCGGCTGGAAGTCGGCGATCGCGGTCTGGGCGTGCGGGAAGGTGGTCGAGGCGAGCTGCTGGACGCTCGGCAGGATCGCCAGCAGTTCCCGCGAGTCGTTGTGCGGGCCGGGACGGTCCAGCGCCAGGGTGAGGTTGCGGGTGAAGGGGATGAACTTGGTCAGCACCGGGCGCAGTTCGGCGAGGAAGGGCGCCAGGTTCTTGGTCGCGGGCTTGGCCGTGTTGATCAGCGGTTCGACGTCGTCGAGCGCGGCGCGCAGGTTGACGAAGGTGGTGTTCGCCTGGCGCAGGACCGGGGGCAGCTCCTGCAGCGATTCGTCGAGGGCGACGTTCTGGGTGTTGATCGCGTCGAAGGCGGTGGTCGCGTTGCCGATCGCGCTCGAGAGCTGGGAGCCGCGGTTGGCGACCGCCGTGGTCAGCTTCGCCGAGCTGACCAGGAACCGCGAGAGCAGCTGTTCGTCGGCGTTCAGTTCGGCGGCGAAGTTGGTGGCCCGGTTCAGCGCCGTGCCGAAGTATTCGTAGCTTTCGTTCGCTTCGTTGCCGCGCCCGGCGTAGATCTCCCCGTTGCCCTTGATGAAGTTCTGCAGCCCTTCGCGCACCTTCGGCGGGAAGCTGTTGAAGAGCTGGTCGATGTCGACGGGAGTCGTGGTCGAGGAGAGGCCGAGCGTCGCCCCTTCTTCCAGCGACGGGCTGCTGTTCGGGCCGGGGCTGATCGAGAGGTAGTGGTTGGCGACCCCGGAGAGCGAGGTCGCCCGGATCACCGCGGTCGTCCCTTCGTGCAGTTCCTGTTCGACTTCGACGTTGACTTCGGCCAGATTTTCCGGGCTCAGTTCGATGCTCGAGACGGTCCCCACCGGGGAGCCGCCGATCAGCACCTGGTTGTCGTTGACGAGCTGGCCCGCGTTCTGGAACATGAACGTGTACTTGTGGCCACCGCCGCCGGTGAAGAGGAGGATCGCAAGCACGATCACGACGACCAGCAGCGCCCCGATCGCCGCCAAGCGGGCTGGGGTGGTCCCTCGGCTCGGAGCCGAGCGTTTCTCCTCGCCTTGGGGTTTCGCAGCCACGGGTCGTCGCTCTGCCCATCCCCGGCCCCCTCGACCCTGCGGACGGGCGCGGGAATCGTATCCGAGGGATTCCCGGCCAAACGGCGCCTGAGCGGGGACTTAACTGGAAATCAACGCGCTACTCTGGCGCCACGGACCGGTTGGGGAAGTGGGAGGCGCGTCCGCAAATTTTCGATCCAGGAGCGACTCAATGCGCAAACGTTTCACTCTGATCGCGGGCCTCGCCGCCGTGGTGGCGATCGCGATCCCGGTTTCGGCCGCGATCGCCGGGGAAACCGTGACCGGGCCCGACGGCAACACGCAGTCGATCGAAGCGACGATCACGCCAAAGGCCCTCTACAAGAAGACCTTCTCGCCGGCGACGCTGAGCGTCGACGTCAAGACCGGCTCCTCGAGCGGCGGGATCCCGAGCCCGGCCGTCCACGACGTGATCGATTTCGACAAGAACCTGACGCTGGCGACCAAGGGCCTGCCGACCTGCAACGCGTCGCAGCTGCAGAACACCTCGACCGAAGTCGCCGAAAAAGCCTGCGGCAAGGCCAAGATCGGCTCCGGCGAAGCGCAGACGCTGCTGCCGCTGGGCACCCTCTACAACGAGCCGACCAAGGTGACCGCCTTCAACGGCGCCCCGCAGGGCGGCAAGCCGGTGGTGCTGCTGCACGCCTACGGCACCTCGCCGGTGCAGACCACGCTGGTCTTGGTCGGCACGGTCAGCAACCTGAACAAGGAAGGCTACGGGCCGCGCCTCGACGTGACGATCCCGCCGCTGGCCGGCGGCGTCGGCGTGATCACCGACTTCCAGGTCAAGATCAACAAGACCTGGACCTACAAGGGCAAGAAGATGAGCTTCATCTCGGCCAAATGCCCGGCCTCGAAGAAGCTCAAGTACCGCGGCGCCTTCACCTACAAAGACGGCACCACGATCGAAGCCACCCACAGCCAGGCCTGCGCGCCGAAGGCCGAACCGAAGAAGAAGTAGTCCGCCGACGCGAGGGTGCTGCCGTAACCAGACGTCCTAGACGTCGAAGCGCGGCAGCACCCGCGCCAGCGGGCGCGGCAGCCACCAGACGCGGTCGCCGAGCAGCAGCATCAGGGCCGGCAAGAGGACGATCCGCACCACGGTGGCGTCGAGCACCACCGCGACGGTAAGCCCGATCCCGAGCTGGCTCACCGTCGCCACCGGTGCGGCGGCGAAGACGATGAAGACGGCGAGCATGATCGCCGCGGCGCCGGTGATCACCCGGGCCGTCTTCTCCAGCCCGAAGCGGACCGCGGTCGCGTTGTCCTCGCCGGCGTCGTAGCGCTCCCGCATCCGGGTCAGCAGGAAGACCGCATAGTCGATCGAGAGGCCGAAGACGACGGCGAAGATCATGCAGGCGCCGACCGCGTCGACGTAGTGGTGGCCGCCCAGCGGCCAGCTCGCGGGCACGTGGAAGAGCAGGGTGAGGATGCCGAAGGCGACCGCCACCGTGAGCAGGTTGAGGCCGACCGCGATCGCCGCCAGCGGCAGCGCCCGCAGCACCACCACGAGGACCAGGAAGGTGACCAGGGTGATCGTCGCGATGATCCAGGGGATCCGGTCGCGGGTGATCTGGTTGTAGTCGTTCAGCTGCGCGGCGCTGCCCGCCACCCCGGTCGACAGTTCCGCATCTTGGCCCAGTTCGCCCGCCGCGGTGGCGAGCTTCTGGTTCAGTTCGATCGAGCCGGGCGAGTTGAATTCGTACTTCGAGATCACCAGGATCGAGGCCGCCTGGCCGCCGTGGTTCAGGTCGATCGTCGCCCCCACCTTTTCGCGCGTCGCGGGCGGCGCCCCGTCGAGCGCCGAGAGGACGAAGTAGCCGGAGTTGAAGAGCCCGGGCGAGGCTTCCTGGACCTTGCCCGCACGACGGCGGATCTTCGACTTGCCTTCGAGCACCTTGACGCTCGCTTCCGCCAGCCCGGTTTCCAGCGGTTCGGATTTCGGCACCCCCGCGGCAAGGCTCTGTTCCAGCGCTTCGGCGCCGCCGACCAGCTTGCCGAGGCCGGTGGCAAGCGCGGTGGCGCCACTGCTCAGGCGTTCGATCCCCTTGCCCAGGCCGCCCGCCGCCGTGGCCAGCTTGTTCGCCCCGTGGGCGAGCGTGTTCGTCCCTTTGTGGATCTTGTAAAGGCCTTCGATCAGCCGGCCCATACCACGCCCGACACGGTGCAATTCGCGAACCGACGAGTAGATGAAGGACGACGTCCTCTGATTGAGTTCGGCATCCTCGCCCAGCCGTTCCCGCAGCCCTTCGAGTTCGGCGGGAAGGCCCGCGTAGCCAGCTTCGTAGGGTGCCCCGGTCGCCGGGTCGGTGCCGGTCACCGCCGCCAGCGCGCCCTGCACCGATTCGAGCGTCGCCGCCGCGGCCGGGTCGCCCGGCGCCGCTTCCTTCAGCTTCGCTTCCGCAGCCTGCAGCTTCTCCACGCTTGCCGCCACCGGTGCGAGGAGGCGTGGCAGCGTTTCGTTCTGGTCGGCACGCAGCGCGCGCAGCTGCTCGCGCTGCGCTTTTCCACCGTTGTAGTGGAGGGAGCTCATGATCGAATTGATCCCGCTGACCCTGACCTGCTGGGCGCCGATCGCCGCTTCCAGCTCGGCTTCGACCAGTTTTTCGGAGCCTTCGGCAAACCGTTCCAGGGCCTTGATCGCCCGCTCGCTGCCGCCCGCCGCCCGGGCCAGGCCGCGGGCGATCAGCTGCGCGCCTTCGGTCGCGTGTTCGGAGCCGAGCGCGAGGAGGCCGGCGCCGTCGCTCGCTTCGCCGATCCCCGCCCGCAGTGCCCCGACCCCGCCCGCGGCGACGTTCAGTTCCTTGCCCAGGTGGCCGAGCTGCTTGACCGGGCCGATGTTCCCGTGCGAGGAGAGCACCGCGTTGCCGAGTTCCTGCAGCGGTTCGACCCGCTTGGTCGCCGCCTGCGGGCCGATCACCAGGTTCACCCCTTCGAAGGAGGCGACCTTGTGCTGGAAGTGTTCGATCGCCGCCATGCTGCCGGGGTCGGTGATCGGCCCGTTCGCGTTGGCGGCGACGACCTGGAAGGGCGCTTCCCAGCCGGGGCCGATCGTGTCGGCGATCAGTTCGGCGTCCTTGCGCGCGGGGGCGTCCCTGGCGAGCTGTTCGGTGCTCGGCGGGCCGAGCTTCAGCCCCATCGCGGGCGCCGCCAAGGCGAGCAGGATCGCCCCGATCACCACCGCCGCCACCAGCGGTCGGCGCAGCGCCGCGTTGACGAAGCGCATCACGCCGGAGCGCTCGGCGCTCGCCGGCCGGCCGATCCGCCAGCGGTTCACGTTCTCCCCGGCCAGGGTGAGGATCGCCGGGCCGACCAGGGTCGCCACGGTGACGCTGAGGACGACCACCATCGCCACCGTCCCCGCCAGCGAGATCAAGAGCGACCCGGGCAGGATCAGCAGCGAGACGAGCATCGAGAGCAGCAGGGTCGAGCCCGCGAAGGCGACGGTCCGCCCGGCGTGTCGCCTGGTTCTTCGCGCCGCCTCGACCGGCTCGGCCCCGGTCGCCAGCTCCTCGCGGAAGCGCGAGACCATCAGCAGGGCGTAGTCGACCCCCAGCGCCAGCCCGATCATCGTGCAGACGGTCAGCGCGAAGGCGTCGATCGAGAACCAGGAGGTGAGGAAGTAGAGGATCCCACGCGAGGAGAGCACCGTGATCGCGCCGAAGCCGAGCGGGATCACGGCCGCGATCGGCGAGCGGAAGACCAGCAGCAGGACGATCAGCAGGATCGGCAGGGCGACCAGCTCGTCGTGCTCGGCGGAGTCGATCGATTCCTGCTGCAGGGCGCGGGAGAGAGTGGCGAAGCCGGTCTGGGTCACCGCCACCGGCGCTTTCACCGATTCGTTCAGCAGTTCTTCCAGGTGCGGCACGGTTTCGTTGACCGCGGTTTTCGTGCCGACCGGGAAGTTGGCGATGATCAGCGCCTTCCCCGGGCTCGGCCGCAGCGCCCCGACCGAGCCGTTGTCCCAAGGGGAAAGCGTCGACACCCCCGGTTCTTCGCGCAGCGCTTCGACCAGCTGCGGGCCCTGCTTTTCCACCGCGGCCCGCGGGCCGCGCAGCAGGATCACGAACGGGGTCGAGGGCCCGAAGTGCTCTTCCAACATCGCGTTGGCTTCCGCCGAGGCGCTGCCGGGGACGTCGAGCGTGGTCGGGTCGAGCCGCGAGGTGACGCCGGTGCCGATCACCGCCAGGGCGGCGAGGACGATCGCCGCCGCGAGCAGGATCTCGCGCGGGTGCCGCAGCAGCCACGGCTGCCGCCTCCGGGAACCCGAGGCCCGGGACCGCTCCCCTCCCCTGCTCCTGCTGCTTCCCACCCGTGGTAGTTTGGCGGTCAGGGGCTACGGGAGGAGCGAACCTATGCGGAAGAATGTGTTAAGGACGTCAGTCCTGACCGTCGTCGCGCTGTTGGCGATGAGCGGAGCGGCATTGGCGATCGTGTTACGAACCGGTCCGATCGAAGTCGTCGGCGAAGGCGGCTTCTCGCCGACGACGCTGCCGAAACAGCACACGGCACCGATCATCCTGCACGGCGAAGGCCGGATCGGGACCACCGACGGCTCGCTGCCGCCGATCCTGAAGACGCTCACGGTCTGGTTCGACAAACACGGCGCGGTGGTGACGAAAGGCCTGCCCTACTGCACCAAAGGCAAGCTGGCGGCGACCACCACCGCGGTCGCGCGCAAGGTCTGCGCGGGCTCGATCGTCGGCGAGGGATCCGGCACCGCCCTGATCGCCTTCCCCGAACAGAAGCCGTTCAAGGCGAGCTCGCCGATCACGATCTTCAACGCGGCGCCGCACGACGGCAACCCGACCGTGCTCGCCCACGCCTACCTGAGCGTGCCCGCGCCGACCACCTACATCGTCCCGGTGGAAATCCAGAAGGTGCACAACGGGCCGTTCGGCTTCCGCACCGAAGCGCAGATCCCGAAGATCGCGGGCGGGTCCGGGATTCCCCTCGAAGGACGCCTGACCATCGGCAAAAAATGGACCTACAAGGGCAAGAAGCTGAGTTATGCCAACGCCAGCTGCCCGAGCGGCAAGTTGCAGGCGAAAGTGGAAACCGAATTCACCGACACGACCCGGCTCAGCGGCGTGATCCTCAAACACTGCACGGGAGTCAATTGAGGCGCCGGTTCGCAGCGGTCGGGCTCGCCGCGGTGGCGGCGGCGCTCGTCCTGGCCGCCGCGGCGGTCGCGGTCAGCACCCAGATCGGCAACCTGAAGGTCAGCGCCACGGCGGAATTCATGCCGCGCGCCTTCCCCGCAAAGGGCACGCTGCCCGCCCGGTTCAGCAGTATCGTGCGGATCAAGACCGTGAACGGCGAACAGCCGCCGCCGCTGAAGACGCTGATCTTCGAATTCGACAAGCACGGCAAGCTGAACTTCAAGGGCATGCCCACCTGCACCGTCGCCCAGCTCGAAGGGACGACGCCGGCGGAGGCGCGCAAGCGCTGCGCCGGGGCGCTGCTCGGCACCGGCATCGGCAAGGCGCGGGTCGAATACCCGGGCAAGGCGCCGTTCAAGATCAGCTCGCCGATCTCGATCTTCAACGCGCCGCCGGAAGGGGGCGAGCCGACGCTGATCGCCCACGCCTACGAGACCGTGCCCTCGCCGCAGGCGCTGCTGGTCCCGTTCACGATCGAAAAGATCAACCACGGCCGCTACGGCTACCGGACCGAGCTCGAACTGCCGCCGATCGCCGAAGGCCACGGGGCGGCGATCTTCGCCGAAGCCTCCTTCGGCCGCACTCGAAAAGAACACGGCCAGGAGGTCGGCTACGTCGAAGCCGAATGCTCCGGCGGCCGCCTGCAGGTCCACGGCGAGATGATCTTCGCCGAAAGCCACCTCGAATCGCTGCTCACCTCGCCATGTCACACCGAAGGCTGAGAAGGGGCCTCAGGCGCAGCCTCCCCTTCCTCGCGATCCTGCTCGCCTTCGCCATCGCCGCCGCCACCGCGAGTGCCACCGCGATGGTCGAAACGCGGGAACTGCGGATCGAACTGAACGCCGCCTTCCAGCCCCGCGACCTGCCGGTCCACAGCTTCGCCCCGGTCCGGTTCGAGGGCTCGCTCGAGATCTCAAAGCCCGGCGGCGGAGTGCCCCCGGCGCTGCAGCAGATCGTCCTCGACTTCGACCGCGACGGCCGCCTCGACGTCTCCGGCCTGCCCACCTGCGCGCCCGAATCGATCGCCCAGGCGAGCGTCGACGAAGCGCGGGCGATCTGCAAGGGCGCGATCGTCGGCACCGGCGAGATCGAAGCCCTGGTCGCCCTCCCTTCCGGCCCGGTCCCGACCAGCTCGCCGCTCACCCTCTTCAACGGACCGCGCCTCGAAGGCAAGCCGACCGTGATCGTCCACGCCCGCACCACGGTGCCGACGCAGCAGACCTACGCCTTCACCGTGCCGATCGAAAAGCGCCGCGGCGAATTCCGCTACCGGGCGACCGTGAATATCCCGCCGCTAGCCGGCGGCCTCGGCGCGGTCACCAAGATCAGCGTCAAGGTCGGCCGCCGCTACAGCGCCGGGGGGGTGAAGCGCAGCTACGTCGCCGCCCGCTGCAGCGACCACATCCTGCGCAGCCACGGCGCCTTCAGCTTCGCGGGCGGCCTGGTGATCGAAGGCGTCGGCCTGGAAAAGTACTGCGCCCAGCGCTGAGCCCCAGGCGGCCGCGCACCGAGCGGCGCCCGCTTCCTATAATCCGCCGTTCGGGCCGTTAGCTCAGTTGGTAGAGCAGGAGACTCTTAATCTCAAGGTCGTAGGTTCGAGCCCTACACGGCCCACTCGCTCCGGTCGGTCAGTCCTCGATCTGGATCGGATCGGCTCCCGTGAGATCTTCCTCTTGGCTGACGATGTCCCAGGCCATCGCCGCCGCCTCCTTGAACGTCACTCTGCCGGCGACCACCCTGCGATGCCCGATGGTGTGTCCGTGGTACCCGTGAATCGGATCGAAGTCCCGAGCCCAGTACTCGCGACCGTCCAAGACCAGGTAGTAGGCATATTCGAGGCGATGGACATGGCTGCCCCGGATTTCGACCACCCCGCTGACCTGAAGGTTTGCGCGCTCGGTCATATTGAGCGTCAGGAGTATCCGGCCTCGTTTCTCTCCCGATCCCGCCTCGATGGAATAGACGGGGTGCTCGTTGTGATGCAGGGAGAGTTCCTTGCACTCGCGCCTTCGCTCCTCCATGTACTCGCCGATCGAGGCCGCCATCGGATCGAAGCGTACCCATAGGCAACCGGTGCCTGGCCCGAGTTGTCACGCCCGGCGCGCTAGTGAAGCGCGAGCGCCCGGTCCACGCCATCCACGAACGCCGAGGGGGCGGGGCCATTACCCTGCATGCGCTCGACATCGAGGAAAAGGCTGGCCCACAGGTGCCGGGCGAAGCCGGGTATGGCGGCTACTGTCGGATCATCACACCGATGGGCAAGCATGAACTGCTCTGAAGACAGGCCGTAGCGCTCCTCGAGTTTCCCGAGAGCGCGGGAGAGCGAATCGATGTCGTAGTAGTTCATGTAGCTGCCCTTCATCATCGGCCAAGCTCGGGGGTCCTTGAGCAAAGATTCCCACGAACTTCGGCGGAAGGCCAGTTTATTCCTCCGCGATTACCCGCTTTTGCGAATCGATGGTTTCTCCCGCCGTTCTCGCTCGATGTCCTGGTCGGCAGTTACGAGCGTACGAACATGGATGCCGTAACTAGGCGATCCGTGGCCACCCAACATCTGTTTAGTTTCCTACTAAGAAGTAGGTAGACGTTCTAAAAGTGAGCGAGACGTAAATGGAAGAGGGAGCCCGGGAGATGCGGCTCGTCTCCCATCCACGCGACGAGCCACCGTCCGTCGATGGTCGCGGCGAGTCGGGCCTGACCGCCGCCGACCTCGACGCCGCAGCCGAGCTGGCCGAGTTCCACCGCCTGCTCGCCGCCGAGCTGGCGCCGCGATCGCAGCTGCGCGGCCTGGTCCTGCGCTGCGCCGGCCACTGGTCCCGCCTCGGTGCGATCCCGCGCAACGGCCTGGCCGAGGTCGAACGCCGCGACGCCGAGTAGCCGTTCGCGCGGGCGCCCGAACTCGACCGGCGCGCCGCCTTGACCTCCAGCCGCCGCGGGGCGGCGCCGCTTGGTACCTCTTATCCGCCGAGCGTGGTGCCGCCGAGGCCCTGCAGCGGGTGTTCCAGCGATTCCTTGCCGGCCGAGCTTGACTTGCTCTTCGCCGCTTTTTCGGCCTGCAGCTGTTTGCCGAATTCTTTGGCGTTTTTTTCGACTTCTTCGTATTTGTTTTCGAAGGATTCGCGTTCGAACTTCGTGTTCGCGAATTTGGCCGCTTCTTCCTTGGCCTTTTCGGCGGCCTTGTAGTTCTGGGCGAAGAGCGTGTAGAAGGCGAGCGTGCTCCAGCTGTTGAGGCTCGGGCGCGCTTTGGCGACGATTTCCTGCGCTTCGACCCCGGCCTTCACGTTTTCCAGGGCTTCCCCGCCGCTGGTCGAGAGTTCGGCCAGCTGGAACAGCGCCGGAGCGACCTGGATCGCCAGGCCGGCCGCCGGTTCGTTTGCCGCCTTCACGTATTCGGACCAGTCTTCGCTCGCCTGCGCCAGCTGCTGCTTGACTTCTTCGACCCCGCTCTGGCCGCTGACCCCGTTGGTGATCATCGTGTTGGCGACGTTGATCCGGGTGCGCGTCAGGCTCGCCAGCAGGTCTTCGTCGCCAGGCGATTTGGCCAGCTTCGCTTCGATGTTTTCAGCCTGCTTTTCGAAGCTCGAGGTAGCGCTTTCCCCGCTCGAGGCGGAGCCGAAGATCGAGTTGATGTTGATCGCGCCGGTGACCAGGAAGAGGCTGGCCGCCATCAGGAAGGCCAGGATCGCGTAGACGACTTTGACCACGTGCCGCCTGCGGCCGCGGATGTCGAAGACCATCCTGTGCTCTTTGCTCCCCTGCGCCATCGCCCCTTCTCACTCCTGCGTGGAGGGCTCGGCCGCGCCTGCCCCTTCGCTCGGTCGGCCGAACCACCGAGCAAGCAAGATACTCAACTCGAACAGGACGAGCAGCGGAACCATCTCCAGCAGCATCGAGATCGGGTCGACACCGGGCAGCGCCGCGGCGATGATCGCGATGACCAGGTAGGCGTAGCGGCGGTTCTGGCTGAACCACTGGACCGGCACGATCCCCAGGCGGGTGACCGCCAGGATCGCCATCGGCAGCTGGAAGACGAGGCCGCAGGCGAGCATCGTCATCGAGAAGAACGAGTAGTAGTCCCCCGCCCTGACCTGGACGTTGAACTGTTCGTCGTTGAAGTTGAGCAGGAAGTGCAGGGCGGCGGGCATCACCGCGAAGTAGCCGAAGGCGATCCCGGCGATGAAGAGGATCGGGAAGAGCAGCAGGATCGGCAGCACCACCCGCTTCTCCGCCGGGCTGAAGGCGGGCAGGATGTAGGCGTAGAGCTCCCAGAGGACGAACGGCGCCGAGAGGATCGCCGCGCCGTAGGCGCTCACCGTCAGCGTCGTCGTGAACGGCTCGGTGACCGAGAAGGTGGTCAGTTTCTTGTGGCCTTCGGGCAGCGGGTGCTGGGCGATTTCCAGCAGCAGGTGGTTCTGCCAGAAGCAGAGCGCCAGGGCGACGGCGAAGACGACGAGGCAGACGACGAGCCGGTGGCGGAGCTCGTCGAGGTGCTCGACCAGGCTGAGGCGATCCTCGTGGGAGACCGCTCGGACGCGACGCGGCATCCCTCAGGGCTCCTCAGGCGTTTTTGTCGTTGACGACCTCGGCCTCGTCCGCCTCGACCTGGGGGGTCGTCGACGGCGCGACCGGCGTGGTGGTGGCCTTCGAAGCAGCGATCGTCTTCACGTCGGGATCCTCCACGACGTCATCGTCCTCCTTCTCTCCGGTGACCGAGTCTTTGAACTCGCGGATGCCTTTGCCGAGGCTGTTGCCGAGCTCCGGCAGCCGTTTGGGACCGAAGACGATGAGGGCGATGATGAGGACGATGATGATCTCGAGGGGGCCGATATTGCCAAGCATCAGCCAATGGTAACGAGAGTTGCCTGAATCTGGATCAGATTGGATCAGCTGTAGCGCTGAACCACTCCGTCCGCCACCAATTCGAGCAGGCGGCGGCGTTCGGGGTCGAAGCCGGCGTGGGCCAGCCGGCGCTTCCCGTCGGCGACCAAATCGAGCGCCCGCGCCCTCACCGTCGCCAGCGCGCCGGTCACCGCGATCCGCTCGCAGACCTCCTCGGCGCCCGCCGGATCGAGCCCCGGCAGGTCGATCTCGCGCAGCCCCGGGTCGCGCTCGGCGGCGGCGATCAGCGGCAGGGTGACGGTGCCGTCGAGCAGGTCGGTGCCGCGCGCCTTGCCGGTCCGCTCGGGCGGGCCGGTCACGTCGAGGACGTCGTCGAGGAGCTGGAAGGCAAGCCCGACCTGGGCGCCGAAGCGGCGCAGCTCGGCGTCGTCGCGGCCGAGCGAGACGGCGCACTCGAAGAGCGCCGCGGTCTTCAGCCGGCAGCGGTGCAGGTAGCGCTCCTCGCCGATCGTCAGGTCGAAGGCGTCCTGGCGCTGGGCCAGCTCCCCCCGAGCCAGGGAGACGGCCGCGTCGGCGAGCAGCAGGACGGCGCGCTCGTCGCCCGCCTCGCTGAGCAGGGCGAAGGCGCGCGAGAGCAAGAGGTCGCCGGTCGCCAGCGCCCGCGCCCGGCCCGAGCTCGCCGCCACGGTCGGCAGCCCGCGGCGCAGCGGCGCCTCGTCGAGCACGTCGTCGTGGACCAGGGTCGCCATGTGGACGAGCTCGATCGCGCTTGCCGCCCGCACCGCCTCCGGCCCGCCGTCCTCGCCCGCGCAGAGCAGCACCAACATCGGCCGCAGCCGCTTGCCGCCCGCCGCCAGGGTCGCGCCCGCGTCCTCGCCGAGCGGCTCCCCCCACCCCGCGATCGAGGCGCGCAGCGTGTCCTCGACCTCGCCGAGGCGCACCGGCAGCCAACGCTGGGAGGCGTCGAGGACCGCCGTCACCGGCGGCGGCACGGCCGACCCGGGGGCCATCAGGACTTGGCGCCGCTGTGGATCGCGATGATCCCGCCCGCCAGTACCGTGTAGCGGATCGCGGCGAAGCCGGCGCGGTCCATCTGCTCGGCTAGCCGGTGCGGCGTGGGGAAGCTGCGCACCGATTCGGGCAGGTAGCTGTAGGCCTCGGGCTCATCGGAGAGGGCGCCTAGCAACGGCACGATGCGGTCGAACCAGAGCGAGAAGAAGGAGGAGAGCGGCGGCCGGGTCGGCTGCGTGATCTCGAGGATCACCAGGCGCCCGCCCGGCTTCAGCACCCGCCCCATCTCGCGCAGGCCGCGGTCGAGGTCGGCGAGGTTGCGGACGCCGAAGCCGACCGTCACCGCGTCGAAGCGCTCGCCGTCGTAGGGCAGCTCGAGCGCATCGGCCCACTCGAAGCGCACCCCCTCGACCCCGCGCGTCGCCGCCTTCTCGCGAGCGAGGTCGAGCATCGGCTCGGAGAAGTCGCAGCCGACCACGCGGCCGCCGGGCGCGACCCGCCCGGCCAGCTCGAGGGCGAGGTCGCCGGTGCCGCAGCAGACGTCGAGGGCCGACTCGCCCGGCCCCAGCGCCGCCCGCGCGGCGGCCCGCTCGCGCCAGCGGTGGTGAAGGCCCGCGGTCATCACCTCGTTCAGCCAGTCGTAGTGGCCGGCGACGCGGTCGAACATCCGGTTGACCTGCCCGGCGAAGTCGGGCGAGGAGCGGTTGTCGTTGATCGTGTCCATCTCGCTGGGGAAGACGTTACCCGTCCTCCCCGTCCCGACCTACGTCGCCGCGGCGCGGGTCAGTTCAGAGAAGAGAGGAAATCGGCTATCTCGTTCAGCTTCTTCTGCGGCAGTTCGCGGAACGAGGGCATGATGCTGGGCCCGATTTCGATCGAGCGGATGATCGCCGCGCGCGGGATGCGGGCGCCGATGTGGGTCAGTTCGGGGCCCGGGCCGTTGTTGCCGTTCTCGCCCAGTTTGTGGCAGGCGAGGCAGCCCGAGGATGCGATCACCTCGGCCCCGGGCTTGTATTCGGGCGCCACCTTCATGTCGACCTCGGTCGGCGAGCCCGAGGTGGCGCCGGCGTAGGTCAGGTAGCCCATCGCGAGGATCGTCAGGATCCCGGCGGTGGTCGCCAGCGGGCGGCGCTCCGGGCGGCGCTCCGGGCCGCGGTCGTAGAACGGCAACAGCAGCAGCAGGACCATGCAGACGGTCGGGATCCCGATCGTCGCCACCGGCACCAGCTCCGGCGGTTTGATCACGCGCAGGACCTCGAAGAGGAAGAAGAAGTACCACTCGGGACGTGGCACGTAGGTGGTCGTCGTCGGGTCGGCCTTCGGGCCCTGCTCGGCGCCGAGGATCAGCGACATCGCGATGATCACGCCGACCACGATCAGCGCCATCGTCGAGTCTTTGAGCACGGCGTAGGGGAAGAAGGGCTTGCCCTTCTTCTTCAGGACCTCGTATTCCTCCAGGTATGCCTGCTTGTCGGCGGGCTTCATCAGGCAGGCCCCATCCCGTCGTTGTCGGTGGTCTCGAGTTGCACGCCGGCGATCGTCCCGGCGCCGCCGGGCCGGTACCCGTTGCCGGAGGAGACGCCGGCGTCGAGGTTCGCGGTCGGCTCGGCGACCCGAGGTTTGTCGACCTTGGTCCAGGGCGGCGCGGTCGTGCCGAGCTTCACGACCAGGTACAGGTGGGCGCCGATCAGCGCGATCAGCGCGCCTGGCACCAGCAGCATGTGGATCGCGTAGAAGCGCGACAGCGTCGTCGCCCCGAGCTCCGGCCCGGCGCGCAGGAAGTCGCTCAGGTACGGGCCGACGATCGGGCCGGTGCCGTTGATGTTGATGCCGACGATCGAGGCCCAGTAGGAGCGCTGGTCGAACGGCAGCAGGTAGCCGGTGAAGGCCATCGTCATCGTCAGGATCAGGATCACGACGCCGATCACCCAGTTGAGCTCACGCGGGTACTTGTAGGCGCCGAAGAAGAAGGTCCGACCCATGTGGAGGAAGACCAGGATCACCATCACGCTGGCGCCCCACTTGTGCATCCCGTGCACCAGCTGGCCGAGGAAGACGTCGTTGTTGATGTGGGCGATCGAGGTGTAGGCCTGGGTGGTCGAGGGCGTGTAGAACATCGCCAGGAACACCCCGGTGACCGCCTGCACGATGAAGGCGAAGAGCGCCGCCGAGCCGAGCGTGTAAAACCAGTTGGTCCCTTTCGGCACCTTGCGGTAGAGCATCCCGGTGAGGAAGCCGCTCGCCGCCAGCCGCTGGTCGACCCAGGCGAGCCCCTCGGTCGGCGCTTCCAGCGCCTGCTGGCCGAGCCGCTCGTGGTCGGTCGGCCGCCGCGGCGGGTCCGTCTTCAGGTCCTGCGGCGCAGGCTGGTTGGGCACGCCGGCTTCGCCGGGCTTCGGCGTCTTGCGCAACGGCGCGGGAACTAGTAAGTCGGAGAACTTGGGCATCTAGATCAAGGTGGCGGGAAGGTCGAAGGCCGCGGCGGGTAGAGGTATTCCCAGATCCCGCCGGTGAACTCTCCGGGGTCGCGGGCGCGGACGGGCTTCAGCTGCGAGGTGACGCTGTAGCGCGGCCCGACCTGGACCTGGCCCTTTTCCACGCGGGTCTGGAAGCGGTCGAGTGGGCGCACCGGGGGGCCGCCGATCCGCTTGCCCTGGAAGTCGTAGACACCGCCGTGGCACGGGCAGATGAAGTTGCCCGCCGCCTCGACGAAGCGAACCGGGCAGCCGAGGTGCGCGCAGCGGTTGGAGACGGCGACGTAGAGACCCGGTTCTTCGCCCAGTTCCTTCGAGCTTTTGCGCACGTAGGCGAGCGTCTTGCCGGCGTCGCCGATCCCGGGCACTTCGGTGAAGGTGACCTGGCGGTAGGTGTCTTCGACGAAGTTCGAGGTCGGGCCGATGTCCTCCCAGCGCTCCTTGCCGCGGTGGAAGATCGGCGCCACGGCGAAGCCGACCGCGGGCAGCACGATCGCCAGTCCCGCCAGGCCGCCGATACCCTGCGCCGCGATCGTGAAGACCTTGCGGCGGGTCATCGACTCACCCTCGAAGTAGCCGGGGGGAGGCGGTTCGTTCCGCACCTGCTCTGGTGCCCGATAGGGCACGTTGGTGATGTTGTCCGCGTCGTCTGCCACGTTCGGTCGCTGCTCGGCCGCGCAGTCTATTCAAAAGGGAGACTGTCGAGGATGCCGCGGGGGCTACGACTTGTGACGTTTTCGACTACCGGGTTGATCGCCGTGCTCGGGGTGGCCTTGGCCTGGGGGCTACCGGCCGGGGGGGCGAGGGCCGAGACGGTGCGACAGGGCGGACTGCAGGTCTCCTTCGGCGGCAGCGTCGCGCCGCAGCTGCTACCGCGCAGCGGCTCCACCCCGGTCTCGGTGGCGATCCGGGGGAGCGTCGGCGCGCTCGCCGGCGGCCCGCCGCCGTCCCTGCGCCGAATCGTCGTCGAAGTCAACCGGATCGGGGTGCTCGACCGGCGGGGCCTGCCGGTCTGCCCGGTCGGTCGGCTGCGCGCCGCGAGCACCGCCGACGCGCTCGCCGCCTGCGGGCGCGCCCTGGTCGGCGCAGGCCACGTCGGCGGCGTCATCGTCCTGCCCGAACAGGCGCCCTCGGAATTCGGCGGTCGCGTGGTCGCCTTCAACGGCAGGCTGGCCGACGGCCGGCCTGCGATCCTCGCCCAGCTCTACACCACCCGCCCCGCGCCGCTCGCCTTCGTCCTCGCCTTCGCGATCGGCCCCGCCCACGGCGCCTACGGCACCCGCCTGGTCGCCATCGTGCCCGCGAAGACGCGGCGCACCGCCCACATCACTTCGTTCTCCCTGCGCCTCCACCGCCTCTTCGACGTCGACGGCGAACGGCACAGCTACCTGAGCGCCGGCTGCCCGGCGCCGGCAGGCTTCACCAGCGCCACCTTCCCGCTGCTGCGCGCCAGCTATGGCTTCGTCGGCGAGGCGACGGTCAGTGACACGCTGGTGCGAACTTGCCGCGTCGCGCCTTGAGTACCCGCCAGTACCCTGGGGCGCCGGACGGGTGGTCGAGGAGAAGTTCTAGCCCAACCGTTAAAGGTTTCTTAGGGAACTGGCGAATTAGGCGCCATGACGAACGCTCCCGATGCCACCCGGCCCCTGTCCCCCCGCCGCCTTCTCGGCCTGACGCTCGCCTTGATCGCGCTCTGCGCGCTGGCGCTGCCGTCCCTGGCCGCCGCCCGGCCGAAGCTCTCGCTGCCGAAGCCCGCGGTGCTGACCTTCACGGTCGCCAAGGTCGGCAAGCCGAACAACCCGTCGGTGGCGATCGTGCCCTTCACCAACGCCGTCTACCCCAACTGCGCCGCGGCGCCGGCGGAACCGAAGGTCGAACCGACCAACCTGCCAGACCCCTGCCAGGAACTCGGCAGCGTCGGCTACGAATACGGGATCGGCGAAGTCGAAGTGACGGTCGAACAGTACGTCGCCTTCCTCAACACGGTCGATCCGTTCGGCCGCAACCAGCTCGGCCTCTACTACGAAGACGAGAGCGGCACCGCCTGGCCGAAGTACGGCCAGATCGACTATTCGGCGCTTGCGCGGGCCGGCCGGCACTACAGCGCCGCGGCGCCGGAATGGAACGATAAGCCCTACGGCTTTGCCGACTTCCTCCGCGCCGCCCGCATCGACAACTCGGTCGCCAACGGCAAGGTGCTCTCGAAGACCGAATCGAGCCGCGGCTCCGGCAGCACCGAATTCAAGTACGTCACCTATCGAATTCGACTCTCGCGCGTGACGGGGACCGGCATGTACGACATGCACAAGCGGGCTCCGGTGCGGACCCGCGAAACGGGCTTCGTGATCCCGAGCCAGAACGAGTGGATCAAGGCGGCCTACTACGACCGGAGCGGCGGCGGCACCTACTCCTACTGGCAGTACCCGACCAACGAAGGCGAATTCGGCAAGATCACCGCGACGAACCCGGCGGTGCCCTTCTCGGCGCAGCTCAACCCGCTGACCGGCGACGTGACCAACGCGAGCACCCAGCCGCTGGCCAACTTCCACGCCGAAGGCCAGGCGGCGCCCTCCTGGTGCCCGTCGAACCAGACCCAGGAAGCGTGCGAAACGGTCAATCCGTTCCACATGCCGGCGAAGGCCTACGAGAAGGCCTTCCAGGGCAGCCTCAACACGGTCGGCCAGGCGCAGACCTACGGGCCTTGGGGCACGCTCGAACAGGGTGGCAACGCGGTCGAGTGGACCGACACGATCACCCCGCCCCCGTTCGGGGCGAAGGGCCACCGCGTCTGGCGGCGCCTCCACGGCGGCGTCCCCAACGCGCCCGTATACCAGCTCTGGCTCTCGGCGATCGGCCTGCAGCCGCAGAAGAACACCTTCTTCGTCAAGACCTACCCGTGGCTCGGTTTCCGGATCGGCGTGATCGGGTCGCTGCTGAATGAAGGCTCCAAGTGAGGGGCCGAAAAAGAACGGAAATTCCGTCCGACCGCGGGAGGACATTTCTCCCCGGTCAGACGTCGGGGCAGGGCGACGGGGGCCGGCGGACCATGATCGATCGTCTCCCCTATCGCTCGCTGCTCGGCCTCCTGGCGGCGCTCGCGCTGCTCGCCTTCCCGGCGCTCGCCTCGGCGGCCGGCAAAGAAGGCAACAAGCACGCCCAGCCGCCGCTCTCCACCGCCGCCGGCAGCCTCGAACAGCTGCCCGGCCGGCTCGGCTGCCTCTCCTCCGGCAAAGCGGCGAAAAAGGTCTGCGGTCGGGCACGGGCGCTGAAAGGGGCGGGCCCCGGGGTCGGCTCGCGCGCCGTCGCGATCAGCCCTGACGGGCGCAACGTCTACGTCGCCGCCTCGGGCAGCAACGCGATCGCCGTCTTCGACCGCAACCCGGTCACCGGCGCGCTGACCCAGCCGCAGGGCAAAGCGGGCTGCGTCGCCGCGGTGGTCAAAGGCAAAGGCGACGGCTGCGGACTGGCGATCGGCCTGCTGGCGCCGAATTCGGTCGCGGTGAGCCCCGATGGGCGCAACGTCTACGCGACCTCGCGCGACGGCTCCTCGCTCACCACCTTCATCCGCAACCGTCGCACCGGGCAGCTGCGCCAGCTGCCGCCGGGCGCCTCCGGCTGCATCTCCGGCCTGCCGATCCCGACCTGCACCGCGGGCCGGGCGATGAAGTGGCCGGACGTGGTCGTCGTCTCCCCCGACGGCAAGAACGTCTACGTCGGCGACTTCGCCGGGAGCGGCGTGATCTCGTTCTCGCGCGCCGGCAAAGCGGGAGCGCTGACCCAGCTCCCCGGCAGCGAAGGCTGCGTCACCGAAGCCGGGGAAGAAGGCTGCGCCCAGGGCAGGGAGATGGACCACGTCGAGGGCATGGCGATCAACCCGAGTGGCACCACCGTCTACAGCGCGGCGGCCTTCTCGAGCGCGATCGGCATCCTGCAGCGGAACGCCTCGACCGGCGCGCTCACCCAGGCGTCGAACCCGAACGGCTGCATCACCGTCGAAGCGGTGGGTGGCTGCGCCCAGGGCTATCAGTTCGCGGGCGTCAACGCGCTGGTCGTATCGCCCAAGGGCGGCAACGTCTACGCCACCTCGCTGACCAGCAACAGCGTGACGATGTTCCGGGTGACCGCGGAAGGCGGGCTCGCCCAGCCCGCCCGACCGGAAGGGGAAAACATCCCCGCAGGGCTGGGCAATCCGGAAGGCTGCCTGGTCTACCTGCGCTCGCCCGGCTGCTCGTTCGGCCGCGCGATGTCGGTGCCGGAGGGCCTGGCGCTCTCGCCAGCCGGGGACAATCTCTACGTCAGCGCGTTCATCAGCGGCGCGATGGACGTCCTCGACCGCAACCTGCGCAGCGGCGCCGTCACCCAGAAGCCGGGTGAGCGGGGCTGCCTCGCCTCGCCGAAAGTCGGCGGCTGCGGCCCGGGTCGGGCGCTCGGCCTGACCGGCTCGGTGGTCGTCAGTCCCGACGGCCGCAACGTCTACTCGACCTCGCAGGAGAGCTCTGCGGTCGACGTCTTCAGGAGGATTCGATGAGTGATGGTGACCGCCGCGAAGGCGGCCTGACCCGCAAACAGCTGCTCGGCACCGGGGCCGGTGCCGCGGCGGCGGCGGCGGCGATGCTCTCGCCCTCGCTGGGGCTGGGCAAGGCGTTCGGCGCGAACGTCGGCGGAGAAGGGCTGAACGGCAAGAACGTCATCCTCTTCCTCACCGACCAGGAGCGGGCGATCCAGCACTTCCCCGCCAACTGGATGCGGGAAAACCTGCCGGGCATGCGGCGCCTGCGGCGTCACGGGCTGAGCTTCGAAACCGCCTGCACCGCCGCCTGCATGTGCTCGCCGTCGCGCTCCAGCCTGATGACCGGCTACTTCCCCGCCCAGCACGGGGTCAAATACACGCTCGAGTCGAACATGCCCTACCACCGCTACCCGCAGGTCGACCTGCCGCTGCCGGAATCGCTGCCGAACCTCGGCACGGTGATGAAGGCGGCGGGCTACGAGGTCGTCTACAAGGGCAAGTGGCACTGCGCCAAACCGGCGCACGAAAAAATCGGCGACACCCCGCAGGACCTCGCGCGCTACGGCTTCGAACGCTGGGATCCGCCGGACGCGGGCGCCAACCAGTCGATCCCGCAGGCGGGCGGCGGCTACACCAACAACGACGGCCGGATCATCGAAGACAAAGGGCCCTACCAGCTGGCCAAGGAGGGGGCGCTGCAGTACATCGACTCGGTCGCCTCGGGCCAGCAGCCGTTCTTCCTGGTGATCTCACTGGTCAACCCGCACGACGTGCTCTTCTACCCGAGCAAGACGTTCGAAGAATCGGGTTACGACTCCTCCTGGCTGGCGGGCGACATCGAAGTGCCGCCGACCAACGAAGAAGACCTTGCCACCAAGCCGACGGTCCAGGAAGAGTTCCTGAAAATATTCAACCTCACCGGCAAGCCGAAGAAAGAAGCCGAAAAACGCGCTTACCTGAACTTCTACGGCAACCTGATGCGGAGCTCCGACAACTACCTGGTCGAAGTGCTGAACAAGCTGGAAGCGAAAGGCCTCTACGAAGACACGCTGATCATCCGCACCTCCGACCACGGTGAGATGGGCCTCAGCCACGGCGGCCTGCGGCAGAAGAACTTCAACTTCTACGAGGAGTCGCTGAAAGTCCCGCTGGTCTACTCGAACCCGAAGATGTTCCCGCGGCCGGAGACCTCCGACGCCCTGATCTCCCACGTCGACCTCCTCCCCACCCTGGCGACCCTCGCCGGGGCGCCGGAGTCGGCTCGCAGCAACTGGCAGGGGGTCGACTACTCGAACATCATCCTCAACCCCGGCAAGGGCAAGGAGCCGCAGGACTACGTCGCCTTCACCTACGACGATTTCCAGTCCGGCCAGAGCCACGGGCCCTACCCCAAACAGCCCAACCACGTCCGCAGCATCCGCGAAAAGCGCTGGAAGCTGGCCAAATACGTCGACATCAAGACCGAAGTGGTGGAAGGCAAGCCGGTCGAAAAGGCGGGTCCGAAACCCCCCCAGTGGGAGATGTACGACCTCAAAACCGACCCCGAAGAGGAAATCAACCTCGCCTTCGAGGGCTACGAACGGACCCCCTACCAGGAGGCCCAGTTCCGGCGCCTGAAAAAGAAGCTGGCGAAGGTCGAAAAGACCCGCCTGAAGCCGCTGGCGAAGCAGCCGGCGTAACGTCGGCGGCCCCAAACTCGCCGCGCGCTGCGGCCTTCGCGGCGCGCGAGGGGGGCGAAATGCAGCCCTGCGTGGATTCACCACACCATGGTGTGGTCAAAACACGCAGCGCGCGGTCCGACGGGCGAGGAGCGCGGGCGGGCGGCTTGGTCGCTCGCGCGACGCCAGCACTGGGTGCTGACGCGTGCGGATCTCGAGTCGCTCGGCTTCGGTCATCGGAGCATCGAGCATCGGGTGGCGAGCGGTCGCCTGCACCTGGTCTCCCGTGGGGTCTATGCGGTCGGTCGGCGGGAGCTGACGCCTGACGGACGCTGGATGGCGGCGGTGCTCGCCTGCGGCGACGGGGCCGTGCTCAGTCACTGCAGCGCGGCCGAGCTCTGGGGGATCGGTCACGAGGTCCGGGGACGGATCGACGTCACCATCAGGCGGCGCAGCAAGATCACACGTCGCGGGATCAAGGTCCGAGCCCGGCCCTCCCTCGCCAGCCGGTCCCTCACCCGGCGGCACGGCATCCCGGTGACCAACGTGGTCCAGACCTTGATCGACCTGGCGACCGAACTTCCGCCACTCCGCCAGGAGCGGGCGGTCAACGAGGCGGACAAGCTCGACCTGGTCGACCCGGAGACGCTCCGCCACGAGCTTCACGGCCACAAAGGCCAACCCGGCGTGAAGACCCTGGCGACGCTGCTCGATCGCCACACCTTCCGGCTCTCGGACTCTGACTTGGAGATCCTCTTCCGGCCCCTGGCGCTCGCCGCCGGGCTCCCGCTACCGCTCACCAAGCACCGGGTCCTCGACTACGAGGTCGACTTCTTCTTCCCCGACCACGACCTGATCGTCGAGACCGACGGCCTGCGCTACCACCGCACCCCGTCACAGCAAGCTCGTGCCGCCAAACGGGATCAGGTCCACACCGCGGCCGGATTCGCCGTCCTTCGCTTCACGCACTGGCAGATCGCCCACGGCGCCGACGAAGTCACGGCGATCCTCAGGCGATTCCGCTCCTAGCTCCCTGCCCTACCTGGCGATCCTCCGGGCGGCAGCTTCCCAGTGCCCCTCCACCTCCCCGTCCCTTCCCTCCGCGTGCAACTGCGCGCTCCGGGCGATCAGCTCGGAGAGGACCGCCACCGCCTCGGTATCGCCGAGCGCCGCCAGCCGGTCGAGCCCGAGCGCGTACAGGTAATCGCCCGCCAGCAACCCGAGGTCCGCATCGTGCCCCGCCATCAGCCGCGACTCGCCGTAGTGCAGGAGGTAGCCCTCGCGCACCGCCTCGAACACCAGCGCGTACTCGTCGCTCATCCCCGGCGCGCCGGAGGTCGGCCCCACCGGGTCGATCACGTGCTCGGCGATCGGCGTGTCCTCCTGCCGCAGCTGCTCGGCCAGGACCTGCAGCGCGCTCATCCCAGCACCTCGTCCAATGCCTCGCCCGCCGCTTCCAGCGTCCGGTCGACGCTCGCCTCGGAGTGGGCCAGCGAGACGAACCAGGCCTCGAACTGGGCCGGCGGCGGGTACACACCGCGGTCGAGCATCGCGCGGCAGAAGTGGGCGTGGGCGTCGGTGTCGCAGGCGGTCGCGTCGGCGAAGTTCCGCACCGGCACCTCGCTGAAGAAGAGCGTGACCAGACCCGGCGCTTTCGCCACCTGCAGTGGCCGATCGGCCGCCAGTGCCTCGAACCCGTCCGCGAGCCGATCGGTCAGCGCCCCGAGCCGCTCGTACGCACCCGCGTCGAGCCCGTCCAGCGTCGCCAGCCCGGCGGCCGCGGCGAGCGGGTTCCCCGACAGCGTCCCCGCCTGGTAGACGTCGCCCGCGGGCGCGATCCGTTCCATCGACTCGCGCGGCCCGGCGAACGCCGCCGCGGGCAGGCCGCCGCCGATGATCTTGCCCATCACGGTCAGGTCGGGTTCGACCCCGAAGAGCTCCTGGGCGCCGCCGCGGGCGACCCGGAAGCCGGTGATCACCTCGTCGAAGATCAGCTGCGTCCCCGCCGCGCGGGTCGCCTCGCGGAGGAACTCGAGGAAGCCCTCGTCGGGCGGCACCACGCCCATGTTCGCCGCCACCGGCTCGACCAGGAGCGCCGCGACCTGGTGCTCGGCGAGCGCCGTATGTACCGCGGCGCGGTCGTTCCATGGCACCACCACGGTCAGCGCCGCCATCGCGGGCGGCACGCCGGGGCTGCCCGGCACCGAGAGCGTCGCCATCCCCGAGCCACCCTCGGCAAGCAGGCCGTCGGAGTGGCCGTGGTAGGCGCCGGCGAACTTGACCACCACCTCACGGTCGGTCAGCGCCCGCGCCAGCCGCACCGCGCTCATCGCCGCCTCGGTGCCGGAGCTGGTCATCCGCACCATCTCCACCGCGGGGAAGCGGGCGACCACCTGCTCGGCGAGCTGCACCTCGATCGCGGTCGCGGCGCCGTAGGAGGTGCCGCGCTTGGCCGCCTCGATCACCGCCGAGATCACCGCCGGGTCGGCGTGGCCGAGGATCAGCGGGCCCCAGGAGCAGACCCAGTCGATGTAGCGGTTGCCCTCGACGTCGACCAGCTCGGCGCCTTCGCCGCGGTCGATGAAGATCGGCTCGCGACCAATCTGGCGCATCGCGCGGACCGGCGAGTTCACCCCGCCCGGCAGCACCGCCCGGGCGCGGTCGTAGACAGTCAGGAGTGCGCCGCCTCCCACTCGGCGTAGTCCGGGGTGAAGTAGTGGAGGCGGATCTTCTTGTACTCGGTCGAGGAGTAGAGCGTGGCGCGGTCGTCGGGGCCCATCTCGCACTTCTCGGCGATCGAGTCGAGCACCGCGTCGCACTCCTCCTTCGAGCGGCCGTGGGCCATCGTGAAGACGCTGTAGGGCCAGTCCTCGTAGGTCGGCCGCTGGTAGCAATGGCTGATCCCGCGGGTCGCCGCCATCCGCCCGCCGACCTCGAGGATCTGGTCCTCGGGGACCTTCCAGACGCCCATCCCGTTGGCCGAGAAGCCGGCCCGGCGGTGGTAGAGGATCGCGGCGACACGGCGGAGGAGCTTGCGGTCGACCATGTCGCCGAGCTTGCCGAGGAAGTCCTCGGTCGAGAGCCCGACCGCGGCCGCCGCCTCGTCGTAGGGACGCCGGGCCGCCTTCATCGGTCCCTGCAGGGCCTTGATGATCGCGATGTCCCGATCGTCGTAGGGCTGCGCTTCGAGCTCGCGCGGCGGGGCCGCCTCGACCGTCGCCGCGAGCGCCTCGGTGTCGCCCTCCATCTCCAGGTTCATGTTGATCTTGAACAGGGTCAGGGTCGGCAGTTCGCGCATCGAGACCGCGCCGGTCTCCTCCATCAGCGCCTCGATCGACCCCTTCAGCCCGAGCTTCGAGTCGGGCGGCGTGGCGATCGTGAACCAGAGGTTGAAGTCGTGGGTGCGCAGGTAGTTGTGGGAGACGCCGGGGTGGGCGTTGACCAGCTTCGCCGCCCGCTGGGGGTGCTCTGAGTCGACTTTGGCGGCGACCAGCATCGATTCGTAGCCGAGCGCGCGGGTGTCGAAGATCGGCGTGATCTCGCGGATGATCCGGTTGTCGAGCAGCCGCTGGGTGCGGCCGAGCAGGTCGTCGAGCTCCAGGTCGGCCTCGCCGGCGACCAGCGCGAACGGCTCGGGGTCGAGCGGAAAGCTCGACTGCAGCAGGTTCATCAGCCGCTTGTCGGCCTCGTCGAGCGGGATCGCGGCCCCGTCCTTGCGCGAGCGCGCCTTCGACTGCGGAACTTTCACTGAAGCCAACCTGCGGCCTCCTTCGCGTAGTAGGTGATGATCGCGTCGGCGCCGGCGCGGCGGATGCCGGTCAGCGTCTCGAGGACGGCCTGGCGCTCGTCCAGCCAGCCGTTGAGCGCGGCGGCCTTGAGTGCCGAGTACTCGCCGGAGACATGGTAGGCGGCGAGCGGCGCCCCGGTCGCCTCCTTCACCCGGCGGATGATGTCCATGTAGGGAGTGGCGGGCTTCACCATCAGCATGTCGGCGCCCTCCTCGAGGTCGAGCTCGGCCTCGCGCACGGCTTCGGCGGCGTTGGACGGATCCATCTGGTACCCGCGCCGGTCGCCGAAGCCGGGGGTCGACTCGGCGGCGTCGCGGAACGGGCCGTAGAAGGCCGACGAATACTTGGCGCTGTAGGCGAGGATCGGCACGTCGGGGTGGCCCTCCTCGTCGAGCTGGAAGCGGATCGCGCCGACCCGCCCGTCCATCATGTCGCTCGGCGCCACCGCGTCGGCGCCCGCGTCGGCGTGGGAGATCGCGGTTTTCGCGATCAGCTCGACGCTGAGGTCGTTCTGGATCTTGCCGTCGGCGTCGGGGATGCCGCAATGGCCGTGCGAGGTGTACTCGCAGAGGCAGACGTCGGTGATCACGGTGAGGTCGGGGTGGGCCTCCTTCAGCGCCCGGACCGCCATCTGCACGATGCCCTCGTCGTCGTAGGCGCCGGAGCCGACCTCGTCCTTGTCGGCGGGGATGCCGAAGATCAGCATCGTCCCGATCCCGGCCGCGACCACCTCGCCCGCGTGCTCGACCAGGTTGGAGATCGAGTAGCGCTCGACGCCCGGCATCGAGGGGATCTCCTCGCGGATGCCCTCGCCGGCAATGACGAAGGCGGGCATGATCAGGTGGGCGGGGGAGAGCTCGGTTTCGCGGACCAGGGCGCGGAAGGTGTCGGTCCCGCGCAGGCGGCGCATGCGGGTGGCGGGGAAAGGCATCGATTGCGAGTCTACGGAAGGGTTGGTTGGGGTTTGCCAGGGAGGGTCAGGGGTGTCCCTCCCCGGACAAGCCTCGCTTCGCGGGCTTTGAGTGTCCGGGGAGGGACACCCCTGACCCTCCTCACCGGCCGTTACGTTTCTTCCCGTGCGGGCACGGGGCTTGAACAAGCGGTTTGGGGAGCGACAGGCGCTTAAAGATGTCGGCTTCGAGGCCGCGGCGGGGGAGCTGGTGGCGGTGATCGGGCCGAATGGGGCGGGAAAGACGACGCTGTTGTCGATTCTTGCCGGGATTCAGGCTGCGGACGGAGGGGAGGTCGAGACCGGGGCCGGGGCGGTCGGCTGGGTGCCCCAGCAGGCGGCGCTCTACCGGCGGCTGACGGTGGAGGAGAACCTGCTGCTGTTCGCGCGCCTAGAGAAGCTCCCGGACCCGCGCGCCTCGGTCGAGGAGATGCTGGCGCTGACCGGGCTCGGCGAGCGGCGCGGCGAGATCGTCGCCCGCCTCTCCGGCGGCAACCAGCAGCGGATCAACATCGCGATCGGGTTGATGGCGCGCCCGAGCGTGCTGCTCCTCGACGAGCCTAGCGTCGGCCTCGACCCGCGCCAGCGGGCCCGCCTCTGGGAGTTCGTCTCCGGCCTCGCCGGGCGGGGGACGACGGTGATCTTCTCCACCCACGACATCCAGGAGGCGGAGCGCTACGGCAACCGGATGCTGGTGCTGGCCGACGGCGAGGCGCTCTTCGACGGCTCCGCCGAGGAGCTCCGTGAGGCCGTCCGCGGCGAGGCGGCGGAAGCCGCCGACCGCGACTTCGAGACCGCCTTCGTCGCCTACCTCCACCACCGGGGGCACTGAGCGTGCGCTGGCTGCTGCTGAAGGACCTGCAGATCCTCCGCCGCTCGCCGCTGCAGGCGGCGCTCCTGGTCGTCTACCCGGTGCTGATCGCGATCCTGGTCGGGCTGGCCGTCTCGCGCGGGCCGGAAAAGCCGCGGGTCGCGTTCCTGAACGAAGTGCCGGAGAACTCGCGGATCAGCCTCAGCGGCAAGAGGCTCCCCTCCGCCAACGTCCAGGAACGGATCTGCGAAAAGGTCGAGTGCGTCCAGGTCCACTCCCGTGAGGAAGCGGTGGCGAAGGTCGAATCGGGGGACGTGCTCGCGGCGCTGGTCCTGCCCGAAGACCTGATCAACAAGATCAACTCGCTCTCCACCCTCTCCCCCGGCACGCCGAAGGTGGAAGTGCTGGTCAACGAATCCGACCCCTTGAAGGCGGGGCAGGTGGACGACAAGATCAGCGCCCTGCTCGCCCAGGCGAACCTGGCGATCGCCAAGCGGATCGCGGTCGAAGGCAGCAAATACCTGAACCTGGTGATCAGGGGCGGCGAGCTGCCGGTGCTGGGGAGCCAGATCCACATCCTCGGCCTCGAGGCGAGCGCCCACATCCTCGAAGCGATCGAACCGGCGGTGCCCCGGGGGCCGCTGCGGGTGGCGCTCTCCCAGGTGACCGAATTCGCCAACCAGGCGGGGCAGAATCTCGACATCGCCGGGCCGCTGATCAAGCGGCTGGCGCAGCCGATCGAGGTCCACAAGGTCGCGGTCGGGGGGTCCTCGCCACCGCTCGAAACCTTCGCCATCGCGGTGGCCGCGACGCTGACCCTGGCCTTCGTCACGGTGCTCCTGGTGGCCGGGTCGCTGGCACTGGAGCGGGAGGAGAACGCCTACCCGCGGCTGACCCGCGGGCTGGTCTCGTGCGAGGCGCTGCTCGGCGAGAAGGTCCTGCTCGGGACGGTCGTCGGGCTGGTGGTGACGATCCTGATGATGGCCGGGCTGACGATCTTCACGCCGATCGAGTGGAGCCGCTTCGGCCTCTGGCTGGCGGCGATCGTGGTCGGGGGGGCGGCGCTGGCAACGGCCGGGGCGGCGCTCGGGGCGGTGGCCCGCGAGGTCCGGGCGGTCTCCCTGCTCGCCTTCATGGTCACGCTGCCGGTGGCGTTCCTCTCGCTGGTCCCGGCGGGGGCGGTCGGCAAGGGCCTCTTCGACGTGATCAAGGTGATCACCGCGCTCTTCCCGTTCAAGCCGGCGCTGGAAGCGATCACCGCCGGGCTCGACCCGTCCGGTGGCGCGCTCGGCGGCCCGCTGCTGCACCTGGCGATCCTGATCGTCGCCTACGCGATCCTCGCCCGGGTCGGGCTCCGCCGCTTCGCCCGCGTCTAGTCACAAAGCGCCGCGCCACCCATGTCGATGGGCGGGATCGGGCGGAGGCCGCCGCGTTTCACGTGGTGGAGGACGAACTCGGGCAGGCTGAGCTCGGGGTGGAGTGCGGCGCGGGCGCGGTCGAGCATCTGCGGGGTCGTCAACTCGGGGAAGGTGCGGTCGCGCGCCGGGATCGCGGCTAGGGCCACGGGGGTGCCGTCGAGGAGCAACGGGCCGTGGACGCTGACGAAGGCATCGATCTCCGTCGGCCCCTCGCCACCGATCGCGGGCTCGGCCGAGAAGTCGACGAGCTGCTCGAGCCGGTAGTTCTCGCCCTCGGTCGCCGCGAGCGCCTCGAGCTGCTCGTCGTCGGGGAAGACCAGGTGGACGGCGGCGACGGTGCCCGGGCTCGGCACCACCGCGGCGGGCACCGATCCATAACGGGTGACGTGGGACGAGTAGACGACGTCCCAGCCGCCGAGCGCCACCCGCAGCGCCGCGAGCGGCCGCGGCGGCAGGTGGGCGAGCTTGCGGGCCAATGCCTCCGGCGAGGCGTTGGCCCCGTAGGCGAGCAAGGCCCGGCGGCCGTCGACCTCGATCTCCTCCGGTGGCACCGGCAGGGTGCGCTCGCCGATCTGGACGAAGGACCCGGCCGGTGGGTCGTACGGGTAGGCGAGCGCCCGGCGCACGAGCTCCTCGGTGTCCGGCCCTGCCGCCACGCGCCCACACTGGCACAACCGCGGGCGCGCCCTCGGGTCAACGTCTAGGCTCGCCGCCATGCGGCTGCTCTTCATCGGCGACGTGGTCGGCGGGCCTGGGCGGCGCGGGCTGCGCGAGACGATGCCCTCGCTGCGCGAGCGCTACTCGCCCGACCTGATCGTCGTCAACGGGGAGAACTCGGCGGGCGGCATGGGGATCACCGAGCGCACCGCCAACGACATCTTCGACGCCGGCGCCACCGTGATCACGACCGGCAACCACGTCTACCGCCACCGCGACGCCTACCCCTACCTCGAACGCGCCGAGCGGGTGATCCGCCCCGCCAACTACCCGAGCGCCAACCCGGGCCGCGGCCACACGGTGGTCGAGGCGGGCGGGATGCGGATCGGGGTGGTCAACCTCTCCGGCGGGGTCGGGCTGAAGGTGGCGCGCTCGCCCTTCGACGCGGTCGACGCGATCCTCGACCGCCTCGACGCCGACGCGGCGATCGTCGACTTCCACGCCGAGGTGACCAGCGAGAAGGTGGCGATGGGCTGGCACCTCGACGGCCGCGTCGCCGGCGTGCTCGGCACCCACACCCACGTACCGACCGCCGACGCGCGGGTGCTGCCGAAGGGCACCGCGTTCATCTCCGACGTCGGCATGACCGGCGCGCGGGAGAGCATCCTCGGGGTGCGGATCGAGGACGCGCTCGGCGCCCTCGTCACCCAGATGCCGACCCGCTTCGAGACCGCCGACCGGGACGTCTGGGTGATGGGCGCGGTGGTCGACGTCAACCGGCGGGGACTGGCGGACTCGATCGAGCCGCTGATGGTTCCGGCTCCCGCCGCCGCCTGAGCCGCCATCTGAGGCTGGGGACGTCGGCGCGCTCCGGCTCCTCGGTCGGCTCGAGCAGCGCCAGCGCGATCAGCATCAGCGGGAAGAACCAGACGATGTAGAGGTAGAACCAGTGGTGCAGGGTGATCTGCACGCCCAACATCAGCGCGGCCGAGAAGGCGGCGACCTGGAGCAAGGACTTCTTGCGCGGGACGAAGGCGAGGGCGATCGCGAGGGCGCCGGTGGCGGCGAGGATCGCGACGCGGATCGGTTCCAGCGATTCGTCCTGCCCCCAGATGCTGAACGGGGAGACGCGTCCGGCCTGGGCGGCGATCGTGCGTTCGTAGAAGGTGTGTAGGCCGGGGTTGATCGCGGGCCAGGTCATCGCGGCAAGGGTTACGGCGGTGAACCCGCCGACGAAGAGGAGCGCACGGCGGGAGAACACGGCATCCTGCGCGCGACGTATACGTGCTCGGACGCCGCGTTCTCCCGACTCGGATCCGACGTCCGGGTTCGGGTCGTAAGTCAGAAGCATGGGGGCCAACATGAGAGGGATGAACTTCGCCCACGTGGCGAGGGACACCATCGCGCCCCGCCAGAAGGGCCGAGCTAAGACGACCATCGTCGCCACCAGGAGGGCGGCTATGAGCGCGTCGTTCGAATCCGACTCAAGCACGTAGGCGGTGTATGGAAAGGCGGCCCAGCCGAAGCCGAGGATCGCGCCGAGGCGACGGCCCGAAGGGCCGGGGCGGATCCGCATGCCGAGCACGATCAGCAGCAGGAAGGTGGCGATGTCGAAGGCGATCGAGGCGCCGTGGGCGGCGGGCAGGGTGTCCCATTCGCCGGTGTAGGGCCAGATCAGCTCGAAGGGGACGTAGGCGGCGTAGTTGACCGGGCCGTAGGTGTCGCCGGAGCGGATGTCTTCGGGCCAGTCGCCGTAGAGCTGCTCGCCGTGGAGGATCCGGTGGGCGCCGGTGACGCCCGCGTAGCCGACGTCGATCGCGCCCGCGTCGGCCATGTTCAGCCCGACCCGGAAGCCCATCAGGAAGAGCGCCGCGACCAGCAGCCAGATCGTCGGCCAGACCGGTCGCAGCCCGGTGCCGCGGCCGCGGAAGCCGATCCACAGGCAGCGGGCCAGGAGGTAGACCAGCACCGGGTAGGCGAGCGGCACCGAGACGCCGATGTTCCCCTGGTTGAAGAAGAAGTGCGAGGCGCCGAAGCCGAGCAGCACCAGCAGGTCGAGGTTGGCGGCGCGTCGCCACCGCTTCCAGTCAAAGAGGCCGACGAGGAAGATGGCGCAGAGCGGCAGCCAGATGAACGGCGAGTTGAGCGAGTGGGCGAACTCGCCCGAGTAGCCCCGCGCCATTTCCCAGGCGACCTGGTAGCCGGTCCAGGATTCGGTCACCTTGCCGGTTTTCGGGTCGACCATCACCAGCGCGTACTCGTGGTCGCCTTCGAACCAGCCGACTTCCCACTTTTCGTGGTGGAAGGTCGGGCTCGGGGCCAGGTGCGGGTGCTCGGCTTCCTCCTTGTGGACGTTCGGGTCCTTCGACGCGGCGGCCTGCGCTTCGGCCGCAGTGATGTCGTTAGGCCCCGGCCTTTCCTCCTTTGCGGCGGCCGCCGGCGGCGGCGCGAGCAGGGCGAGGGCGAGCACCAGCGCGAGCAGGGCCGCCGGCCGCCGGCCCATCACTCGCCGCCCAGCCCGAAGTGGGCGAGGACCGCGGTGGCGACGTCGCGCAGGGACCACTGCTCGCGCTCGTCGGCCGACTCGGGCCCGCAGCCGACGAAGAGCAGCGGCCCGAGGCTGTCGCCGGCGTGCAGGGCGCCGTGGCTGCCGCCACCCGCGTGGCCGGCGCCGCCCCAGTCGACCGCCTCGTAGCCGTCAGCGAGCGAGAGCACGAAGTCGCCCGCGTGCGGCGCGGTGAGCGCCGACCACACCCGCTGCAGCGGATCGGGGTAGGCGTCGCTGCGCAGCTTGCCGTCCTCGACCCGCGCCTCCAGCACGCCGAGCTCCCCGTCGACATCCCAGCACCCGCCGCGCAGGTCGGCGACGCCCTCGCCGGGACGAAAGCGCACCGCCTCCCCCGCCCGCTCGACGGCCGCCCAGCCCTCGCCGCCCGCCGGCATCCCCGGCTCGGGCCGGTAAAGCGGCGCGCCCTCGGCGTCGAGCAGCCGGCAGACCAGGTCGATCCCCTCGATCTCGGCCAGCCGCTCCCCCACCGCCCGCGGGTCGGCGCGCTCGCCCTCCCCGGGCAGGAGGTAGACGTGCGCCGCCCGCCCGGTCGGGCTGACCGCCAGCTGGGCAAGCTCCGGTTTCAGCTCCGAGGGCTGCAGCACCGACCACTCGGCGGCGAGGATGTCAGTCAGCGGCAGGCCGCGGTGGACGGCGGTCTGGGCGTGGTCGGCGACCAGGATCACCGCGTGGGTGGCGAGGAAGTCGTCGATCCCGCCCGCCGCCTTGACCAGCGTGCCGAAGCACTCGTCCGCGCGGGCGATCGACTCGACCGAGGCCTCCGGCCCGTGGCGGTGCGAGTAGTTGTCGTTGTCGGGCAGCGAGAGCAGGAGGAAGTCGAAGCCGTCCTCCTTGATCAGCTCGACCGCGCAGCAGGCCGCGTAGGGATCGCGCGCGCCGGGGATCGAGGTCGACTTGCAGGGGACCTCGAGGCTGGCGTAGAGGTCGCCGTAGAAGAGCTCGGCCGGCCCCCAAGTGTGGTGGCGGAACTTCAGCCGGGTGGCGTCGACCGCGCGGCGCAGCAATCCGTCGAGCGAGACTTCGTGCCGGTGGCGGCCGCGGTAGATCAGGTACGGCGTGCAGGCGGTCCGCGCGCCGGCGTCGTCGAGCTGCTCCCAGAGCGTCTCGATCTCCGGGCTCAGGTGGGCGAGGTTCATGTTGTAGACGAGGTCGTAGAGGGCGCGGAAGACGCCGAAGGCGCGGGTCGCCTCGAGCGAGGAGCCGTACTCGACGTAGCGCCGCTCGAGCCGGTGGTACCAGTTCATCCCGCTGATCCAGTGCTCGTCGGCGCCGACCCCGGTGACCATCTCCGCGCAGGCGACCGGGGTCACCGAGGGGAAGCTGGAGACGCAATCGTCAATTAACACCCCGCGCTTCACCAAGGCCTCGAAGCTTGGCGCGCGCCCCTCGTCGATCGCCCGCCGCAGCATGTCGGTGCGCAGCGAGTCGACGTAGGTGAGGATCAGCTTCTTGCGGCGGGGGCCGGGCACGGCGCTACATGATCACGGACGACCGGGGCCGGTCGGTGGCGGCCGGCTAGCGGAGGACGCGGAGGCCGGCGTGCTTGCGCTGCGCGCGGCGGTGGCGCGACCAGCCGAGCCAGGCCAGCGCGATCGCGACGACGACGATCGCGATCGGCACCAACAGCGCGATCGCCAGCACGACCAGGGCGGCCAAGGCGATGATGAACGCGAGCGCGCCGCCGCCGCTCCCCTCCCTTCGCGAGGCGCCGAAGACGAGGTCGGAGATCACCACGCAGGCGGCCGCGCCGCCGAGCGCCGTGAGGACCGCGCCGAGCGGACCGTCGATCAGGAAGCCGACGACGAGGCCGACGACCGCGGCGAGGATCGCCATCCGCCCACGGGCGCCGCCCTGGGTCCCGGTGGTGCCGGCGAGCATGCCGATCGCGATGCCGACGCCGATGTCCTGAAGAAAATGCACGGCCGGAAACCTAACGCGGCAGGCACCTGGGCGGCAATCCGGCACACTTTGCGCATGACCGAGGTACCGCAGCCGCCGCACAAACGCCGTGCCCACACCTCGACCCGCGACCTCGAGCGCTACGCCGGGCTCTTCGCCGAGCGCACCACCGTGATGCGCTCCTCGGCGATGCGCGACCTGATGGCGGTGACCGCGCGGCCGGAAGTTATCTCGCTGGCGGGCGGCCTGCCCGACACCTCGACCTTCCCGCCGCAGAGCTTCGCCGCGCAGATGACCCGGATCGCCCAGGAGTCCGCGGCGGCGGCGCTCCAGTACGGGCCGACCGAGGGCTTCGAGGAGACCAAGGACTGCATCGTCGAGGTGATGGCGGCCGAGGGGATGCTGCCCGACCCCGACGACATCGTCGTCACCACCGGCGGCCAGCAGGCGATCGACCTGGTGACCAAGACGCTGGTCGATCCCGGCGACGTGGTGATCACCGAGGCGCCGACCTACCCGGGCGCGGTGCCGGTCTTCTGCAGCTACCAGGCCGACGTCCGCCAGGTCGAGATGGACGCCGATGGGATGCGCATCGACCTGCTCGAAGCGCTGCTGGAGGAGCTGCGCGCCGCAGGCCGGCGGCCGAAGTTCGTCTACACGGTGCCGAGCTTCCAGAACCCGGGCGGCGTCACACTCTCGCTCGCCCGGCGGCTGCGGCTGGTCGAGCTGGCCCAGGAGCACGAGTTGCTGGTGGTCGAGGACAACCCCTACGGGATGCTCCGCTACGGCGGCGAGGCGCTGCCGCCGCTCTACCAGCTCGACGGCGGCGATTTCGTCGTCTACCTGGGGACGTTCTCGAAGATCCTCTCGCCCGGGATCCGGCTCGGCTGGGTGGTGGCGCCGCCGCCGGTGCTGGAGAAAGTGGTGCTGGGCAAGGGCGCCGCCGACCTCTGCACCTCGACCCTGACCCAGTTCTTCGTCCGCCAGTACTTCGGCGAGGGCGGCTGGCGGCGCTACGTCGAGGACCTGGTCGGGCTCTACCGCGGCCGGCGCGACACGATGCTCGAGGCGCTCCACGAGCACTTCCCGACGGCGGCGAGCTGGACCGAACCCGAAGGCGGCCTCTTCATCTGGGCGACCCTGCCCGACTACATCGACACCGAAGACCTGCTGGCAAAGGCACTGCGCAGCGACGTGGCGTTCGTGCCGGGGCGGGCTGCGTACGTCGACGGCCGCGGCGGCAACTCGATGCGCCTGAACTTCAGCGGCGTGACCGACGAGGAAATCCGCGAGGGGATCAAGCGGATCGGCGCCGTGATCACGGAGCAGGTCGAGCTGTATGAAACCCTGGCGCCCTCGGAGGGTTCCGCCCAAGCCGCGCCCGGCATGCCCGGACGCGAAGCGGAGGACATGCCGGTTGATGCAAAAACCAAGTCCGCCTCCGGCGACGATCGCAATCTGACTCCTTCGGCGCCGGAGGCGGACCGGCGTGCGGCGGACGAAGGTGGGGACGTCCTCCCCTTCCGCCGGGCCGAGGGCGCGTGAAGGTCGCCGTCCTCAAAGGCGGCCGCTCGCTCGAGCGCGGGGTCTCGCTCCGCTCCGCCGCCCGGGTCGAGGACGCGCTCGAGCGGCTCGGCCACGAGGTGGTGCCGATCGACGTCGGCTCCGACCTGGTGAGGCGCCTCCGTGCCGAGCAGCCCGACGTCGCCTTCGTCGCCATGCACGGGGTCGGTGGCGAGGACGGGACCGCGCAGGAGCTGCTGGAGATCCTCGGCATCCCCTTCACCGGCCCCGACGCCGCCGCCTGCGCCCGCTGCATCGACAAGGTCCTCGCCAAGGCGGCGATGAGGGACGCGGGCATCCCCACCCCCGATTCCTTCGCCTTCACCCAGACCGCCTTCCGTGAGCTCGGCGCCGGTGATGCGCTTGCCGACCTCGAGGACACGCTCGGCTTCCCGCTGGTGGTCAAGCCGAGCCGCGGCGGCTCCTCGCTAGGGATCAAGTTCGCGAGCGCGCCCGCCGAGGTCCCCGGCGCCCTCGTCGCCGCCTTCTCCTACGACGACCGGGTGATGCTGGAGCGCTTCGCCTCGGGCCGTGAGCTGGCGGTCAGCGTGCTCGGCACAGAGCCGCTGCCGATCGTCGAGGCGATCCCGGCCGAGGGCGACCGCTACGACTTCGAGGCCCGCTACGAGATCGGCCGCACCCGCTTCGTCTGCCCCGCCGACCTCTCCCCCACCGAGCGCGCCGCGGTCACCGACGCCGCCCTCGCCACCTGCCGGGCGCTTGGCTGCGAGGGCTTCGCCCGGGTCGACCTGATCCTCGCCGCCGACGGCCCCTGGGTCCTCGAGGCCAACGCGATCCCCGGCCTGACGGATACGAGCCTCCTCCCCCAGGCCGCCGAGGCCGCGGGAATGTCCTTTGAGGATCTCGTCACGCGGATCCTTGACATGGCGCTCGCCCCGAGCGGCGTTTCCTAGGGCGAAAACCAAGCAGGTCTAGGACGACCGAGGGAGTGTGCTCTGCACATGACCGAGGGAGGACAACGACATGCGCCGGTTTGCAGCCCTAGGAATCGCCGCTGGCGAAGTCCTCGGGACTCACTTCGTCCAAGAAGTCTTTGAACTTGTCGACCACTTCCTCGGTGTCCTCAACCTCGTGCTCGAACTCGATCGCCGACTCCTCGATCACCTCCTCGGCGGCGAAGATCGGCGCGGCGACGCGGACCGCGAGGGCGAGGGCATCGGAGGGGCGCGAGTCGATCTCGATCTCCGAGCCGCCGACCGAGACCGTGATCGAGGCGTAGAAGGTGTTGTCGCGCAGTTCGGTGACCGCCACCCGCTCGCACTTCGCGTCCAGGTTCTCGAGCACGTCGGAGAGCAGATCGTGGGTCATCGGCCGCGGGGTCGAGGCGCCTTGCAGCTTCATCAGGATCGCCGCCGCCTCCGGGTGGCCGATCCAGATCGGCAGGAAGCGGTTGCCGTCGACGGTCTTCAGCAAGACGATCGGCTGCTTGCCGACCATGTCGAAGCTGACGCCGTAGATCTGCATCTGCTGCAAGAGGTTGCTCCCGCCGTACGTGGACCTGGGCCAAAAAGTGTACGGGGCGGGCCGGGAGGGCTCAGGGCGAGGACAGGTCGGGCTTCGACTTCGACTCGAGCGCGATGAAGTCGAAGTACCCGGCGACGTAGAGGTGGCGCCCGTCGGAGACGACCGGGGTGTAGCCGGAGGTCCCGATCGAGAAATCGCGCCGGTGGGTGCGGACGTTGATCCCGATCGACTTTTTGGTCGCGAAGCTGGAGGTGAAGACGGTGTCGCCGACGACGGTGGCGGTGCCGGGGACCGGGCCGCCCACCTCGTCGGCCCACTCGACCTTGCCGGTGCGGGCGGCGAGCGCATAGAAGCGGCCGGTTTCGGAGCCGATGTAGACGGTCGGCGGCGTGCCCGGGACGCGCGCCACGGCGGGCGAGCCGTAGATCGCGCCGCCGGTCGGGTAGGACCAGTCGACCTTGCCGGTCTTCTGGTCGAAGGCGAACACCACGCCGTCGTCGCGGGCCGAGTAGACGTGGCCGAAGGCGATCGCCGGGGACGAGTAGAAGCCGCCCCTGCCGAACGGCGCCTGGGTGCTCGTGTTGGTCCGCCAGAGCACCCTGCCGGTGCGGGCGACGAGCGCGAACATCCCGCTCTGGTAGTCGGGGACGAAGAGGACGCCGCGGTCATAGGAGGGGCTGGCCTTGATCGGGGCAGGCGCGTCGAAGCGCCAGCGGATGCGGCCGGTGGCGGTGTCGAGCGCCAGTAGCTGCGAGCTGTCGGTGCCGATGTAGAGCGTCCTGCCGACCACCAGGGGCGAGGACTCCAGGTGCGCGTGCAGGTCGCGCATCCAGACCACCTTGCCGGTGCGGGAGTCGAGCGAGATCAGGTAGCCGCCGAGGCCGGCGTAGTAGACGCGGCCCGCGTGGTACACGGGTCCGGTGACGTCGGTCGGGTTGCCGTGCTGGCGGGGGCGAGTGATGTGGTACCAGAGGGTCTTCTGGTCGCTGAGCCGGATCGCGGCGGTGTTGCCGAACTTGTTGACGATGTAGGCGACCCCGCCCGCGATCGCGGGTGGGAACTCGATCAGCGCGTGGGTGTCGATCGTCCAGGCGACCTTCAGCGGCGGATTGAGATCCCCCATCGGCAGCGGCAGGTAGTGGGTGCGCTGGGGGACCCGGCCGAAGAGCGGCCAGTTGGCCACATGGGTGTTGGCATCGGGGGACGGGCTGGGCGAGCGCGCCGGGTGGGTGGGCGCGGTCGCGGTCGTCGTCGACGAGCCGCCGGTGGCACCTCCCCCGCCCCCTCCGCCACAGCCGGCGAGCGCCAGCAGGAGGGCGAGGGCGGCAAGCGTGAGGTGGCCGTGTCGGCGGGTCACCCCGCCTTGATCGGCAGCGCCGCGAAGGCGCTTGAGAGAACCGGGCTCCGGCCGATCGCACGTCCAGACCCGGCCGGATGAGTGGGCGATCCTGGATTCGAACCAGGGACCTCGTCCTTATCAGAGACGCGCTCTAACCAACTGAGCTAATCGCCCGGGGACGGCGATGATAGCGGCGCGTCGCCGGGCGGTCACTTGCCCCGCCGGCGCAGCTCGCGCGCTAGCTCGTGGGCCTCGCGGAGGTCGTCGAAGCGGAGCTCGACGGCGATGCCGGCGCCGCGGGGCTTGACCGCGACCTCGTGGCCGAGCGCCGCCTCGAGCGCGTCGGCGGCGTCCCGTAGGGCGGCCTGCTGGTCGGGGTCGACCGGCGCCCGCCTCGGCCTCGCCCTTGGCTGGCCGGCCAGCCGAACCCGGTTCTCGGTCTCGCGGACCGACCACCCCCCCGCCACGGCTTCGCGGGCGAGGCGGCGGCGGACGTCGTTGCCGGGGGCGCCGAGGATGGTGCGGCCGTGCGCCTCGGAGAGCTCACCGCCTTCAAGCATCTCGAGCGCCTCGTCGGGGAGCTCGAGCAGGCGGATCAGGTTGGAGACCGCGGGGCGGCTGCGCCCGACCCGGCGGGCCAGCTCCTCTTTGGTCAGGCCGAGGTCCTCGACCAGGGCGGCGCAGGCTTTCGCCTCCTCGACCGGGTTCAGGTCCTCGCGCACCATGTTCTCGATCAGCGCCGCCTGCAGCCGCTCCGGCTCGGCCTGGTCACGGGCGACGGCGGGGACCTTGTCGAGGCCCGCCTGCTGGGCGGCGCGCCAGCGGCGCTCGCCCGCGACCAGCTCATAGCTGCCGTCGTGGAGGGGGCGGACGAGCAGCGGCTGGACGACCCCGGAGGCCTCGATCGAGGCGGCCAGCGCATCCAACGCGCCTGGGTCGAAGTGGGTGCGCGGCTGGCTCGGGTTCGGCTTGATCAGGGTGACCGGCAGCTCGAGCAGCTCGCCCGCGGCGGCGTCGGCCGGGGTCTCGGGGAGGATCGCGGCGAGGCCGCGGCCGAGGCCGGCGCGCCGCTTGGTGCCGCTAGCCACGGGTAGCCAGCTCCTTGGCCAGCGCTTTGTAGGCGAGGGATCCGCGCGACGAAGGGGCGTGCTCGGTCACCGGCAGACCATAGCTAGGCGACTCGGCAACCCGGACGCTGCGTGGGATCACCGTCTCGAAGACCATCCCCGGGAACTGGTCGCGCAACTCGGCCTCGACGTCCTGGGCCAATCGCGTGCGCTCGTCGTACATGGTTATGAGCAATCCCGACACCTCCAGGCGCGGGTTCAGCTGGCGCCGGATCAGGCCCAGCGTCTCCAGGAACTGGACGAGACCCTCGAGCGCCAGATACTCGGCCTGCACCGGGACTATGACGCGATCGGCGGCCACCAAGGCGTTGACCGAGACCGGGCCGAGGGAGGGAGGGCAGTCGAGGAAGGTGCGGACGAAGCGCTCGCGCACCGGGCCGAGGCGTTCGCGCAGGCGGGTCTCGGAGGCGTCGATGCGCGGGAGCTCGACCGCGGCTCCCGCCAGGTCACGGTTGGCGGGGACCAGCCAGAGGTTGTCGGGGCCGGCCGGGCGCGCCGCGGAGGCCACCTCGGTATCGCCGGTGAGGCAGTCGTAGGAGGACGGGTGGAGGTCGCGGTCGCCGCCCAGGGCGACGGTCGCATTGCACTGCGGATCGAGGTCGACGAGCAGCGTCTGCTCGGCTTCGGCGGCGGAGCAGGAGGCGAGGTTGACGGCGCTGGTCGTCTTGCCGACGCCACCCTTCTGGTTCGCGATCGCGTAGACGGTGCCCATCGGGGGCCAGACTAGTTGAGCGCCATGCCCACCGGTCGGATAGCCTGGGCGCGTGTCCGACCTGGCCGACTGGCCCGAATCCCCCGCGGAACGCGCTCGCGAGCTGGTCGAGGGGGTGCTCGACCAGCTCGACCTCGACGGTGACGTGGAGATCGAGGAGGATGACGATCGGATCGTCGTCACGGTCGTCGGCGAGGAGGATTACGGCTTGTTGATCGGGAAAAGAGGCCAGACGATCGACGCCCTGCAGCTGCTCTGCTACCAGGCCGCCTTTCGCGGCCTGCGCGACCGCAAACGGGTGATCGTCGACGCCGCGGGCTACCGCGGGCGGCGCAAGGAGACGCTGGAGAGCCGCGCCGACCGCGCCGCCGAGCAGGCGCTGACCAACAACCGGGTGGTCGAGATGGACCCGATGAGCGCCCAGGAGCGGCGGGTCGTCCACGAACGGCTGAAAGGCCGCTCCGGGGTCGAGACCTACAGCGAGGGCGACGAGCCCCACCGCTGCGTGATCGTCGCGCCGCTCGTCTCCGAGTGAGCGCCGACCCGGCGGCGTCCCTGAGCCCGGGCGCGCGCCGGGCACTGGAGACCGTGCTCGAGCTGCTGGCGCAGGAGCGCGCCTCGGTCAGCTCGGTGGTCGATCAGCGCGCCTGGCGGGTGCACGTCGAGGACAGCCTCACGGGGCTCGACGTGGCCGAGCTGCGGGGCGCCTCGCGGATCGCCGACATCGGCGCCGGGGCGGGCTTTCCCGGCCTCGTCCTGGCTGTGGCGCTGCCCGAGGCGAACGTCGACCTGATCGAGTCGGTGGGTCGGAAGACCGCCTTCATCGCTCGCGCGGCGGACGAGGCGGGGATCCCCAACGCCGTCGCGATCACCGCCCGATCCGAGGACGTGGCCAGCGAAGAGATCGCCCGCGAGTCCTACGACGCCGTCACCGCGAGGGCCGTGGGCCGCCTCTCGACCCTGGCCGAGCTCGCCTCGCCGCTGCTCCGCGAAGGCGGGGTCCTGGTCGCCTGGAAGGGCAGGCGCGACCCCGAGGAAGAGGGCCAGATGTCCCGCGCGGCAGATGCCCTGGCGATGACCCCCGAGCAGATCTTCGACGTCGGCCACCGGGCCGGCTCCGAGCACCGCCACCTCCACGTCATCCGCAAGACCGGCCCGACCCCTCCCGACCTCCCCCGCAGGTCCGGCATCGCCAAGAAGCGCCCGCGTGGCTGACGCGTGGCGGCCAGAGCCCGCGGTCGTCCCTTCCCACCGACAGCGCCGGTCAGGACGACCGCACCCCTCCGCTCGCCCGCGATTCGGCGCTCGCCACGGTCGAGCTCCCGGCGCGGCAGCCGCACACGCCCGAACCCCCGGAGCACGCCCGCAGCTTGCGAGTGTGGGCCGCCGTAGGGCCCTCCGCCGCGGCCTGCAAAGGGAGTCGGGACACCCTCCGAACGGCTTGTAACGAGGGCCCGATGCGAACCTTGCTCGTCCGCCTCCTCTCCAGCCCGAGTTTGAGAGAGGAGGGTGTCCCGACTCCCTTTCCCGGAGCACCAACAAAAAGGGCCCCCCTCTGGGAGCCCTTTACCTTCGTCGCTTCTTTTTTTTGGGCGATTTAGGTGGCGGTTTCGCCGCCCGTTTCTCCTCCACCGTCGCCACGTGCGGCGCCGGGATCACTTTGTTGATCGTGATCCCCTGGCCGATCGTCCAGAGGTTGGTCGTGATCCAGTAGACCATCAGCCCGGCCGGGAAGTTGATCACGAAGGGCACGAAGACAAGCGGCAGGACGAACATCATCATCCGCTGCGATTTGTCGGCGGTCACCGACATGAAGAAGCCCGAAGCCAACTGGGTGGCGACGTAGAGGACGATCAGCGCGATCAGTTCGGCGCCGTGGGCGGACGCGGTCAGATCCTTGATGAAGAGGAATTCGGCGCCGTAGGCGGCACAGTGGCCCGCTTCGCAGCCCATGTCCGGCGGCAGCTCGTGGCGCAGCGTGTAGAAGAGCGTGATGAAGACCGGCAGCTGGGCGATGAGGGGGATGCAAGAGGCGAACGGGTTGACTTTGTTCTCTTTGTAGAAGCGCATCATTTCCTGCTGCATGCGCTGTTTGTCGTTCTTGTATTTCTCCTGCAGTTCCTTGATCTGCGGCTGCAGCGCCTGCATCGCGCGCATGCCTTTCAGCTGTTTGTAGGTGAGCGGGATCAGGATCGCCCGCGTGCAGACCGTCAGGGCGACGATCGACATCCCCCAGGAGAGGCCGACGTTGTCGTGGAAGAACTTGAGGACCGAGTTCGCGACGTCGATCAGCGGCTGCAGGATGTTTGCGTCGACGACGAACATCAGGAGTGGGCCTCACCGTGGTAGTCGGCCGGATGGATGTGGCCGAGGCCGCGCAGGGTGAAGCGGTCGGGCACCGGGTCGAAGCCCCCGTGGCTGAACGGGTTGCAGCGCAGCAGGCGGTACGCAGCGAGGACGAGTCCCCGGATCACCCCGAAGCGTTCGATCGACTCGACCGCGTAGGCGGAGCAGGTCGGCTCGTAGCGGCAGCGACGGGGCCGGGAAGGAGAGATCCAGCGCTGGTAGGCACGGATCGGGGCGAGGACGACGCGTTTCACGTGGAACGGGCCTTTGGGGGCATCCCCGGAGCGTTTCACGTGGAACGCCCCCCGCCAAAACTGGCGTCCATCGCCTCTTCCAGCGATTTGGTGACCCCCGCGGTCCCTTCCTTCTCGATCAGGCCGCCGATGTCGGCGCGGGCGACGATTACGAAGTCATGCCTGTCCGGAAGTCGGTCCGAGAGCGACCAGAAAGCTTCGCGCAGCGTGCGCTTGACCTTGTTGCGGTCGACGGCTCCACCCACCTTGCGTGACACGGAGACGCCTAGCCTCACCTCGTCACGCTCCTCGTCGCGACGCGGAAACGTGTAGAGGACGAGGTAGCGGGTCGCATGCGATGAGCCGTCACGATAGACGCGGTCGAACTCGCCGCTGCGCGAGAGCCGACGGCGCTTCGGCGGCATCTAGCGCCGGGTCCGGTGACGGCCGTCCGGTTCTGGCGCAGGAATCGCCCCGTCCGGCAAGGACGCAGACCCGAAGGCGTGGCAGAGCCACGTCGAGCGGTCGAGGGCACAGGCGGGCGCGGCGAGGACAAGCCAGAGAGGGTGAACGTCACCGGACACGGCGCTAGGGAGTGAGGCGCTTCCGACCTTTGCGCCGGCGGCGCTGCAGGACGGCGCGGCCACCGCGGGTGCTCATGCGGGCGCGGAAGCCGTGGGTCTTGGCTCGCTTCCGCTTCTTGGGCTGATAAGTGCGCTTCATTGCCGGCGAGAGTATAGGGACCCTCGCGAAATCTTTTCCGCGGCATTTGCGGGTGGTGAAGATCCCCCAGCAAAACGCGGCGCTATGGTCGCCGCCCCCGGTGCCTGACGACTCCCCCCCAACAGACCTCGAAGCCCTCTGGCGAAGCACCCAGGATAGGCTGCGAGAGTCCGTCCCGGAGTCCACCTTCAGGCTCTGGCTGGAGCCGATCGAAGCGGTAGGCCTCGATGCCGAGACGCTCTACCTGGAAGCGCCCGAGGGGATCCGGGCCTGGGCCGAGCGGCGCTACTCGGGACTGATCGCCGCGGCCGTCGTCGATTCCGGCACAGGGGTCCGCCAGGTCAGCTTCGCCGGACGGCGCGAGGTTGCCGACGCGACCCCGGGCCCGGAACTGAACCCGAGCTACACCTTCGACCGCTTCGTCATCGGCCCCGGCAACCGACTCGCCCACGGCGCCGCCCTCGCCGTCGCCGAGGCGCCCTCGGAGGCCTACAACCCGCTCTTCCTCCACGGCCCTCCCGGCCTCGGCAAGACCCACCTGCTGGCGGCGATCGCCAACTACCTGAACGCCAACGCCCCCGGGCTCCGCGTTCGTTATACGACCGCGGAGTCGTTCACCAACGAGTTCGTCGGGGCGCTTAAATCGAGCGGGCCCGAGGCCTTCAAGGCGCGCTACCGGGACATCGACGTGCTGCTGATCGACGACGTCCAGTTCCTCGAGGGTAAGCCCGCCACCGAGGAGGAGTTCTTCCACACCTTCAACGCCCTCTACGAGGCGGGCAGCCAGCTGGTCCTCTCCGCCGACCGGATCCCGAGCGAGCTCTCGACCCTCGCCTCGCGGCTGCGCGACCGCTTCGAGTGGGGGCTGACCGTCGCGGTCGAGCCGCCCAACCTGGCTACCCGGCTCACCGTCCTCCGCCATCTGGTCGAGGAGGCCGGGATCGAGATCGCCGACTCCGGCGCCCTCGCCGAGCTCGCCAACCGGATCGACGCCAACGTCCGCCAGTTGCACGGCGCGCTGACCCGGGTGATCGCCCACGCTTCCCTCCTCGCCCGCCCGCTCAGCTCCGAGCTGATCGCCGAGGTGATCCCGCGTTCCACGCGCAGCGCTCAGGCCACTTCGGTCGAGGAGATCCAACAGCAGGTGGCCGAACGCTTCGGCGTCTCCCGCGCCGAGCTGATCGGCTCGAGCCGCGCCGCGACCCCCCTCCGCGCCCGCCAGGTGGCGATCTACCTGACCCGGGAAATGACCGACCTCTCGCTGCCGCAGATCGGCCGGCTCTACGGCGGCCGCGATCACAGCACCGTCCTCAACAGCCTGCGCCGGGTCGAAGCGAGCCTCGGCGAGGACGAGGTCCTGACCCGCAAGGTCGACGAGTTACGCACAGCTATCCACAACCCCACCGCCGGCTAGCCACAGGCCTGGCCCCGGCCCGCCGCCGCCACTGCAAGAATCCCCGCCCGTCCACAGTCGCGTCCACAGGCCGCATTCGGCCTTGCGTCGCCGAATAGTCTTCACCCCCCGAACTTTCCACAAGACCTAAATCAACTCCACAAGGCAATCTCGATCTCTTGAAGCTCACGACCAAACGCGAGGAACTCGTCGCCAAGCTCTCCACCGTCTCACGGGCGGTCTCGACCCGCGCCGCGACCCAGGCCCTCTCCGGCGTGCTGCTGGAGGCGAGCGAGGGCTCGGTGACCCTCTCCGCCACCGACCTCGACCTGGGACTGCGGACCGCGGTCGAGGCGACGGTCGAGAGCCCTGGCTCGGTCCTGCTCCCCGGCCGGCTGCTCGCCGAAGTCGTGCGCTCGCTCGCCGACGACGCGGTGGAGGTCGAGACGCGCGAGGCGGAGCGCGACGTGGAGATCCGGAGTGGCTCCTCCAGTTTCCACCTGCGGGTGCTGCCGGCCGAGGACTTCCCGACGCTGCCGAGCGCCGCGGGCGCCGACCCGATCCGGATCCCGACCGGCGCCCTGGCCGAGGGCATCGACCTGGTCGCCCGGGCGGCTTCGCGCGACGACATGCGCCCGGTGCTGACCGGCGTCTTCGTCAGCGCTTCCGGCAACGAGATGACGATGGTCGCCACCGACTCCTACCGGCTGGCGGTCAAACGATCCGAGCTCGAGTCGGCGCTGAGCGGGGAGATCGAGGCGAACATCCCGGCCCGAGCCCTGCGCGAGCTGGCCCGGATCCTCAGTGGCGAGGGGGCCGAGGACGCGGCGATCACGCTGCAGACCAACCAGGCGATCTTCGAGGCCGGCTCGATCACCTTGACCACGCGGCTGATCGAGGGCCAGTTCCCGAACTTCCGCCAGCTCCTGCCGGAGTCCTACGAGCACGACGTACGGCTGCCGCGGCCGGAATTCCTCGACGTCGCCCGCCGGGTCAGCCAGCTGGCGCAGCGCAACGCGCCGCTGCGGCTCTCCTTCCAGCCCGGTGAGCTGACCGTCTCGGCGGAGACGCCGGACGTCGGCGACGCGGTCGAGACGATGCCCGCCGCCTTCGAGGGTGAGCCGATGGAGATCGGCTTCAACCCCGAGTACCTGCGCGAGGGGATCGAAAGCGTCGCCGGCGACGAGGTGCTGCTGCGGCTGATCTCGCCGCTGCGGCCGGGGCTGATGCAGCCGGTCGACAGCGAAGACTTCCGCTACCTCGTGATGCCGATCCGCCTCAACGTCTAGGTCTAGGCCCGGTGCTGGTCACCGCGATCGAGGCCCGCCCGCTGCGCAGCCTCGAGCGCGTCCGGGTGTCGCTCGGGCCGGGGATCGTCAGCGTCGTCGGCCCCAACGGAGTCGGCAAGACGAACCTGGTCGAGGCGCTCTACTTCGCCCTCACCGGCCGCTCGTTCAGGACCGCCGACCGCCGCGACCTGATCCCCTTCGGTGAGAGCCTGGCGCGCGCCGAGGCGACGATCCGCGACGACGGGATCGAGCGCCGCCTGCTGGCCTCGGTGAGCCGCACCGAGGGGCGCCGCCACCTGCTCGACGGGCAGAGCGCCGACCCGGCGACGATCGCCCGCTCGCGACCGCCGGTGGCGGTCTTCGCCCCCGACCGGCTGAGCCTGGTGAAGGGACCGCCGGCCGAGCGCCGCGCTCACCTCGACGGCTTCCTCGCCGCTCGTTGGCCGGCCCGCGCCGAGCTGCGCAAGCGCTTCGGTCAGGCGCTGGCGCAGCGCAACGCGATGATCTCCCGCCTCGCCGCCGGGCATGGCTCGCCCGAGGGGCTCGACGTCTGGGACGCCGGCGTGGCGGCCGCGGCCGCGCCGCTGATCGCCGCGCGGGCCGAGGCGGTGGCCGAGCTGGCGCCCGCGTTCGCGGCGGCATTGGCGGAGCTCGGGCTCGAGCACGGCGAGCTCGCCTACGCACCGCGGGCCGCAGGCGACGCCGAGGAGATCCGCGCCGGCCTGCGGGAGCGCCGCGAGGCTGACCTGAAGCTCGGCCGCAGCTCCTGGGGACCGCACCTCGACGAGCTGAAGCTGAGCGCCTCGGGCCGGGCGCTGCGCAAATACGGTTCGCAGGGGCAGCAGCGCGCCGCCCTCCTCGCCCTCCTCTTCGCCGAGCGCGAGGCGCTCCTGGACGCGCGACGCGTCACCCCGCTGTTGCTGCTCGACGATGTGATGAGCGAGCTCGACCCGGGCCGCCGCGAGCTGCTCGTCGCCCGCCTCGCGGCGGGCGGGCAGACCCTGATCACCGCCGCCGACGAAGAGTCGCTGCCGCCCGCGGCGCGCGAGACGATGGTGCGGATGCCGAAGCCGGGCCTGGTCGATGACGAGCGCGTCGATCCGGACGCGCTCGGTGATCCCGGCGCGGAGGCCGCGTGACCCGCCGCCGGGCCCCGCGCCAGGCGGGCGAGGCGTTTCGCCTGGTGCGCGAGCAGGCGGCACCGAAGACCGGGCTCGCGGCCGTGCAGGCGGTCTGGAGCGAAGCGCTCGGCGAGCGCCTGGCGGCGGTCGCGACCCCGGTCTCCGAGCGGGCCGGGACGTTGACCGTCGACTGCGTCGACGGGGTCTGGGCGCAGGAGCTCGACCTGATGCAGGGGCAGCTTCTGGAGCGGCTGCGCGGGAGGTTGGGGGAGAGGGCTCCCGCGGCGCTCAGATTCCGCGTCGAAAGAGGCCGATGACGGCACAATTTTTCCACGATTTGCAGGGAATTCGGTGCTTGGCGCACTTCGGTCCGGGGCGTCGAACTGGTATTCTTATGGCAACTCGCCTTTAGCCCCGACACGCGTGGAGCAGGGCTCCAACGTCGGGGCTTTTCGTGTCAACGGAAGGACCTCTTTGCCTGAGAAAAAAGCCAAAGCCGACGCCTCCTACGGCGCCGCGGACATCACCGTCCTCGAGGGCCTCGAGGCCGTTCGCAAACGCCCCGGGATGTACATCGGCTCGACCGGCCCGCGCGGCCTGCACCACCTGGTCTACGAGATCGTCGACAACTCGGTCGACGAGGCGCTGGCGGGCTACTGCGACACGGTCGCGATCACGATCCACCCGGACAACAGCGTCACCGTGACCGACAACGGTCGCGGCATTCCGGTGGGGATCATGGAGAAAGAGGGTCGGCCGGCGGCCGAAGTCGTGCTCACCGTCCTGCACGCGGGCGGCAAGTTTGGGGACGGGGGCGGCTACAAGGTCTCCGGCGGTCTGCACGGCGTCGGCTCCTCCGTCGTCAACGCGCTGTCCGAGCGGCTCCACCTGAAGATCCAGCGCAACGGTGCGGTGTGGGAGCAGGACTACGAGCGTGGCAAGCCGCTGACCAAGCTGGAGGAAGGCGCGAAGAGCGACGAGCACGGCACCGAGATCACCTTCCTGCCCGACCTCGAGATCTTCGAAGAGATCGAGTACGACTTCCAGACGCTGGCCGAGCGGATGCGGGAGACGGCGTTCCTCACCCGTGGCCTGAGGATCGCCCTCACCGACGAGCGCGGCGAGGGGCAGAGCATCGAATTCAAGTACGACGGCGGGATCGAGGACTTCGTCACCCACCTCAACGCGACCAAAGAGGCCCTGCACAAGAAGCCGATCTACTTCGAGGGTGAAAAAGGTGACGGTGAAGTAGAGGTCGCGATGCAGTGGAACAACTCCTACCAGGAGTCGATCTTCAGCTTCGCCAACAACATCAACACCCACGAGGGCGGTACCCACCTGTCAGGTTTCCGCGCCGCGTTGACCCGCACGCTGAACGCCTACGCGCGCGCCAAAGGGCTGCTGAAGGAGAAGGACGAGAACCTCTCCGGCGAGGACGTGCGCGAGGGGCTGACCGCGGTCATCTCGGTGAAGCTGCACGACCCCCAGTTCGAGGGCCAGACGAAGACCAAACTCGGCAACCCGCCGATCAAAAGCCTGGTCGAGGAGACGGTCAACCGAAAACTTGCCGAGTTCCTCGACGAGAACCCGCCCGAGGCGAAACGGATCATCTCCAAGTCGATCGACGCCGCGCGGGCGCGGGCAGCGGCGCGCAAAGCGCGCGACCTGACCCGTAAGTCGGCGCTCGAGAGCTCGACCCTGCCCGGCAAGCTCGCCGACTGCACGGTGAAGGATCCGAGCCTGGCCGAGATCTTCGTGGTCGAGGGTGACTCCGCCGGCGGCTCGGCGAAGCAGGCGCGCGACCGCAACACTCAGGCGGTGCTGCCGCTGCGTGGCAAGATCATCAACGTCGAGAAGAGTCGCATCGACAAGGTGCTCGCCAACAACGAGATCCAGGCGCTGATCACGGCGATCGGCACCGGCGTCCACGACGAGTTCAACATTGACGAGGCCCGCTACCACAAGATCGTGATGGCTACGGACGCGGACGTCGACGGAGCCCACATCCGCACGCTGGTGCTCACCTTCCTTTACCGGCAGATGCCCGAGCTGATCGAGCGCGGCTACGTGTACATCGCGAAACCGCCGCTCTACCGGGTGAAACAGGGCAACCAGGAGACCTACCTGGAGCGCGAGTCCGAACTGGAAGAGCTGCTGCTGCGCGACAAGCTCGAGCAGTTCGAGGTCACCGACGCGACGGGGGAGAGCCGTAAGCTCACCGCCAGTCGCTGGCAGGCCTACATCCGCCGCTCGAAAGAGTACGAGGGCTGGGGCTCCTCGCTGCAGGCCGACTTCGGCCACGAGGTGGTCCGCTTCCTCGAGGAGTCGACGCTACTCGACGAAGGGGTGGCGACGCTCGGCGCGGCCAAGACCCTGCTCGAACGCGAGGCGCCGGAGGGCGAGCCGTTCGACACGGAGGTCGTGAGCGCGACCGACGACCTCGTCGTGGTCAAGGCGGTCGCCCGCAGCAGCGGCCTCGCCCGCACCCACCGGCTGCCGCGCCAGCTGTTCGAGGACAACGACTACCGCAAGTTCGCCGAGATCCACGCGGCGCTGTTGAAACAGGTAGGCCGGCCGCCGTTCACCGTGAGCCGCGGCGAGAAACGGACCGTCGCGCTCTCCTTCCAGGCGCTGCGCGGCGCGGTGATGGAGCTCGCCCGCCAGGGCGTCACCCTGACCCGGTTCAAGGGACTGGGGGAGATGAACGCCAAGCAGCTGCGCGAGACGACCATGGATCCCTCGAGCCGCACGCTTGCCCAGGTCACCCTCGAAGACGCGACCGCCGCCGACACCATCTTCTCGATGTTGATGGGCGACCAGGTGGCTCCTCGCAGAGAGTTCATCGAGGCACACGCGAAAGAGGTCAAATTCCTTGACGTGTAATTCGTCCGTCGATGGTCATGGTGTGTGTGACCGTGTGAAAGTGGAGGTTCTTTGATGGCTGCCCATGACGTGCTGAGCGGCGGCAACATCGAAGAGCGCGGGCTCGAGCAGGAGATGCGCGCGTCGTATCTCGACTACGCGATGAGCGTAATCGTCGGGCGAGCGCTGCCCGACGTGCGCGACGGATTGAAGCCGGTCCACCGGCGGGTGCTCTACTCGATGCACGACCTCGGCCTGCAGCCGACCCGCCCTTACCGCAAGTGCGCCTTCATCGTCGGCGAGGTGATGGGCAAATACCACCCGCACGGTGACTCGGCGATCTACGACACGCTGGTGCGGATGGCGCAGGACTTCTCGCTGCGCTACATGTTGGTCGACGGGCAGGGCAACTTCGGCTCGATCGACGACGATCCCGCCGCCGCGATGCGGTACACGGAGGCGCGGATGGCGCGCATCGCCACCGAGATGCTGCGCGACATCGACGCCGACACTGTCGACTTCGGCCCCAACTACGACGAATCGACCCAGGAGCCGCTGGTCCTGCCGTCGCGCTTTCCGAACCTGCTGGTCAACGGCACCTCGGGCATCGCCGTCGGCATGGCGACCAACATCCCGCCGCACAACCTGCGCGAGGTGGCCGGCGCCGTGGCCGCCTACATCGATGACCCCGGGATCGACCTCGAGGGGCTGATGCAGCACATCAAGGGCCCGGATTTCCCTGGCGGCGGCCTGATGAGCCGCGAGGGGATCCGCGACGCCTACGCGTCCGGCCGCGGCAGCATCAGGGTCCGCGCCCGCGCCCACGTCGAGCCGTTGAAAGGAGGCAAGGAGGCGATCATCGTCACCGAGCTCCCGTTCATGGTGAAGAAGGGCGGTGACAGCGGCCTGATCACGAAGATCGCCGAACTCGCCCGCGATCGCAAACTCGAGGGGATCTCCGACCTCCGCGACGAGAGCGACGAACGCTCCGGCATGCGGCTCGTGATCGAGCTGAAACGCGGCGGGCCGCCGGCCAAGGTAGTCCTCAACAACCTCTACAAGAAAACCGCGATGCAGTCGACCTTCGGCGCCAACATGGTGGCGCTGGTCGACGGCGTGCCGCGCACGGTCAGCCTGCGCGAGCTGATCGAGCACTACGTCGAGCACCAGCGCGAGGTCGTCACCCGCCGCACCCAGTACGAACTGCGCCGCGCCGAGGCCCGCGCTCACATCTTGGAGGGCCTGCTGGTCGCGCTCGACAACCTCGACGCGGTGATCAAACTGATCCGCTCCTCGCCCGACCCCGACGCGGCGCGGCAGGGGCTGATGGACCAGTTCGAGCTCTCCCGCGAGCAGGCCCAGGCGATCCTCGACATGCGCCTCCAGCGCCTCACCGCGCTGGAGGCCGACAAAGTTCGTGCCGAGCACGCCGACCTGATGGAGCGGATCGGCGAACTGCGGGCGATCCTCGGCGACGAGGCGCGGGTGATGGCGCTGGTGAAGGAAGAGCTGGCCGAAATCGTCGAGTCCTACGGCGACGAACGGCGCACCGAGATCGCCGCCTTCGAGGGTGAGGTCGGGATCGAGGACATGATCGCCGACCAGCAGATGGTGATCTCGCTGACCGCCTCCGGCTACGTCAAGCGGCTGCCGCTGGCCACTTACCGCCAGCAGAACCGCGGCGGCGTCGGGGTGATGGGGATGAACCTCAAAGAGGACGATTACATCGCCCACCTGCACATCAGCTCGACCCACGACTTCCTGCTGTTCTTCACCAACCGCGGCAAGGTGTACCGCACGAAGGTGTACGAACTGCCGGAGGGCTCGCGGACCTCGAAAGGCTCGAGCCTGCGCAACGTGCTGCCGCTGCAGGAAGACGAGCAGGTGATGACGGTGATCCCGACCCGGGACTTCAAAGAGAACCGTTACCTGGTCTTCGCGACCGCCGACGGGCTGGTCAAGAAGACCGAATTCCTCGCCTACAACACGCCGATCCGCGCCGACGGGATCATCGCGATCAAGGTGCGCCCGGGTGACGAGCTGGTGCAGGTGCGCCTCACCTCGGGCGAGGACGACATCCTGATGGTTTCCCACTCGGGCCACGCCGCGCGCTTCTCCGAGGAGCTGGTCCGGCCGATGGGCCGCGACACCAGTGGGATCAAGGGGATGAACGTCGGCGGCAAAGACAACCGCGTCCTCGCCATGGACATCGCCCGCAACGACACCGAACTGTTCGTCGTCACCGAGAACGGCTACGGCAAGCGCACCCCGGTCTCCGACTATCCGGTCAAGGGCCGCGGCACCAAAGGCGTCCTCACCGCGAAGCTGACCGAGAAGAAGGGCGGCTTGGCCGGCGCCTTGATCGTCAACCCCCACCAGGACCTCCTCTTCATCTCCCAGAACGGCATGGTCCAGCGCACCGGCGTCGAAGGCATCTCCCAGATGGGCCGCTCGACCCAGGGCGTCAAGGTGATGAACATCAAGGACGACGACCGGGTCTCGGCGGTGGCGTTGGTGGTCGAGTCCGAGGACAACAGCGCCCCGGTGGAAGGCGAGCCCGTCGATCAGATCGAGATCGATGGGTCGCAGGATGGGGCGAGCTCCGATGGGGCGGGAGAGTAGTTCTTTGGGAGCTCAGGGGAGTCCCCTCTGACCGGCCGAGAACCAGTTCCTCGCCCGAAGCCGCCGCCGGCAATCGAGCGCCGCACGAAGCTGAGGCGACGGCTTCGCCCCTCGAGAAAAGCGAAAGACGGCCCGTCCCTTCCCCTTCTAATCCAGAGCAGGCTGCGTAGCCCCTACCTCGCACCTCAGAAGGAGTCCTGACCCTCTCCGAACGGCTTGTAACGAGGGCCCGATACGCACCTCGTACGTCCGCACCCAAATCTGCCCGAGTTTGAGCGAGGAGAGGGTCGGGACTCCCCCCTCGGAGCACCCAAGAAGAACGCGAGCTAAGCCGCCTGCGGCAAGTACTGCTGCCAGTTATCCGGAATCTTCGGACTGGCCACCTGAATGAACACCGTCGGCGCCGGCGCCCTCGGCGTGTTCTTCGGATGCATGTGGATCTCCCGCGGCAGGCGGTTGCCCTTCTTGCGGTTGCAGGTCGCGCAGGCGGCGACGATGTTCTCCCATACCGATTCGCCGCCGCGCGAGCGGGGGATGACGTGGTCGACGGTGAGGCCGGACTTGGTCGAGCCACAGTACTGGCAGGTCCAGGAGTCGCGAGCGAGGACGGCGCGGCGGGTGATCTTGCGGCGGTGGGCCTCGCGCGGGATGCGGACGTAGTTGACCAGGCGGATCACGTCGGGGCGCTCCAGGGTCATGTGCTCGGAGTGGAGGGCGTCGCCCGCGCGCTGCTCGAGCAGCTCCGCCTTCTCCTTCAGGAGCAGCACGGCGGCGCGTCGCAAAGTGCAGACGTTTATCGGCTCATACGTCGCATTCAGCACCAGCACCCTGGCCATGGTGCGGAAGATTGTAAGCGGCCGGGGAAGCGGCCAGTCAGACGATCGGATATGAGCCGAGGATGCGGACCGACTCGGCCTTCGTCCGCAGGGCGGCGATCGCCTCCGCCACCGACTCGCCGTCGACCTTGCCGTCGAGGTCGACGAAGAAGAAATAGCGCCCCAGTTCGGAGCGCATCGGCCGCGACTCGATCCGCGAGAGGTTGATCCCGCGGGAGGAGAACTCGCCCAGCGCCGCGACCAGCGCCCCGGGGTGATCCTCGCCCAGCTCGGAGAAGATCAGCGAGGTCTTCCACTGCGCGTCCGCGCCGGCGGGCCCCGGCTTGGCCCCGTCCGGCGCCACCCAGACGAAGCGGGTCACGTTGTTGGCCTCGTCCTGGATCCCCTCGCGCAGCACCACACAGCCGTAGAGGCTCGCCGCCGCCCGCGAGCCGATCGCCGCCCAGGGGCGCGGCGACTCCGACACCATCCGCACCGCCGCGGCGGTCGAGCTGACGCTTCGCAGTTCGACCCCGGGCAGGGTCTCGCGTAGGAACCGCGCCGTCTGCGCCAGCCCCTGCTGGTGGGAGAGCACCGCCTCGATCTGTCCCAGCTCCACCTCCTGGTGGGTGATCAGGTGCTGGCGCACGGGGTAGTCGTGCTCGCCGACGATCGAGACGTCCGGGGCGTCGAAGGCGAGGATGTCGAGGGTCCCGCGGACCGAGCCCTCGATCGAGTTCTCGTACGGCGCCAGCGCCCGATCGGCGCGCCCCTCGATCACCGCGACGATCGCGTCGAAGACCGTGTCGGTGCGCAGTGACTCGAACTCGGCCCCGCCGAGCGCTTCGCTCAGGGCGTCTTCGGTGAAGGTCCCCGCCGGTCCCAGGTACGCGATCCGCACCGCTCCAAGCTATTCGAAGTTGACGGTGTAGGTCGCTTCGTTGTTTTCGGTGACCTGCTCGCCGGGCACCGGTTCGACTTCCACTTCGAGCGTCGTTTCGCCTTTCGGCGCCGGCGTCAGCGGCACCACCGCGGTTGATTCGGCGCCCGCTTCGAGCGAGGCGATTTCTTCCGTCGTTTCCTTGCCGTTCGCGACCACCACCACGGTGATCCCGTTCTCGGTCGATTCGCCCTGGTTCTGCACCGTGACTTCGACTTCCGGCGTGCCTTCGGTGACGACGCTGGTGGGCGCTCCTTCGATCAGTTCGCTTTCGCCGATGTGCACCGAGATCAGGCCGAGGCCGTGGACGCCCGGGCTGGCGGTGCCGCCGCTCGACCCGTTCACCGCCCCGAGCGCTTTTTTCACTTCGTTTTCGTCGAGCCACTTGGTCCCGCCCGGGAGGAAGGTGCTCTTCGGCACGGCGTTGTCTTCGAGCCCGTTGTCGGCGAGCCTGCCGTCGATTTCCGGTCGGGTCACCGATTCGTAGATCACGTCGGAGGCGAGCAGCTTCTGCATCTGGCGGGCGATCGAGGCGGTCGCCTTGGCCGCACCCGCTTCACCCAACGCGGTCGGCATCTTGGCGGCGATCTTTTCCATCGCGTTGGCGCGCAGCTCGTAGACCAGTTCGAGCGACTTCTGCGCTCCCGACATTTCGCCGGGCGCGCTCAGCCCGTTGACCCGCGACGCGTAGTTGACCACCGCGCTGCGATCGGCGCTCACCTGGTTGGTGAATTCGGTCACCGAGAGCGACCCCGGTTCTTCCAGCGTTTCGAAGAAGCGGTTGCTCGTCTGGGTGGTCTCGTTGACGATCTGTTCAACGTTCCGTGCGTAATCGGACAGTTCGCTGCGGGCGCGCGCGTCGAGGCATCCCTTGACGCCGAGGACAATCAGGATCAGCACGACCAGCGCCCCACCGAGGGCGAGCAAGCGCCGCAGCATGATCTGCTGGCGTTCGGGACGGCGGCTGGGCCGGCGCGACGGGCGGCGGCGGGCGCCGCGTGAAGCTGACTCCTCCAAGAAACGGCTCTCCGTAGGGGCTGGACGTTGGCGGGAGAGTATGGCGACCCGGCGCAGCGGGTTGCCGGTACCTGCAGCAAACGGTGCCTTTTTCCCAACCATAGCCCGCCGGGCGGGGGCCAAGCGGCGTTGCAGGGCCGTCGACGGGCCCGAGGAGGGCAGGAGGGAGGGGCTCCCCGGCGAAGGTAAAGGCGCTTTGGTCGGCTCACTCGTACTTGACCGCTTCCTGATCGAGCGCCGGATCGGCAGCGGCGGCTTCGGCGTCGTCTACGAGGCCTGGGACGGCAGGCTCGAGCGGCCCGTCGCGGTGAAGGCGATCGAGCAGCGGGGCGCGGGCGGGGGCGAGCGGGTCCTGCGCGAGGCCCAGGCCGCCGCCCGCCTCAACCACCCCGGCATCGTGACCCTGTATGAGATGGGGGAGGAGGACGGCAATGCGCTGCTCGTCTCCGAGCTGGTCGAGGGGGACACGCTCGCCGCCTGCGCCGCCGAGGACGCCCTCTCCGACCGCGAGATCGGCGAGATCGGCGCCGACCTCTGCGAAGCGCTCGATCACGCCCACTCACGCGGCGTGATCCACCGCGACATCAAGCCGCAGAACGTCCAGGTGGTCGACGGTCAGCCGCGGGCGAAGCTGATGGATTTCGGCATCGCCCTGCTCGCCGACGCGGCGGGCCTGACCCAGACCGGCGACGTGGTCGGCACGCTCGCCTACATGTCGCCGGAGCAGGCCGAGGGGCGCGAGGCGGGGCCGGAGGCCGACGTCTACTCGTTGGCGCTCACCCTGTATGAGTGCTGGAGCGGCGAGAACCCGCACCGCCGCGCCAACGCCCTCGCCACGGCGCGCTCGATCGGCCGCCGCACCCGCCCGCTGCGCCGCCTGCGCCCCGACCTGCCGCGCGAGCTGACCGAGGAGATCGACGCCTGCCTCGACGCCCGCCCCCGCCACCGGCCCTCGCTCGAGGAACTGGGCACGGCGATCGAGGATTCGCTCGACCAGCTCGCCGAGCATCCCGCCGGCGGGAGCCGCCATCTCGGCCTCCGCCTCGGCGCGATCGGGTTGGCCGGCGCGGTCGGCGCCCTGATCGTCCTCGGCCACGGGCTGGTACTGCCCTAGAATTCGCCGTTCCTCCGCAGACGCGGACGCTTGGCCCTGCCACCGACACGTGACTTAAAGGAGCACCTCCGATCGCCCTACTCCGCAAGCTTGAGTCCGGAATCGAAGGCCTCGTCGAGGGGGTGTTCTCGCGCGCCTTCAGCTCCGAGGTGCAGCCGGTCGAACTGGCGCGCAAGCTGGCCAAGGAAATGGACGCCCACAAGACGGCTTCGGTGCAGCGGGTCTACGTCCCCAACGAGTACACCGTCTTCCTCTCGCGCCAGGACCGCTCGAAGCTCGAAGGCTACGAGCGCTCGCTCGAGCAAGAGCTCTCCGGCTACTTGCTCGAGCACGCCCGCCGGCGCGGCTACGACCTGCTGACCCGCCCGGCAGTGGAGTTCCAGACCGACGAGCGCCTCCGCCTCGGCGAGTTCGGGATCCAGCCGCGGATGGTGAAGGCGCCGGTCCACGAGGGCGAGGCGCCGCGCCAGGGCGAAGAGGGCCACACGATGGTCTACTCGGCGGTCCGCGAGCGCGACCGCCAGCGCCCCAAAGAACCCGAGCAGGACGTCCGCGCGCTGGTCTCCACCCGGGCGGTGATCTCGCTCGACGACCGCCGCTACGTCTTCGACGGCCCGCGGGCGACGATCGGCCGCTCGAAGTCGGCCGAGTGCGTGCTCGCCGACCCCAACGTGTCCCGTCGCCACGCCGAGCTGCGCCGCGCCGACTCCGGTGAGTGGCAGATCGTCGACCTCGGCTCCACCAACGGGATCAAGGTGAACGGCCGGCGCGTCACCTCCACCCGCCTGCGCCCCGGCGACCAGGTGACGGTCGGCACCACCACCTTCCTCTTCGACGTCGAGCAGTAGGCCCGATGCCGCGGAGCGCCGTCAGGCGCGCGCGAGGGTCTTCAGACAGACACTAAGGTGACGAGCGAGTGGCCTACGACCCCCTATCGACCGCGCTGAAATTCGGCTTTCTGGCCGTCCTCTTCCTGTTCCTGCTGGTGATCGCGCGGAGCGCCTTCCGCGACCTCCGGCGGACTGCCGCGCCGGCGCCCGACGCGACCGGGTTCCACGTCCCGGCGGGCCACGTCGAGGTGCAGCGGGGGGTCGACGCCTGGCTGGTCGCCGAGCGCGGTGGCGGGCTCGAGCGCGACGCCCGCTTCGACCTGATCGGCGGGCTCTCGGTCGGCCGCTCCAAGGACGCCGACGTGCAGATCGACGACCGCTATGCGTCGGGCATCCACATCCGCCTGTTCTCGCGCGAAGGGCGCCACTTCGTCGAGGACATGAACTCCACCAACGGCACCGTGCTGAACGGGGCCGGCCTGGACGGCGAGGCCGAGCTGGTCGACGGCGACACGATCCAGATCGGCGATACGGTCTTCCGCTTCGAGGCTTCCTAGGGCCGGCCGGGTTGGGGGATAGATGTCGCTTCGCATAACCGACCAGGCCTACGCCACCGACACCGGCAAGCAGCGCAGCGCCAACGAGGACTCGGTCTTCGTCCGCGCGCCGCTCTTTGTCATCGCCGACGGGATGGGCGGCGCCCAGGCGGGCGAGGTGGCCTCGAAAGCGTCGGTCGAGTCCTTCGACCGCGACCTCCCCGAGGGGCCGCCGGAGCGGGTCCTGCGCGAGACGATCGAGGGTGCCAACCGGACGATCCACAAGCTCGCCCGCGAGGACCCGAGCCTGGCCGGGATGGGGACGACGACGACCGCGGCGATCCTCGACGGGCGGGCCGAGGAGGTGGCGATCGGCCACGTCGGCGACAGCCGCGCCTACCGCCTGCGGCGGGGCAAGCTCGAACGCCTCACCCGCGACCATTCTCTGGTCGAGGAGATGCGGCGCAAGGGCCAGCTGACCGAGGCGCAGGCCGAGGACCATCCGCAGCGCTCGATCATCACCCGTGCCCTGGGCCCCGAACCGGAGGTCGAGGTCGACCTGCAGACGGTCCCGGCGCAGGCCGGAGACGTCTTCCTGATCTGCTCCGACGGGCTGACGACGATGCTCGACGACGTGCACATCGAGCGGCTGCTCGCCCGCGCCACCTCGATGCGCAGCGCGGTCCGCGCCCTGGTCGACGAAGCCAACCGGGCGGGCGGCCGCGACAACATCAGCGTGATCGCCTTCAAGGTCGTCGACGCGGCCGAACCAGCGCTCGACTCCGAGGGGGCGACGCTGATCGGCGAGAGCGCCACCGAGGCGGGCCTGACCTCGACCGAGGTGCGCCGCCGCGCCGCCGCCGAGGCGGCGCGCAAACGGCGCGAGGACCAGGCCGCCGCGGCGCCCGGGAAGCGCCGCCGTCGCCTCAAACGGGTGGCGGGCGCGATCGCCCTCCTGGTCGTGGTCGGCGCCCTCGTCTTCGGCGCCACCTACGGCCTCCACAACGTCTACTTCCTCGGCACCGACGAAGCCGGCCGGGTCGCCCTCTACCGCGGCATCCCCTACGAACTGCCCTTCGGGATCAAGCTCTACAGCGAACGCTATGCCGCCCCGGTGCAGACCGACGCGCTGCCCGAACGGCGGAAGTCCGCGGTGACCGGCCACAGCGTCCGCTCGCACTCCGACGCGGTCCAGCTGCTGGAAGAAATCGAACGCGGGCAGGGGATCACCGCCCAGGCGCCCGAAGGCGGGATCGAAGCGGGGAGCGCCGAATGACCCGCGCCCGCAACCGCGAGCTGCTGGCGCTGATCCCGGTGGCGCTGCTCTTGACCGCCGGCTTTGCCGCGGTCTTCGCCCAGGAGAACGCGAAACTCGGCAACCTCAGCCTCACCTACGGCGCCTACTTCCTCGCCGTCTGCCTCGCCACCCACATCTACCTGCGGATCCGGTTGCCGCACGCCGACCCCTACCTCTTCCCGCTGATGGCGCTCCTGACCGCCTTCGGCCTCGTGATGATCTACCGGATCGACGAAGGCCTGGCCCGCAACCAGGCCAACTGGTTCGTCTTCGGCCTCGTCCTCTTCGCGCTGACGATCCAGTTCCTGCGCGAATACGAGGTGCTGGAGCGCTACCGCTACATCATCGCCACGGCGGGCATCCTGCTGCTGCTGGCGCCGCGCCTGCCGGGGATCGGCGAACAGGTGAACGGCGCCTACCTCGGGGTGAAGCTCGGCCCGATCTCCTTCCAGCCCTCCGAGTTCGCGAAGCTCGCGATCGTCGTCTTCCTCGCCAGCTACCTGCGCGAGCACCGCGAGGTGCTGATCGTCGGCGCCCGCCGGGTCCTCGGCGTCACCCTGCCGCCGCTCAAGCACTTCGGCCCGATGCTGGTCGTCTGGGGTGCCTCGATGCTGCTGCTGGTCTTCATCCGCGACCTCGGCACCTCGCTGATGTTCTTCGCCGCCTTCCTCGCCCTGCTCTACGTGGCGACCGGCCGCTTCAGCTTCGTCGTGATCGGGATGATCCTCTTCCTGCTCGGCTCCTGGTTCATCGTCGCCACCGTGCCCCACGTGCACGAGCGGGTCGAGATCTGGCTCCACCCGTACGCCGAAGCTGAAAGCAGCGGCTACCAGATCCTCCAGTCGATGTTCGCCCAGGCCGACGGCGGCCTCTTCGGCAAAGGCTTCGGCCAGGCGCTGATCCACGCCCCCGGCCACCCCCGGACGATCATGCTGCCGGCGGCGGAAACCGACACGATCTACCCGCTGGTGGTCAACGAGCTCGGCCTCTTCGGTGCCTGCGGGCTGATCGCGACGTACCTGCTGATCACCGCGCGCGGCTTCAAGACCGCGCTGCTCGCCAACGACGGCTTCTCGAAGCTGCTCGCCACCGGATTGACCGCAGTCTTCGCGGTCCAGGTCTTCGTGATCATCGGGGGCGTCACCCGGGTGATCCCGTTGACCGGCGTCACCTTGCCCTTCGTCTCCTACGGCGGCAGCTCGATTGTCGCCAATTTCGTCCTGCTCGCGTTGCTGCTGCTGGTCTCCAACCGGGCGCGGCGAGAAGCCGAAGAAGGGGCGACGTCGGACGGACGCGGCGAACCGCTGGGGGCGCCGGCGTGAACCGCCAGATCATCAAGCTCTTCACCTTCATCCTCGTCCTCTTCGCGGTGCTGGTCGGCTTCACGGCTTGGTGGTCGGTCGTCGACGCGAAGGAACTGAAGGCCTCGAAATGGAACCATCGGCCGCTCTATGAGCAACAGCAGATCCCGCGCGGCCGGATCCTCGCCGACGACGGATCCGTGATCGCCAAGTCCGTCCCGGAAGGGCACGGGGTCAACCGGACCTACGTCCGCCACTACCCGCTGGGCGAACTCTTCGGCCACCCGATCGGCTACAGCTTCATCGAAGTCGCCCAGTCGGAATTCGAGAAGTACCACAACGAAGAACTGACCGGCGAAGAATCGGAATTCGGGACGATCCTGGACCAGCTGAGCGGGACGAAGCAGGAAGGCGAGCAGATCGTCACCAGCCTCGACCCGAAGGCCCAGGAAGTCGCGATGAATGCGCTCGCGGCGGCCGGCCACGGCGCCGTCGTCGCGATCGAACCGAGCACCGGCGCGGTCAAGGTGATGGCGTCCAGCCCCGGTTACAACCCGAACTCGATCCCGAATGCGAACGAGTTCGAAAAGCTGAACTCGCAGGCGGAAGAAGCAAACCAGCCGCTCGTCAACCGCGCCGCCCAGGGCCTCTACCCGCCGGGCTCGACGTTCAAGGTCGTGACCGCCGCGGCAGGCCTCGAATCCGGCGTGATCACCCCGGAAACGACGATCAACGCGCCCGGCTCGATCATCGACGAAGGCCATGAACTCGCCAACGACTACAACCAGAACTGGGGCAGCATCTCCCTAGACACCGCGCTCACCAACTCGGTCAACACCTGGTTTGGACAGCTCGGCCAGAAGGTCGGCCAGGACAGGCTCTTCACGATGATGGAAAAGTTCGGCTTCGGCGCTCGCCCGCCGATCGACCTGCCCGAAGAAGAAGTCCTGCCGAGCGGCGTCTGGGACCTCGAAACCGGCAAGTTGCTGGGGCGCCACGACCCGGTTGACCTGGCCCGCGTCGCGATCGGTCAGGAGCGCCTCCTGGTGACGCCGCTCCAGGACGCGATGGTCGCCGCCGCGGTCGCCAACCGGGGCAAGCTGATGAAGCCGCAGATCTGGAGCCGGGTGGTGAACGCCGACGGCAGCGTCACCAAGCGGATGAAGCCGTCGGTCTACAGCGAACCGCTCTCGGCGAAGACGGCGGCGGAGCTGACCACGGCGATGGAAGGCGTGGTGCGCGAAGGGACCGGGACCAACGCCGCGATCCCCGGCGTCCCGGTGGCGGGCAAGACCGGCACCGCGGAAACGCCCAGCAACAAGGCCTGCGGCGGCGGCGCGGAAGAGAACCAGGGGTGGTTCATCGGCTTCGCGCCGGCCAACCACCCGAAGATCGCGATCGCCGCGACCGTCGAGTGCACGACGCAGTTCGGCAACGATGTCGCCGCGCCGATCTTCCGCGAAGTCGCGCAGACGATCCTGGCGGGCGAATGAGGACGAGCACCGAGATGACGGGGAAACTGGTCGAGAGGGGAGAGAGGCGTGGCTGAGGTCGAGGTCGGGTCGGTGGTCGACGGGCGCTACCGGGTGCTGTCGAAACTGGGCGGCGGCGGGATGGCCGACGTCTGGCTCGCCGAGGACGCCCATCTGCAGCGGCGGATCGCGCTGAAGGTCCTGCACCGTCGCTTCGCCCAGGACCGCGAGTTCGTGATGCGCTTCCAGCGCGAGGCCGAGGCGGCGGCCGGGCTGCAGCACCCGAACATCGTCTCGGTCTTCGACCGCGGCGAATGGGAGGGCACCTACTACATCGCGATGCAGTTCGTCGACGGGCCGACGCTGAAGCAGCTGATCGACTCGGGGATCACGCTGGAGCAGGCGGTGGCGGTGATCCGCCAGGTCCTGCAGGCGGCGGGATACGCGCATCGGCAGGGGATCGTCCACCGCGACCTGAAGCCGCAGAACGTGATCGTCGACCCGGAGGGCAAGGCCGTGGTCACCGATTTCGGCATCGCCCGCGCCGGCGTCTCGGAGATCACCCAGACCGGCTCGGTGATGGGCACGCCGCATTACCTCTCGCCCGAGCAGGCACAGGGCTTCGACGTGACCGCGGTCTCCGACCTCTACTCGATCGGCGTGATGCTCTACGAGGCGCTCACCGGCCGCGTCCCGTTCGAGGGCGAATCGGCGGTCGCGGTGGCGATGAAACAGGTCTCGCAGATGCCGCAGCGGCCGAGCTCGATCCAGCCGCGGGTGAGCCCGGCGCTCGACGCGGTGGTGATGCGGGCGCTGGAGAAGGACCCGGGCCAACGCTTCCAGAGCGCCGACGCGTTCATCGCCGCGCTCGACCAGGCGATGCGCGAACCCGGCGGTGCCGGACGGGGGACGACCTCCTTCGCGGCGCTGCCGCCGGTGGTCGCGCCGGTCGAGGAGGACGAGGAGGATCCCGAGGAGGCGCGCCGCCGGCGCCGCAACCGCTGGATCATCGCGGCCCTGGTGGCGATCCTGATCGGCGCGTTGGTCGGGATCTTCGCCAGCCGGTCGAATCCGACCACCACGGTGCCGAACGTCCACGGTCGCAGCCTGCAGCGGGCCGAAGAAATCCTCGAAAACGCCGGCTTCTCGATCAACCAGCCGCCGGTCGAAGTGGAAAAACAGATCGAGGCCGGCACCGTCCTCGAACAGGATCCCTCCGCCTCGCCGCCGAGCCGGGAGGCGGATGAAAGCTGCTCCTTCCTGACCCTCTTCTGCTCGAAGCCGGCGGTGACGCTGACGGTGAGCATCGGGCCCGGCGAAGGCGTGGTCCCGGGCGTCGCCAACCTGAGCCAGGAAGAGGCGACCAAGCGACTCGAAGCGGCGGAATTCGAAGTGGCGATCGAACGCGTCAACTCGAGCTCGGTCAAGGAAGGCGACGTCGTCTACTCCGAACCGCGGGCGGGCAAGACCGCCACCCACGGCTCCACCGTGACGATCTTCGTCTCCTCCGGGCCGAAGCTGGTCAAGGTGCCGGTGCTGGTCGACAAGCAGCGCCGGCTCGCGGTGCAGGAAATCCGCGCCCGCGGGCTCACCCCGGAAGTCGGCGAAGAGGAATCGGGCGCGCCGGTCGGCCGGGTGCTGCGCCAGACGCCGAGCGCGGGCCGGGAACTGGAACCGGGTCAGACCGTGCAGATCGTCGTCTCCGCCGGCCGGGAAACGAAGAAGATGCCGGGCGTGGTCGGTCAGGAACGGCGCGAAGCCGTGGAAGCGGTGCGCGCCGCCGGCCTCACCCCGGTGGTCGAAGAAGAAGAAACGCGCAACGAAGAAAAGATCGGGCTGGTGGTCCGCCAGTCGCCCCACGGCGGCACCGAACTGACGCCGGGCGCGGAAGTGACGCTGGTCGTCGGCAAGCGCGCCGCCCCGGTGCCGGAAGAAGAAGGCGTCGAAGGGCTCGAAGAAGGGACGCCATGAGAGTGGCGGTCCTCTCCGGGGGGCGCTCATCCGAGCACGAGGTCTCGGTCAACTCGGGCGCCTCGGTGATCCGGGGCCTCGAGCAGGCGGGCCACGAGGTGGTCGAGGTGCGGATCGGTCGCGACGGCGGCTGGATGGCGGAGGGTGCGGCGGTGGACCTGGCGCCGGGCGCCGGCCTGCTCGGCGCCGACGTCGCGTTCCCGGTCCTGCACGGGGCCTTCGGCGAGGACGGCAGCCTGCAGGGGCTGCTGGAGATGCTCGACCTCCCCTACGTCGGCTCCGACGTCCTCTCCTCGGCCACCTGCATGGACAAGTTGACGCTGAAGCGCCTCCTGGCCGGGCAGGGGATCCCGCAGGTCGACTTCGTCGCGGTCGGCGAAGCGGGCTGGCGCGAGCGCTGCGCGGAGCTCGGGACGCCGCTCTGGGTGAAGCCCTCGCGGATGGGCTCGAGCGTCGGCATCACCCGGGTCGAGGATTTGAGCGCCCTCGACGCGGCGGTCGAGACGGCGCTGCGGCACGACCCGCGGGTGATCGTCGAGGCCTCCGCCCACGGCCGCGAGATCGAGTGCTCGGTGCTCGGCAACGAGGACCCGGAGACCTCGATGCCGGGTGAGATCATGGCCCACGCCGAGTGGTACGACTACGAGGCGAAGTACGGCGAGGGGGGCATGGACCTGGCGGTGCCGGCGCCGATCTCGGAGATCGAGACGGCACGGGTGCGCGAGCTGGCGGCGCAGGTCTTCACCCTGGCGGGCTGCGCCGGCCTTGCCCGCTGCGACTTCTTCGTCGAGCCCGACGGCACGGTGCTGGTCAACGAGATCAACACGATGCCCGGCTTCACCGACACCAGCGTCTACGCCAAACTGCTCGAGGCCGGCGGCCTCTCCTACCCGGACCTCTGCGATCGCCTCGTCGGGCTGGCGGTCGAGCGCCACGCGCGAGCGCGCTCCTACGAGTTCTAGATCATCTAGAGGGGCGCGGCGCGGGGTTCGGAACCATTGTTCGAATAACCCACGGGGTGAGTTATTCGAACAACTTGATGTCTGAGATTTCGACCTGGTAGCGACCTTCCTGGTCGGCCGCCGGAGAGAGCTTCGTGATCCAGATCAGGAAGTACTTGGCGGCCTTGCCGAGGTGCAGGTCGATTTCTTCGACCTTTTCGGCACCGCTCACTTCGGCGATCGGTTCGCCCCATTCTTCGATTTCTTCCGGCGGTCCCGCCGGCGCGGCGAAGATCTGCGCTTCCCAGCCCGGCGTCGGGCTGCGGACGACCATCTTCGTCGGCGTCGCGACCGCGGTGGTCGTCACGTAGATGCCGACGCCGGGGTCGGGCCCGGTCTTCGTCCCGGCCATGTCGGCGGAGTCGTAGTGCTCGGTCGACCAGGAGGTGCCGGTCGGGTCGCCGTCGACCGCCAGTTCCTCGATTCCGTCTTCCTCGTGGCCGTCGCCCTCGGGATCGTAGGCGGTCGCCGATTCGATTTCCACCGGGGCGCCGGTCGTTTTCGCGCCGCCGCCGGTTTCCTGGTTGCCGACGATCGGCGTGTTGCCGCTCGAGTCGATCAGGATGACGGCGACGACGGCCGCGGCGATCAGCGCCGCCAGGCTGATCAGCCCCCAGGACCAGCGCGCCCGCGCCGAGAGCTTGCGCTGGGCGGGCGGCACCGTCTCGAGGACGCTGGTCGCCTCGCCGGTGGTCGAGCCCGCCCGCGCCGCCTCGACCTCGAGCGCGGTCGAGAGGTCGTCGATCATCTCGCCGATGTCGGCATAGCGCTCGGCCGGGTCCTTGGCGGTCGCCCGCTCGACCACCAGGGCCGAGGCGGCCGACAGTTCCGGCCGCAGCGCCTGCACGTCGGGCAGCTCTTCGTTGACGTGTTTCATCGCCACCCCGACCTGGCTGTCGGCGGCGAAAGGCACTTGACCGGTGAAGGTCTCGTAGAGGACGACGCCGAGCGAGTAGATGTCGGAGCGCTGGTCGGTGCCGCGCCCCATCGCCTGCTCGGGGGCGACGTAGTCGGTGGTGCCGAGGACGCGGCCCGTGGCGGTCATCCCGTCCTGCTCGAGCTGGCGCGAGATGCCGAAGTCGGTCAGCTTCGCCCGCCCCTCGGCGTCGATCAGGACGTTCTGCGGCTTGATGTCGCGGTGGACCATCTTGCGCGCGTGGGCGACGGTCAGCCCGCGGGCGATCTCGATCGCGTAGGCGAGCGCTTCCTGCACGTCGAGCGCCCCGACCCGGTTGATCCGCGCCTTCAGCGTCTCCCCTTCGACGTACTCGAAGACGATGTAGGGGTAGCCGCCGTCCTCGCCGGCGTCGATCACCGAGACCACGTTGGGGTGGGAGAGCTTCGCCACCGCCCGCGCCTCCTGGCGGAAGCGCTCGAGCTGGTCGGCCTGCTCGGACATCTCCCGGTGCATGACCTTCACCGCCACCGGTCGGTCGAGCGTCGTGTCGCGGGCGAGGTAGACCGTCGACATCCCGCCCGACCCGAGCTTCGCCTCCAGCCGGTAGCGGCCCGAGAGCACGGTCCCGATCATCTTCGAGCCGGTGCGGTCCGGCATCAGGGCTCGGAGCCTGCCACGGGGCTCTTGCTGGCTGTGGGGGGCATCGGGTCGGTCTGAATATTGTCGAGGACGTGTTCGTAGGGGTTCGTCACTTCTCCGAGCCTGCCTGCACCTGGTCGTGGGCGCCCGAACCCGCTCTGCGCCGCATCATCTTCGAGTTCGACGGAGAACTCGATTTCGTCTGGGCAATGGGCGGACTCGCCCGCCGCTTCGGCTCCGCCTATCGCGACGGCGAAGCCCGCGTCGGCACGGGGCCAGACTGATTTGCAGACCTGATCTCGCATTGGCTCAACGTAGCCGGTCGAACGGGTGATGCCGCGCGACCCCCGCACATGCTCGATCGGTGACGCGCTCCACCATGGCACCTCTCAATATCGAGCAGAGACCGTGCCCGATCAAATGCAACTTGCGCAAACAAATGGCCGCGCGCAGCGGCGTCAGCGGGCTACGTGGCCGGCGTCGTCGGTGACGCGGCCGATGCGGGCGGCGGCGGGGTAGTGCGCGCCCAGGATCGCCAGCGCGCGCGCCTCGTCGTTCTCGGGGACGACGACGGCGAAGCCGCAGCCCATGTTGAAGATCTCGTGCATTTCCTCGCCCGAGACGTCGCCGCGCTCGGCGATCAGGTCGAAGAGCGGCGGGACCGGCAGGGGGGCGTCGATCTCGTAGCCGACCGGGGCCGCGAGGCGAAGTAGGTTGTTGACCCCGCCGGAGGTTATGTGGGCGAGCCCGCGCACGTCGACCTCCGAGCGCAGCAGCTCGACGATCGGCTTGACGTAGATCTCGGTCGGCTCGAGCAGCGCCTCGCCCAGCGGCCGTCCCAGGCGCCCTCCCGGGTCCTCGTCCATGGCGAGCCCGTCGAGCGCCGCGCGGGCCAGCGTGTAGCCGTTCGAGTGGAGGCCGGAGGAGGGCAGGCCGATGATCGAGTCGCCGGGCGCGGCGCGCCGGCCGTCGACTATCGCGTCGAGCGCCACGGTGCCGAAGCAGGCGCCGGAGACGTCGACCCCGCGGACCATCTCGCCCAGCTGGGCCAGCTCGCCGCCGGGGATCTCGATCCCGGCCAAGGTCGCCCCGCGCGCCAGGCCCACCCCGATCGCCTCACAGATCTCCGGGTCGGCTTTGTCGATCGCGATGTAGTCGAGCATCGCCAGCGGCTCGGCGCCGACGCAGATCACGTCGTTGACGTTCATCGCCACGCAGTCGATGCCGACCGTGTCGAGCTTGCCCAGCGCTTCGGCCAGCATCAGCTTCGTGCCCACCCCGTCGGTGGAGAGGGCGATGCCGAGGTTCGGCGCCACCTCGACCACGCTCGCGTAGTGGCCCGGCAGCGGCACCTGGGCCGAGGGCCGGCCGAGCTCGATCTTGCCGAGGGCGCGGACCAACGCCGCGACCGCGGTGTCGGCGGCACCCTGGTCGACCCCCGATCTGGCGTAGGCGTCGCTCATCCGGGCGATTCTTTCAGTCGCTCGGGAAGGTCGGCGGGCGGCTCATAGCGATGGGCTCGGCCGCCGCGACGCCGGGCGAGCAATCCGCGCCCGGCAAGGTCGGCAAGGTCCGAGCGTGCGGTCTCGTGGGTGACCCGGTGGCTGGTCGCATGACCGGAGTAGGTGTAGAGCTGTTCCGGGTGCCGGATCGCGTGCGTCAGCAGCGCGACCTGCCTGCCGTTCAATCCGTCGAAGCCGCCGAGGCGGGCCTCGGCATCCCGCTGCTCGGCGATCTTGCGCTGGAGATACAGGTGGAGGTCGTCGATCGCCTGGTCGATCACCCCGAGTTGGTGGATGAGGAAGTAGGTGGTGTCGCCGCCGTCCGTCTCGGTCTCCAGGAAGGCACGCTCGTACTGCGCGGGCGCCTTGCGGATCAGCCGTGAGATCGGCAGGTACTCGGCCAGCCAGTAACCGCGCACGTGCATCGCCCAGAAGAAGAGCAAGCGCGCCGTCCGCCCGTTGCCGTCCTCGAACGGGTGGTCATAGGCGAGCCAGAAGTGCAGCAGGATCGCCCGCACCACGGGGTGGACGAACCGGTCGGCGTCGTCGGCGTTGGCGAAATCGCAGAGCGCCTCCAGTCGCTCCGGCAGTTGCTCGGCGGGCGGGGGGACATGGATCGGGGCCTCGTCCTCGTCGCGGTCGAAGACGGCGACCCGATCCTCGCCCGGACGTTGCAGTCGCCCGGCCGCCGTCGGGTCGGCGAGCGTCCCCGCGGTGACGACCCGGTGCAGCTCGAGCACCCCGGCGGGGGTCAACGCGCTCCCCATCTCCTTGATCAGGCGGATCGCCCGATAATTGTTGGCGATCATCAGCTCGCTGCGGTCGCGGGGCGCCCGGCCACTGCGCAGCAGTTCCTTGGCGACGACCCGCGAGGTCGTCGCGCCCTCGAGCTGGCTGGAGCGGATCGCCTCCTCCATCAACGAGTTGACGAGGAAGCGACTGCCCGCCTCTCGCTCCGAGGTCACGACCTCGTCCATCGCGACCTCGCCACCGCCGCGCTGGTCGACGTGGTGGAGGGAGCGGTGGACCTGATCGGGGAGCGTGTAGCCGAACGGGTTCCCGTCCCTGTCCACCAGCGGGATCGACCGGGTCGCCTCGCGGCGTGCGTATTTGATCTTCACCCACCACTGCTCATGGCTCAGGCCCAGCGGCGGCGGCAGGCGCCTCAACTTGTCCCAGTGGAGGTAGCGATTTCGTTCGCGGTCGTCGCCGGCGGGGCCGAGGACAGCCGTCAGGTCATCGGCGGTGAATCGCTCGGCGAGCTCTTCGATGGTCGGTGCCGGGGCGATGTGCACGCGAACTCCAAATCAATTCCAAGTTTATCCAGAACTTGGAATCGTAGCCCAATTCCAAATCAATTCCAAATTTCTCCAAATTTTGGAACTGGCGAGGCCTCAAGGCGTCGAGCGGTGCAGTCTCCACAGCACTGCGCCGGCGAGGCCCGCCCGGTAGGCCGCGTAGGGCCAGAGCGCGCGGTCGCGCTCGACCAGGCCGATCAGTCGCTGGGAGGCGAGGGTGGAGGCGAACGAGGCGCCGATCCCGACCGCCAGCGTGCGCCGCAGCCGCGGCGTCGTTCCCCGTCTCGCCAGGCGCACGCCCTTCAGCCCGGTTGCGCCGACGATGATCGGCAGGGCGATCGTGCGCGAGAGCAGGTTCGCCTGCTGGCGGGTGAAGCGCAGTTGGCGCGCCGCCGCCAGGGTGACGCCGTTGCGGGAGACTCCCGGCGCCAGCGCCGCCGCCTGGGCGACGCCCAGCACCAGGCCGTCCACCGGCGTCGCTTCGCCACGCCCGCGCAGCTGCTCGCGCCGGTCGGCGACGACCATCAGCGCCGCCCCCGCCAGCAGGCCGAAGGCGGTCGCCCGCGGCCCGCCGAGCCGCTCCTCGATCTGGCGCTCGAACCCGTAGCCGACGATCGCCGCGGGCGCGAAGGAGAGCACCAACAGCAGCGCCCGGCGCAGGTCGAAGCTGCGCAGCTCCTCCGCGATCAGGCGCCGCTGGCCGATCAGGAGCGCCGCCGCGGCGCCGGTGTGGAGCGCCACCTCGAAGCTCTTGCGCACCTCCGGGTCGATCGTCTCCCAGTCCCAGCCCGCGAGCCAGGGGACGAGGACGATGTGGGCGGAGCTGGAGACCGGCAGGAGCTCGGCCGGGCCCTGGATCAGCCCCAGGGCGATCGCGCGGCGGACCGGCAGCGCGCCGTCGCTCAACTGTCCGGCGCGGGCTCGTTGCGGTAGCGCTTGTAGAGCCAGTAGACGATCAGCGCGAGGAGGGCCGCGACGACGATGTAGTCGAGGATCGAGAGGTGGTCGCGCCACTTTTCCCATTCGTCGCCGACCGCCTGGCCGAGCAGCCCGAAGCCGACCACCCAGGGGATCGAGCCAAGCGCGGTCAGCCAGGTGAAGCGCCAGAACGGCATCTTCGCCAGCCCCGCGGGCAGCGAGATGAAGGCGCGGACCAAGGGGATCAGTCGGCAGGCGAAGACGGTGACGTCGCCGTGGCGCTTGAACCAGCCGTCGACTTTGGCCAGTTTCGCCGGGCTGACGTGGATCAGCTTGTTGCGTTCCATCAGGTCGACGCGGCCGTAGTAGCCGATCGCGTAGGTCAGCCAGGAGCCCGCCATGTTGCCGAGGAAGCCGGCGACGAGGATCTCGAGCAGCGTGTGGCGGCCTTCGGAGACGGTGAAGCCGGCGAACAGCATCACCGCCTCGCTCGGGATCGGGATGCAGGCCGACGCGGCGCCCATCAGCAGGAAGATCCCGGCCAGGCCGGTGTCGTCGACGACGGTGACGCAGAATTCGACGATCGGCCCGGTGAGGCTGGCCTCGGGGAGGAGCATGCGGCGGGACACTACAACCCCAATCCTTAGAAACGGGCCGTAGACTCGGCTCTTCATGCGCCGGTTGAACCACCCCGTCTACCGGAACAGGCTGTGGCAGATCCTGGCCGACGCGGCACTCGTCGCGCTGGCCTACTTCCTCGCCTTTCAGCTGCGGTTTCTCGACGACCCGCACGGCTGGCCGCACCGCTACGAGGTCCTCTTCGCCCAGTCGGTCGGCTTCGTCATCGCGGGCAAGCTGATCGTCTTCGCCGCCTCCGGGCTCTACCAGAAGTGGTGGCGCTACGTCAGCGGCCGCGACTTCCTCCTGATCGCCCGCGCCGTGGCGATCTCGAGCGCCCTGCTGGTGATCTCCTTCGCCGTCGTCAAGCCCTTCCACCACAGCCTGCCGCGCTCGGTCGAGGTGATCGACTTCATGCTCACCCTGATCCTGATCGCGGGCGCCCGCCTCCTGGTGCGGCTGATCGTCGAGCGACCCTCGAAGGGCGACCGGGTGCCCAAGCACGAGGTGCTGATCGTCGGCGCCGGCTCCGGCGGCCAGATGGTGGTGCGCGAGCTGCGCCTCAATCCGGCCCTCGGCACCACCGCGATCGGCTTCGTCGACGACGACCCGCGCAAGCGCGGGATGCGGATGATCGGCGGCATCAAGGTGCTCGGCGCGACCGACGAGATCGCCCCGATCCTCGACGAGACCGAGCCCGACGAAGTGATCATCGCGATCCCCTCGGCGCCGGGCACGCTGCGGGCCAAGGTCGTCGCCGCCTGCCGCGAGCGGCGGATCCGCGTGCGCACCCTGCCGACCGTCTTCGAGCTGCTGCGGGGCGGCGTCCAGCTGAGCAAGCAGCTGCGCGAGGTCCAGGTCGAGGACGTGCTCGGCCGTGAGCCGATCGTGGTCGAGCTCGACCGCGTCGGCGCCTACCTGCACGACAAAGTCGTCCTGGTCACCGGGGCGGGCGGCTCGATCGGCTCCGAGCTCTGCCGCCAGATCGCTCGCGTCGGGCCGCGCCTCCTGGTGATGCTCGACCACGCCGAGGACAACCTCTTCGAAATCGAGCGCGAGATGCTCGACGAGCGCCACTTCGCAGGCGCCGAGACGGTGCTCGCCGACTGCCGCGAGCCGCACCGGATGCTGGAGACGATGCAGCGCTTCCGGCCCGACGTCGTCTTCCACGCCGCCGCCTACAAGCACGTGCCGCTAATGGAGGCAAACCCCCTGGAGGCGGTCCGCAACAACGCGATCGCGACCCGGATCACCGCCGAAACGGCGGCGGCGGCGAAGGCCGAGCGCTTCGTCCTCATCTCGACCGACAAGGCGGTCAACCCGCAGACCGTGATGGGCGCCTCGAAGGCGCTGGCGGAGTGGATCGTCGAGGTGGCCGGCAACACCCACCCCGGCACCCGCTTCGCCTCGGTGCGGTTCGGCAACGTGCTCGCTTCCTCGGGCAGCGTGGTACCGATCTTCCGCGGCCAGATCGAGCGCGGCGGCCCGGTCACCGTCACCCATCCGGAGATGACGCGGTACTTCATGACGATCCCGGAGGCGGTCCAGCTGGTGATCCGCGCGGGCGACATCGGCGCCGGCAAAGGCGAGGTCTTCGTCCTCGACATGGGCGAGCCGGTGAAGATCGTCGACCTCGCCCACAACATGATCCGGCTCGCCGGCTACGAGCCCGAGCGCGACATCGCGGTCGAGTTCACCCAGCCACGCCCCGGCGAGAAGCTGCACGAGGTGCTCTTCTCCGCCGACGAGATCCCTCAGCCGACCGCCGCCAAGCGGATCAACCGGGCGGTGCGCACGACCCCGCTCGAAGCGGATTGGGTCGATTCGACCCTCGCTTCGCTCGAAGCGCTGATTCTGGCCGGGGATGAGGCTAATTTGGCGGAGCGGGTCGTAGACTTGATCGCCGCACCGGGCGCAGACGCCACGACGGTCGTGCTGGACGAGTAGCCTTCCGCAACTTTGCTGCACACGATCGAAAGAATCGGCTCCCTCGCGGGCCTCGCGTCCTTCCTCGGGTTGGCCATCTTCGCCTTGCTCTCCTTTGCCCACGGCCGCGACATCCGCCGGCTGCGCGAATGGGCGGGCTCGGCGCCGGAGCGCGAACGGGAGCGGATGGAGGCGACGCAGAACATCGCCGCGCAGCGGGCGGAGGAGCTGCGCGAACTGGAGGAGGCGCGGACCGCCGAGCACGAGGCGGTCGAGCAGCGCCAGCTGCGAAGACAAAGGCGCGAGGAAGGCTTACCGGAACAGACGCGCGGCGAGCGCCTCCAGGAACGGTTCTCGGGCTTCGGCGAGTCGCTTTCGCGGCCGGCGCTGCTGATCGTCCTGTTCGTCGTCTTCGTGCTCGTCGCCGGCGGGGTCGTCTACGCGGTCGCCAACAGCGGCGGCGGCAGCTCGAAGGGCGCCCACCAGGCGAGCAAGCAGGCGGCGAAGAAGGTCAAGCCCGAAGAAATCGAAGTCGCGGTGCTGAACGGGACCTCGGTCACCGGCCTCGCCGCCAGCTGGGGCGGCAAGATCGAAAACAAGGGCTTCGAACTCGGCGCGGTCACCAACACCAACTCCACCTTCGAAAGCTCGGTGGTGATGTTCGAACCCGGCGCCAAGTCGGAAGCCAAGGAGGTGGCCAAGCGGATGTCGATCCCGAAAGTCGAGCCGATGACCGCCGAAGTGAGGGAAGTGTCGAACAAAGCGAAGGTCTCGGTAGTCGTCGGCGAGGACAATGCCGCGGCGGAAGGTTGACCTAGCCGCCGTCGTCTTCGCGCTGCTCGTCGTCGCCACGCTCGTCGCTTTCGCCTACGCCCAGCGGGTGAAGCGCGACCCGCAGGTGATCGACAAATTCAAGATCGCGGGGGAGCACACCAACGCGTTCACGCCGGCCGGGCCGTGTCACCGTCGGGTGCGACTGAAATTCCGCACCACCACCTCCAACGACGCCACGGTGGAGATCATCAAACCGGGTGGGGCGATGGTCCGCACGCTCGCCGAAGGCGCTTTCCTGAAGCGCTACAGCTACCACACCTACCACTGGGACGGGAAGGACGACGCGGGGGTGATCCAGCCGGTCGGGCGCTACCGCCTGCGGGTGATCCTCGAAGACGAAGGACGGGCGCTGACCCTGCCGGGGACGATCCGGCTGTACGAACGGGGCGCGGTGCCGTGCGTTCCCGAAGGAGCCGCGGGCAAGGGGCAGTCGGGTTGAGCGCCTTCCTCTCGGGTGCCGGCGTCCTGATCGCCGCGGGCGCCGCGGCGGCCTCGATCCTGCTGCCCGCGGGCCGCCTCCGCTCGGCGTTGATGCTGGTCGCCCTGGTCCTCTTCCCGATCCTGATCCTCGGCGACCAGTGGCACTCCCACCGGATCGTCGAACTGCGCCACCACGGGGCGAAAGCTGGGGTGGCGGTCGTGGTGGGCGTGATCCTGGTGGTGGCGCTCGCCTATGTCTTCCGGCGCTGGCCGGTGGCGCTGCCGCTCGCGGTCATCGGCCTCCTGCCCTTCCGCATCCCGCTGGAATCGGGGGGGGAATCGGCCAACCTGCTGGTGCCGCTTTACGTGGTGATCGCGGCGGGCGTCCTCGCTGCCGTGGTCAGCCCTGATCCGCCCCCCGGGGAGCGGCGGCTCGCGTGGCTGCCGAAAGCCCTCGCGGCCTTCGTCTTCCTCTACGCCCTGCAGGCGCTCTACTCGGACGAATTCTCGAAAGCGCTGCAGGAAATCTGCTTCTTCATGATCCCGTTCACGCTGGTCTACGGGCTGCTGCGCGAGGTCGAGTGGGATCGCCGCCTGCTCGTCTGGGCCCTGGGCCTGATCGCGGCCGAGGCGACCGCGTTCGTCGTCGTCGGCAGCGTCGAGTACCTGAGCCGCAGCCTCTTCTGGAACGAGGCGGTGATCCGCTCGAACGAATTCCACACCTACTTCCGGGTCAACTCGATGTTCTGGGACCCGAACATCTACGGTCGCTACCTCTCCCTGGTGTTGGTGGTGGTCACCGCGGTGATGCTCTGGATCAGGCGTCCGTCCGGGAATCCCCGCGCACGCCTGGCGGCGCCGGACACACTTCGCGGGGCGTCGTCCTCGGTCGCCCAAATGGCGGTGCCATTCGGGCGACCTGCGTCCTACCCCCGCTCGGTCCGGCCCTCGCCAGCCGCACACGCGGATTCCCGGACGGACGCCAAGGAGCGGCGCGCCTTCTGGACCCTGACCGCGGCGATGCTGGTCCTCTGGCTCGGCCTCGCGCAGACCTTCAGCCAGTCGAGCTTCGTCGCCCTGCTGGCCGGCCTGGCGATGCTGGCGGCGCTGCGCTGGTCGTGGCGCTGGACGCTCGCGGTGACGATCGTCGGGGTGATCGGCGGCGCGCTGGTGGTCCTCCTGGTCGGCGGCAAGTCGATCACCCCGGATCGGCTCAACGTCGACTTCTCCGGCCGCGGCCACCTGATCTCCGGCGGCGCCGAACTGTTCTCCGAACGGCCGCTGTGGGGGTACGGCTCGGGCTCCTTCCAGCACGCCTACAGCGACCACCACAAGGGTGAACCGGTGACGATCTCCCACACCGAGCCGGTCACCGTCGCCGCCGAGCAGGGGCTGATCGGGCTCGTCGTCTACGTCACCCTGGTCCTCGTCGCGCTCTGGACGATGGGTGCGGGGCTCTGGGCGCGCGGTCCCGACCGTGGCCCGCCCCACGTCTTCATCGCCCGCACCGCCGTGCTGGCGGCGTTCGTCGCGCTGCTGGTGCACACGATGGCTTATGCAGGGTTCTTCCAAGATCCCATTACGTGGGTGCTGATGGCGATCGGGGCCTCCCTCGCGGCTTCTAGGGTGGTCGCGTGTCGGGATACCTGAGGCGCCTCGCCACCACGGGTGCCGCCTACACGGCGGCGAGCATCCTCTCGAAGCTGATCGCGGTGGCGCTGCTGCCGCTCTACACGCGCCACCTCAGCCTCGACGACTACGGCGCCGCCGAGGTCCTCTTCGCCGCCGTCGTCTCGGTCAGCATCGTCGTCCGCCTCGGCTTGATCGAGGCGGTGCTGCGCTTCTACTACCGCGAGGACGAGGACCCCGACCGGATCGTCGGCGCGACCTTCTCGGGCCTCTTCTGGACGGTGACGGTGACGGCGCTGATCGCCCTGCCCTTCGCCGGGCCGCTGTCGGAAGCGCTGCTCAACCCCAAGCCCGACGAACTGCATACCGCCACCGAACTGGTGCGGATCTCGATCGGCGGGCTCTGGGTGGCGACGCTGTTCGAATACCTGCTGACGCTCTTCCGCCTCGACGAGCGCGCTCGCGCTTACTTCATCACCACGATCGCCAACGTGCTCGGGACGATCGCGCTGACGGTCGTCCTCGTGGTCGGGGTAGGGGACGGGGCGCGCGGCCTCCTGCTCGGCTCCTACGTCGTCGGCGCCCTCTTCGTCCTGGGGATGATCTTCGCCCAGCGTCGCCGGCTCACCCTCAAGGTCGATCCGCCGCTCTTGCGCCGGCTGCTGCGCTTCGGCCTGCCAACGATGCCCGCCGAGGTCAGCCTCTACCTGCTCAACTTCGCCGACCGGCTGATCATCGTCCAGGTCAAGGGGCTCGGCGAGGCCGGCCTCTACTCGCTGGCGGTGAAGTTCGCCCAGGCGGTGAACGTGGTCGTGCGCGGCTTCCAGCTCGCCTGGCCGCCGCTCGCCTACTCGATCCACGACGACGAGGAGGCGCGGCGCACCTACGCCACCGTGATCACCCTCTTCCTCGCCGGCTGCACCTGGCTGGTGGTCGGGCTCTGGCTGCTCGCCCAGTACCTGCTGCGCTTCTTCGCCGCGCCGAAATTCTTCGGCGCCTACGAAGTGGTCGGCCTGATCGCCGCCGCCGTCACCCTCTACGCGCTCTACATGGCGATGGTGGTGATCCTCGGCCGCACCGGGCGCACCGAGTACAACCTGCCGGCGGCGCTCGCCGCACTTGCCGCCAACATCGCGCTCAACCTGCTGCTGGTGCCGCCGCTGGGGATCGTCGGCGCCGGGCTCGCCCTGGTCGCCTCCTACCTGGTCGTGATCGCGCTGATGTACTGGTTCACCCAGCGGCTCTTCCCGGTGCCCTACGAATGGGGCCGCCTCGCCCGGATCCTCTTCGCCGCCGCGGCCCTGGTCGGGGTCGGCGAGCTGGCGCTGCCCGCTTCGGGCTTCGGCGGCCTGCTCGGCCGCCTGGCGCTGGCGCTGCTCTACCCGGCGGTCCTGCTCGCGCTCGGCTTCTTCACCGCCGAGGAGCGCGGCTGGCTGGGCCGCCTCCGCCACCCGAGCGAGCTGGCCGCCGCGTTCGCCGCCCTGCGCGCCCGGCCGGCGGCGATCGACGCCGAGCCGGGTGAGCTCTACGAAGCCGAGCAGATGGACCAGGACTCGCGCTTCTAGGGTCTTTGGCCGCCGTGGTGCGTTCGCAGTTAGCCCCGCATGGTGTGGGTTTCTGCGAACTCACCTGGGATGGGCCATAATCGCGGGATGTTCTCCCAGATCGGACCCCTCGAGATCGCCATCGTTGCGATCATCGCCATCCTCGTCCTCGGCCCGAAGCGCCTGCCGGAGGCCGGTCGCGGCCTCGGCAAGAGCATGCGCGAGTTCAAATCGGGCATCGCCGGCATCTCGGGCGACTCAAGCGAGTCCTCCGAGAAGACCGCCAAGGCCGAGACGAAGACGGACTAGCCGGGAGCGGCTTCGGCGCGCTCGCGGATCCCGACGCCGCGCGCCGGGAAGAGCGCCTGCCGCGCGTGGGCGCGGTAGACGTCTGCGGGCTGCCCGGGGATGACGGCCGCCGCGAGCGCGCGGACGCCGTAGGACCAGGCGGTGAGGAGGCGGACCGCGAGCGCCGCGCTGCGGCCGTGGTGCTTTCGCATGTAGAGGTCGCGATTGCGGTGGAATTCGACGATCCGCGGCAGCCCGGCGGAGAGGTCGGTGGCGAGCTGGTCGTGGTGGACGGCCTGGGCTCCGGGGACGAAGAGCTCGTGCCGGCCGGCATCGGCGAGGCGCCTGGCGAAGTCGCACTCGTCGTAGTAGACGAAGAAGTCGGGGTCCATGAAGTTCACCGTGGCGGCCGCCTCGCGGCGGACGAGGAGGGCACTCGACTGGGCCCAGTCGACCCGGCGGGTCGCGGTGCCCTTGCTCTCGACCGTCAGCCACCGGTGGAGGAAGAGGGCGCCGGCGAGCGCGGTGCCGACACCCGGGAAGCGCCAGGCGCAGGGGTAGGGGGCGCCGTTGGCGTCGAGCAGCTGCGGGGTCGCGGCTGCCGCTTTCGGGTCGGCGTCGAGCGCGGCGATCAGGGCGGCGGTGGCGCCGGGGCGGAGCTCGGAGTCCTCGTTCAGCAGCAGGCAGTAGCGGCCCTGGGCGCGCTCCATCAGCAGTGAGTCGTTCTCCGCCTTGCCGGTCGGCCGGGGCTGCTCGATCAGCTCGATCTCGTCGCCGAGAGCGCGCACGGTGTTGGCGGAGCCGTCGGTCGAAGCGTTGTCGAGGACGAGGATCTCGCGGGGGACGTCGGCCGGGTGCGTCGCCTCGATCGCGGCCAGGCAGCGGAGCAGGTAGTCCCGCCCGTTCGTGTTCACCACGCAGTAGGAGAGGTCCGCGGCCATGACGGCCACGATAATTGTCAACCGCGGTTAACAGTTTTTGTAAACCCCAGTTGTCACCCATGCGCGTCCAACTAGTCGACCCATCCGCCTTCACGCCGCCCTACGACCGCGCCCTCGCCGCGGCGCTCGCCCGCGCCGGCGCCGAGGTCGAGCTGGTCACCACCAAGTTCCTCTACGGCGCCGTCCCCGAGGCGGAGGGCTACGCGGTCGACGAGCGCTTCTACAAGCGGACCGCCGCGCGTGGGCTCTCCTCCACCGTCCGCTTGCCGTTCAAGGGCGCCGAGCACCTGCGCGACATGCTCGCCTTCCGCCGCGACCCCGGCGCGGCCGACCTCGTCCACTACCAGTGGCTGACGCTTCCCGGCCTCGACCGCCGCCTGCTGCCGCCGGCCCGGCCGCGGGTGATGACCGCGCACTACATCCTTCCCCCCGACGCGAGCCGCCGCGCCGCCCGGTCCGCCCGCAAGGTCTTCAGTTCCATGGACGCGGTCGTCGCCCACTCGCTGCACGGCGCCACCCGCCTGCGCGACGAGGTCGGGCTGCCCGCCGAGCGGATCCGGGTGATCCCGCACGGCGCCTTCGACTACCTCACCCGCCTGCCGGAGGAGAAGCCGCTGCCGGAGGAGCTGCGGGGAGCCGAGGGCCCGGTCGTCCTCTCCTTCGGCCTGCTGCGCCCCTACAAGGGGCTCGAGAACCTGCTCGAGGCGTTCAGCGAGGTCGCCGGGGCCGAGCTCTGGATCGTCGGCAACCCGCGCATGTCGGTCGAGCCGCTGCACGAGATGGCGGCGCTGACCGGCGCCAAGGTCCGCTTCGTCACCCGCTTCGTCGAGGACGCCGAGATCCCGGCGATCTTCCGCCGCGCCGACGTCGTCGCCCTGCCCTACCTCGACGCCGAGCACTCCGGCGTCCTCTACACCGGCCTCGCCTTCGGCAAGCCGATGGTGGTGAGCGCGGTCGGCGGCTTCCCCGAGGTCGCCGACATCGGCGCCGCCCGCCTGGTCCCGCCCGGTGACACCGCCGCCCTGGCGCGCGCCCTGCGCGAGCTGACCGGCGAGGAGGCCGCCCGCGAGGAGCTCGCCGCCGCCGCCCGTGCCGCCGCCGCCGGTCCCTACTCCTGGGAGGAGGCCGCCCGCCTCACCTTGGCGCTCTACGAGGAACTGCTCGACGCGCCGCCCGCGCCGCCGCCCGACCGCGCGGGGCGCCGGTGACGACCCTCGCTGCGATCGTCTTCTGGCTCTGCGCCCTGGCGATCGTCTACGCCCAGGTTGGCTACCCGTTCGTGCTCCGGGCGCTGGTCTCGGGGCGGCGCGGTCGCGAAGCGATGGGCGGCCCGAAGGCGCCGCGGGCGCTCGGCACCGGCACCGCTCCGGGGGAACCGCCGCTGGTCTCGCTGATCGTGCCCGCCTACGACGAGGAGGAGGTGATCGCGGCCAAAGTCGAGAACGCGCTCCACCTCAACTGGCCGCGCGAGCGCCTGCAGATCATCGTCGCCGACGACGGCTCCACCGACGCCACCCCGGAGCGGGCGCGCGCCGCGGGCGCCGACCTGGTGCTCGAGCTGCCGCCGGGCGGCAAGGTCGCCGCCTTGAACGAAGCGGTCGCCGACGCCGACGGCGAGTTCCTCGCCTTCTCCGACGCCAACGCCGAGTGGGCCCCGGACGCGCTCGGCCGCCTGCTCGCCCCCTTCGCCGACCCGCGCGTCGGCTACGTCTGCGGCCAGGTCCACTTCCTCGACCCCGACGGCGACAACCTCGAGGGCGCCTACTGGCGCTACGAGATGGCGATCCGGGCGATGGAGTCCGAGCTCGCCGGGATCACCGCCGGCAACGGCGCGATCTACGCGGTGCGGCGGAGCGCCTACGAGGACCTGTCGCCGTCGGGCAGCCACGACCTCAGCTTCCCCTTCCGCCTCGCCAAGCGCGGCCTGCGCTCCCTCTATGCACCCGACGCGCGGGCCGAGGAGAAGATGGTGCCGACGATCGAGGGCGAGTTCGCCCGCAAACGCAGGATGATGGTCGGCCTCTGGGACATCGTCGTCGGCGAAGGCATGCTCGACCCGCGCGGCTACCCGCCGCCCTTCGCCTTCGAGCTCTTCTCCCATCGGCTGCTCCGCTACGCGACGCCGTTCCTCCACCTGCTCGTCTTCCTCGCCAACCTGGCGCTGCTGGGGAGCGGCTGGTTCTACTACCTGACCCTGCTCGCCCAGCTGGCGCTGCTCGGGGTGGCGGCACTCTCGGCGCGCCTCCCCGACGACGCGATCGTGCGCGTCTGTCGCTACTACGTCCTCACCCAGGCCTCGATCGTCCTCGGCCTCTGGGACCGCTGGCGCCACGGCAGCGGCGGGCGCTGGGAGAAGGCGGCGGGGACGCGGTGAGCGCCGCGACCCGGGGGCCCCACTGATGCCGCCCGCCGCCGACAAGCTGCTCGCCGCGCTCGGGCTCCTCGTCCTCTCGCCGCTGATCCTCGCGGCGGCGATCTGGATCAAGCTCGACAGCCGCGGGCCGGTGATCTACCGCCAGAGCCGGGTCGGCAAGGGGGAGGCCGAGTTCGAGATGCTGAAGCTGCGGACGATGCGGGAAGGGTCTGACCCGGTGGGGGTCGGCACCGCTGTCCTCCGCGGCGATCCCCGGGTGACGCGCTCGGGCGCCTTCCTGCGCCGCACCTCGCTCGACGAGGTCCCCAACCTGGTCAACGTCCTGCGCGGCGAGATGGCGATCGTCGGGCCGCGCCCCTCACTTGCCGCCCACACCGAGCACTTCTCGCTCCAGCAGCACCGCCGCTTCGACGTCCTGCCGGGGATCACCGGCTGGGCCCAGGTCCAGGGCCGCGCCGGCATCCCCTGGGAGGAGCGGGTGGAACTGGACGCCTGGTACGCCGACCACCGCAGCGCCCGGCTCGACCTCCGCATCCTCGCCAAGACCCTCCGCCTCGTGGCCACCGGCCACGGCCTAGCCCCGGACTGAATCACGCGAGGCTTCCGTTGGGAAACGTAGGGTTCCCCGGCATGGACTGGCAAAGAACTTGGCCGTCGCACCGGCGCTGGAGGATGGAAGGAGGACTTCCCTCTCGACCACCAAGATGCCGGACTCACTCGAGTTGGACTGCAGCCAGCTGGAGCTGTCAATTCACCCCATGTTCGCGGTACGCCTGCGTGTATTTGTCGACTGGCACGGGATGCATGGCCGATCAGTTCGAGTGATCCCACCGGAGCACCATCAAGTCAGGCACCAGTCACTCATTTGCCGACGAGTTCGTCGCCCACCTCGCCGAGGAAGTTCGGTGCGGGCAGCAGGGTTTCTCGTTGGCAATTCATTCCCCATCCTCGGACGTCGAGCGAGTGATCCGCAAAGCGCTCGACCGCAGAGGCCTAGAAATTCCCGTCGTCGTCTGACGCGGTTCGCCAGCGCCTCAATAGGCTGAGGCACATGACTGATCGGCCTAAGGTTTCCCTGCGCCCCTTCGAGGAGGGCGACGCGGCCGCCGTCCACCGCTGGTTCAACAACCCGGAGGCGACCAAGTCGCTGATGGAGCAGCGCGATTCTTTCTCGCTCGAGCAGGCCGAAGGGTGGACGAAGCGGGCGGTGGACAACTCCGGCGAGGACCGCAAGTACGCGATCGTGGTCGAGGGCTACGACGAGCCGGTCGGCTTCATCGCCCTCTACGGGCTCTTCCGCCAGACCGCGCCTGAGCTCGGCGCGTTGATCGGCGACGACGTCCGCGGCAAGGGCGTCGGCCGGCGCGCCGAGGCATTGGGAATCAAGAAGGCCTTCGACGAGTTCGGCGCCCACCGCGTCTACGGCCGCATCCCCGCCCGCAACGAGATCGCCAAGAAGACGGTCGCGGGCCTCGGCTGGAAGCACGAGGGGACGATGCGCGGGCACCTGGCGCGCGAGGGGGAGCCAGCCGACGACTGCGAGGTCTGGGGCGTCCTCCCCGCCGAGTTCCGCGCCGCCACCGCGGACCTGTTCGGGTGAGTAGATGACCGATTCCACGACAGGGTGTGACCGGGGGCGCGCCCGGCCAAGCAGATCAAGGACGCAGGGTGCAGCCTTTGCCGGTGGGCAAAGGCAAGCCCGAGGACGCCGAGACGCGCAGTGTGCCGGGCGCGTCATCCGGGTGTGCGGTGTCGCGGAATCGGTCATCTAGGACCGTCGCGCAGCTGATCGAGGACGGCGGCGCCTCGGCCGGCAGCGGCGTCGGCGGCCAAGCGGGCGAGTTCTTCCGCGGTGCCCACTTCCTCGCCGCCGAGGGCGCCACCCACACGCTGCGGATCGAGACCGAGGCGGCGGAGCTGCTGGCCCCGCTGATCGTGCGGCCGATCGGCGACGGCCCTGACCTCGACGCGGTCTCGCCCTACGGCTATCCGGGTTTCACCGTGATCGGCGACGCCCCCCCCGAGCGCGTTCGCAGTTCCCCACACATAGTGGGGGGAACTGCGAACGCACCACCTGGGGACGGGTGGCTCGATCCGGCCGAGGTCGACTTCCACCGCACCGGCCTCGTCTCGGCCTTCATCCGCCACCGGCTCGACCTGGTGCCGCTGTCGGGGACCACGGAGCGCAACGTGGTGCAGATCGCCGACCCGGCGCTGAAGCCGAAGAGCCGACCGACCGACCGGCGCCAGGTGCGCCGCAACCTCGAGGCCGGCTACACGGTCGATCTGGTCCCCGGCGACCGCACGACGGCCGACCAGCGGGCCGCCTTCCTCGACCTCTACGAGCAGACGATGCGCCGCACCGACGCCGCGCCGCACTACTTCTTCGGCGCCTCCTACTTCGACCGGCTGCTGCCCGCCGAGCGCACCTGGCTGGCGATCGCCTCGGACCCCGCGGGCGCCCCCGCCGCCGCCTCGATCGCCTGCGTCTCAGACGGCTACCTGCACTACTACCTCAGCGGCAGCGCCGACTCGCACCTCGGCGACTCGCCGATGAAGAACGTGCTGGCACGGCTGATCGAATTATCAGGGGAGCTGGAGCTGCCGCTGAACCTCGGTGGCGGCCTGCGCCCCGGCGACGCGCTGGAGGAGTTCAAGCGCGGCTTCGCCAACCGCACGCTGGCCTGGCGCACCTCGGAGCTGGTCTGCGATCCGGGGCGCTACGCCGAGCTCACCGGCGACCGCCGCGCCGCCGGGTTCTTCCCCGCCTACCGCGCCCCAGTCTGAGCGCGGTCGTCCCTACCCACCCATAGCGCCGGTTAGGACGACCGCGATGCGCGGTCAGCCGATCCGGCCGGCGAGCGTCGCCGCGTCGCCGCGGGTCCGCTCCCACGGCTTCGAGGCCTTCAGCGCGCCGAGCACCGCGCGCGTCGCCGGCGCCCGGTTGAGGGCGTAGAAGTGGATCCCCGGCGCGCCCGCGATCAGGAGCTCCGAGCACTGCTGGGCGGCGTAGGCGACGCCGAGCTCGAACTCCCGCTCGGGGTCGTCGCCGACCGCCTGGAAGGCCGCTTCCAGCGGCGCCGGGATCGAGGCTTCGCAGAGCTCGCAGATCCGCCGCGTCTGGGCGAAGCTGCCGACCGGGATCACCCCGGCCAGGATCGGCACCTCGATCCCGATCGCCCGCGCCGCGGCGACGAAGTCGAAGTAGACCTGGTTGTCGAAGAAGAGCTGGGTGGTGAGGAACGACGCCCCCGCCTCGACCTTCTGCTTCAGGTAGGCGAGGTCGGTCTGCAGGTCGGGCGCCTCCGGGTGCACCTCGGGGAAGCAGGCGCCGCCGAGGGCGAAGCCCCAGGGCCCGTCGCTGATGAAGCGGGCCAGCTCGGCGGCGCTGCCGAGGCCTCCCTCGGGCTGCACGAAGTCGCTCTGGCCGCGCGGCGGGTCGCCGCGCAGGGTGAAGACGTTCTCGATCCCCGCCGCGGCGATCTTGTCGAGGGTCGCCGAGAGGCCCTCCTCCGTCTCGCCGACGCAGCTCAGGTGGGCCATCGTCTCGTAGCCGAGGTCGTCCTTCAGCCTGCGCGTGATCTCCACCGTCCCCTCGCGGGTCGAGCCGCCGGCGCCGTAGGTGACCGAGACGAAGTCGGGCTCCAGCTCGCGCAGCTGGCGCGCGGTCTCGAACAGGTTCCTCTCCCCCTCCGGCGACCGCGGCGGGGAGAACTCGACCGAGAAGGTGGGGCGGCTTGCGGCGATGATCTCGTCGACGCGCATCGACGAAGGGTACCGGGGCGTCTCGGCGCTACCGCGCTCGCCCGCCGGATGCCCGCGCTCAGCCGGCCGGCGCGACCGGACCGGGCGGGACCGACGGCGCGGCCTTGACTCCGGCCCGTTCTTCGAAGAGTTCCTCGATCTCCTCCAGCGGCTTGCCTTTCGTCTCCGGCACCAGCTTCCAGCAGAACCAGAGCGTGAGCACGCCGATCGCGGCGTAGAACCAGAACGCGCCCGCCCGCCCGAGCGCTTCGATCAGCAGCAGGAAGGTGAGCGAGACGATGAAGTTGAAGGTCCAGTTCGCCATCGTCCCGAGGCCGGCCGCCTTGGAGCGCACCCCGAGCGGGTAGATCTCCGCGTTCAGGAGCCAGAAGATCGGGCCGAGGCTGATCGCGAAGGAGGCGACGTAGGTCATCAGGCTGACGATCGCGACTACCGAGGCGAGGGTCGAGCCGCCGCCGCCCACGAAGGCGCCGCCGAGCGCGACCAGCGAGATCACCATCCCCGAGACGCCGATCATCAGCAGCGTGCGGCGCCCCGCTTTGTCGAGCAGGCGGATCGCCACCAGGGTCATGCCGACGTTGATGATCCCGACCCCGACCGCGGCCAGGATCGAGCCCGCCGAGGAGTTGACGCCGGTGAATTCGATGATCGTCGGGGCGTAGTAGATGACCGTGTTGATGCCGGTCACCTGCTGCAGGATCGCCAGCCCGATACCGACCACCAGCGCCGCCTTCACCGCCGGCTGCAGCAGGTCCGACCAGGAGCCCGGCTTGGCGTCGCGGTGGACCGACTCCTCGATTTCGTCGATCTCGCGGTCGATCGTGTCGGGGTCGTCGACGCGGATCTTCGCCAGCACCGCGCGGGCGGCGAAATCGTCCCCCTGCATCACCAGCCAGCGCGGGCTCTGCGGCATCCGCAGCATGCCGAAGGCGAGCGCCAGCGCCGGCACGCAGCCGAGCCCGAGCATCCAGCGCCAGCCTTCGATCCCGTTGAAGGCAAGCCCGACCAGGTAGGCGACGAGGATCCCCACCGTCACCGCCAGCTGGAAGAAGCTGACCAGGCGACCGCGGCTCTCCGGCGGCGCCACCTCGGAGATGTAAACGGGGGCGGCGGCCGAGGCGAGGCCGATCGCGACGCCGACCACGATCCGGGCGAGGACCAGGACCAGCTCGCCCGGCGCGGCCGCCGAGACCAGCGCGCCGACCATGAAGACGACGGCGGCGACCAGGATCATCAGCCGCCGGCCGTAGGTGTCGGCGGCGGGGCCGGCGACCGCGGCGCCGCCGACCGCGCCGATCGGCACCGCGGCGACGACCAGGCCCTGGGCGAAGCTGTCGAGGTGGAAGTCGCCCTTGATGAAGAGCAGGGCGCCCGCGATGACGCCGGTGTCGTAGCCGAAGAGCAGCCCGCCGAGACCGGCGATCGCCGCCGTCAAGACCACGTTGCGGCGCGCCCGTCGCGCCGAGGCCTCTGACCCGTTCATCCCGCGGCCACCCTAACTGCGCAGTTTGCGGAATGGAAGGGCGCTCCCCCCTTGCGTCTTACCGCCGGCGAGGCGTACCTTGCTCCTGCGACCGGGAGAGACCGGTCCTCCCGAGAAGCCAAGGGGGGAAGGTCTCGAAGGTGGCGCGACCGAGCTTCTGACGCGAAGGCTACGCGTGGGCAGGCAACGAGCGCCATCACCGGTCGTTTTTCGGTTGGCCGGGAGCCGGCCGAGGGGCGTCCCCGAGCCGAGACGGGAGGCGCCGTCCGAGCCGGCTCCTAGCTTTCCCGGTGGTCGTGGGGACCCTGCCCCTCCCGCGACCGGCGACCGGGGCGCATCTCGCGCGGGAGCCGGGCGTCGTCGGCGCACCCCGCGAGTCGTGCCGCGACTAGCCCGCCCGACCCCGCATATGTGGGCGCGATCAGCGCCCGAGCGGTGAACAGCGTCAGCGACGCGCTGCTCACCGCTGTTCGGTGGGCGACCCGTGCATCGCCGGGTGGCCCTGTGGGACGATGGCGCCATGGCGGAGGTGCGCTACGAGCGGGTCGGCGCCGCCGCGGTGCTGACGATCGACCGGCCGCAGCGGCGGAACGCCGTCGACGCGGCCACGGCGCGCGCCCTACGTGCGGGCTTCGAGAGCTTCGAGGCTGACGACGGCGCCCGCGCCCTGGTCCTCACCGGGGCTGGAGGCGAGGCGTTCTGCGCGGGCGCCGACCTGAAGGCGATCGACCTCGACGTCGACCACCCGGCCGGGCCGATGGGCTTCAGCCGGCTGGCTGCCTCGAAGCCGACGATCGCGGCGATCGACGGCTGGTGCCTGGCGGGCGGAGTCGAGCTGGCGCTCTGGTGTGACCTGCGCCTGGCGACCCCCACCTCTACCTTCGGTCTTTTCGAGCGGCGCTGGGGGGTGCCGCTGGTCGACGGCGGGACGCAGCGGCTGCCGCGGGTGGTCGGGCTCGGCCGCGCCCTCGACCTGATCCTCACCGGCCGCGCCGTCGACGCGGCGGAGGCCGAGCGGATCGGCCTGATCACCGCGGTGACGGCGCCGGGCGAGCACCTGGAGCGCGCCCTCGCCCTCGCCGAGCAGCTGGCGGGCTTCCCGCAGGAGACGATGCTCGCCGACCGCCGTGCCGCGATCGAGGGGATCGGCCTGCCCTTCGAGGAGGGGCTTGCGCTTGAGCACCGGCTCGGTCGCGAGACGCTCGCGGTGGCCGCCCGAGGCGCCGCCCGCTTCGCCGCCGGCGAGGGCCGTCACGGCGCCTTTTAGGTCCTACCGCGATAGGTCCTTAAGCCCTGCCGGATTCCACCGAAGTACCCGTTTCCTGCACTCAACATCCCCCAAGTTGAAGTAATCTCAGTTCCGGTACCGTGCCGTTCGTGGCTCAACGGACTTCGATGCGCCCCCCGCCCGGACGGCAGCGCCTCTCGCGCGAGTTCATCGCCCGCCATCAGCGCGCCCGGATCGTCTCGGCGCTGGCCGAGGAGACGATGGCGCGCGGCTACCGTGCGGTCACCGTCGCCGACATCGTGCGCCGCGCCGGCATCGCCCGCAACACCTTCTACGACAACTTCTCTTCGAAGGAAGACTGCTTCCTCGCCACCCAGGACTTCGCGGTCGAGGAATCGCTCGCCCGCGTGGTCGAGGCGACCGCCGAGGCCGAGGGCTGGGAGGAGCGGCTGGTCGCCGGACTGGGCGCCTTCCTCACCTACGTCTCCGACGAGCCGGCGCTCGCCCGCACCTGCATCGTCGAGGCGCTCTCCGCCGGCCCCGCCGCGCAGGAGCGCTACGAGCACTCGCTACAGGCGTTCGTGCCGCTGCTGCGCAAAGGCCGCGAGTACTCCGACCACGGCGACGACCTCCCCGACACACTGGAGGAGACGATCGTCGGTGGCATCTTCTGGGTCATCTACCAGCGCATCGTGCTCGGCGAATCCGAGCAGATCGGGTCGCTCTTGCCAGACCTCGTCGACTTCGCCCTGACTCCCTATATCGGAGCCGAGTCGGCTCAGCGGGCCACCGCCCGGCTTTAGGGCCGTGCCCGACAGGTATCGTCGCCTCGTGGCCTCCGATCCCGCCGCCGAGTACCCGCCGGAGCTCTCGCGGCTCCCCCCGGGGCGGCACGGGCTGCCGCGCGACTTCGTCGTCCACAACCAGCGCGAGCGGCTGATCGCGGGCCTCGCCGAGGCGGTTGCCGAAAAAGGCTACGGCGGCACCACGATCGCCGACGTCACCCGCCACGCAGCGGTCTCGCGGCGCACCTTCTACGAGCACTTCGACGGCAAGGACGAGTGCTTCGTCGCCGCCTTCGACACGGTCACCGAGCAGCTGCGCGAGCGGGTCGACGCCGCCTACGAGGCCGAGGATGACTGGCCTGCGCAGATCATCGCCGCGATCGAGGAGATGCTCGCCTTCCTCGCCTCCGAGCCGAACCTGGCGCGCCTCGCGATCGTCGAGGCGCTGGTCGCCGGGCCGGTCGTGGTCGAGCGCTACGACGCCGCCGTGCAGACCTTCCTCCCCTACCTGCGGGCCGGTCGCGAGGGCCGGCCGAAGGCGGTCCTCGACCACCTCTCCGACTCCACCGAGGAAGCCCTCGTCGGCGGCATGGTCTCGCTGATCTCGCGCCGCATCGTCGCCGGCCAGACCGACGAGCTGGAGGCGCTCGGCCCCGACCTGGTCGAGTTCACCCTGGCGCCCTACCTCGGCAACGAGGAAGCGGCGCAGCTCGCCCGTGGCTGACGCCGGCGGCTGAGTTCGCACTTCGCGCCGCTATCCGGAGCCAACTGCGAACTCGCTCAGCCCCGCCGGCCGAACATGTGCCCGGCCGGGGCGACCTCGCGCAGCTCGGCGACGGCGAATTCACGATCGCGCCTCCGCGCCGCCCCCGGTCGCGGTTCGCGGCGGACGCCGCGGGCGGGGGAGGTCGGCAGATCGCTCACGCTCGACGCCCCCGGTGGGGCCGCTGCGGGCGCCGCCCCCGGTTCGCGCTCCAGCTCCGCGATCCTGGCGACGAGGACGTTGACGACCCCTTCGCGCCGCTCGAGCTTGCCCTCGGCGCGGATCAGGGGCGCGGCCCGGACCACGACACGATTGCGGTCATAGACGCGCGCGGGCACGATCAGGTTGACCACGCCGACCTCGTCCTCGATCAGCATGAAGACGATCCCCCCCGCGGTCTCCGGCCGCTGGCGGGCGACGACCATCCCGGCCACCTCGACCATCGCCCCGCTGTCGATGCGCTCGAGGTCGACGCTGCGCGGCAGCTCCGCGGCAAGGTCCGGGCGCATCAGCGCCATCGGATGGTGGCCGAGGGCCATCCCGGTCGAGCGGTAATCGGCGATCACCTCGCCCCAGTCGCCGAGGCGCTCCAGGCGGGGTGGCTCGGCCGGCTCGATCGGCAAGGCGAGCTGCGTCACGCCGCGGCCGGCCTTGCGCCCGTTGCCGGTGACGCCGACCCGCCACAATGCCCGCCGCCGTTCCTCCTCGGCCCCGAGCGGCACTTCGTCGAGGGCCCCGGCCCAGGCCAGCTTTTCGAGGCTCGGCAGCCCGACTCCCGAGCGCGAGGCCAGCTCGGCGATGCCGCGGTAGGGGCCACCGCGCTCGCGCTCGGCGACCAGCGCCTCCATCTCCTCCTTGCGCACCCCCTTCACGTAGTCGAGGCCGATCCGCACCACGAGGCCACCGGGTGTTCCTGGCGGCTCGCCGCGTCGCAACGGCGATTCGACGTGGCAGAGGACATGGCTGCGGTTGGCGTCGACGCCGCCGAGGCGGACCTTGCGGCGGGCCGCCTCGTGGACCAGGGCGTCGGGCGGGTAGAAGCCCATCGGCTGCTCGTTCAAGAGGCCGCAGAGGAAGGCCTCGGGATGGTGCTCCCGCAGCCAGGCCGACTGGTAGGCGAGCAGGCCGAACGCCGCCGAGTGGGCCTTCGGGAAGCCGAAGCCGGCGAAGCCCTGGATCTTCTCCCAGATCTCCTCCGCCAATTCGGCCGAGGCCCCCGATTCCCGCCGGGCGCCGGCGACGAAGGTGCGGTGGTGCTTCTCGATCTCCTCCTCGGAGCGCTTGCGGCTCATCGCCCGCCGCAGGCCCTCCGCCTGGGCGGCGGTGAAGCCGGCGAACTCCATCGCCACCTCCAGCACCTGCTCCTGGTAGACGATCGTCCCCAGCGTGTCCTTCAGGGGCTTCTCCAGGGAGGGGTGCTCGTAGGGGATCGGCCAGTCGGGGTCTTCGCGCCGGCGCTTGCGGCGTTCGATGTAGGGGTGGACGGCGCCACCTTGGATCGGGCCGGGCCGGACCAGCGCCACCTGCACGGTGAGGTCCTCGAGGGTTTCCGGATGGGTGCGGGGCAGCATCTGCATCTGGGCGCGGCTCTCGATCTGGAAGACGCCGGTCGTCTCGGCCCTCTGGATCGACTTGAAGGTCTTTTCATCCGTGAGCGAGATGCGCGAGAGGTCGATCGTCTCGTCCTCCGCCGCCTTGACTTCGTCGACGCAGCGTTCGACCGCGGAGAGCATCCCCAGGCCGAGCAGGTCGATCTTCAGCAGCCCGGCGTCGGCGCAGGAGTCCTTGTCCCATTGGACGATCTGGCGGCGCTCCATCGCGGTCGGCACCAACGGGCAGAAGTCGACCAGCGGTGCGGTGGAGATCACCATCCCGCCGGAGTGCTGGGAGGCGTGGCGGGGCAGGCCGAGCGCCTCCTTTCCCACCTCCAGCAGCGCCTGCCAACGGCACGAGCGGGCGCGCTTCTCGCCCAGCACGGCGACCACGTCGCGTTCCATCTCCGCCCCCGAATCGTGGAAGCCGACCACTCCCGCGACCTTCTCGACCTCCTCCGGCGGCAGGCCGAGTGCCTTGCCGAGATCGCGGACGACGCCGCGCGGGCGATAGGTGGGGAAGGCGGCGACGAGGGCCGAGCGATCCGCGCCATAGGCCTCGTGCACGCGGGGGATCAGCACCTCGCGGATGTCGCGGGGGAAGTCGAGGTCGATGTCGGGCATCGAGCGGGCGTCGTCGGAGACGATCTCCTCGTTGAGGAAGCGGCCCGGGAAGAGGTCCGCTTTCACCGGGTCGATGTGGGAGAGGCCGGTCAGGTAGCAGACGATCGAGCTGACGCTGGAGCCGCGCCCGCGACCCGGTGGGAGGAGGGAGCGGGCGGCCTCCTTCCCCCGTATCTCGAGTGCTACGTCGCGGGCGAGCTCGAGCAGGCGGTGGTGGAGGAGGAAGAAGGCGGAGAGGCCGATCTTGCGGATCGTCGCCAGCTCTCGCCCGAGCCTGCCCTCGGCCTCGCGACGATTGCGTCCGGGCGGGTAGGCCTCGACCAGCCGGTCTCGGCAGAGCGTCGCGAGCGTCGCGTCGGCGTTCTCCTCCTGCGGATAGCTGTAGCCGAGGTCGGTGGTCAGGTCGAAGCGGAGCCGCTCGGCGAGGCGGACGGTCTCGGCGACGGCGTCGGGATGCTCGGCGAAGCGGGTGGCCATCGCGGCGGGCGAGGCGAGCGCCGAGGACGAGTTGCCGCGCCGCCGCGGCTCCGAGGACTCGAGGGTCTCGTTCAGCCCGACCGCGACCAGGGCGTCCTGGAGGTGTGAGCGCGAGCGGGCGTGGGCGTGGACGTTGCCGGTGGCGACGGTGGCGACGCCGAGCCGCTCGGCGACGAGGGCGAGCCAGCGGTTGCGCGCGTGGTCGCGTCGCCAGTAGGGACGTTGGAGCTCGACCCGGAAGCGATTACGACCGAAGGCGGCGAGGAGGCGCCGGGCGAGCCGCTCGCCGAAGGCGGTGTCGCCGCGCTCGAAGGCCCCGGCGAGCGCCCCGTCCCGCGCGCATCCGGAGAGGCAGACGAGCCCCTCGGCGTGCCGCTCGACTTCCTCCAGCGTCGTCCAGGCCGGTTCCGCGGCGCGCGCCGGGTTGTCCCGCGTATGAGCGTGTGCCGCGGTCAAGAGCCGGCACAAGTTCCGATACCCGTCGTCGTCCTCGACCAAGAGCGTCAAGTGCGCCGCCCGCCCATCAACATCGGGGTTGGGTAGGCGCACGGTCAGCTCGGCGCCGGTGATCGGGCGCAGGCCGTGGCTCTTGGCGCAGGTGGCGAACTCCATCGAGCCCCAGACGCCGTCGTGGTCGGTCAGCGCCATCGCCGGGTAGCCGAGCGCCGCCGCTGCCTCGGCCAGGTCGGACGGGATCGAGGCGCCGTCGAGGAAGGAGAAGGCGGAGTGGGCGTGCAGCTCGACGTAGGGCGGACCGGTCATCGCTCCCGCCTCATCTCAGGCCCGCTGGCGGAACCAGCGCCTGTCGTCGTCGCGGAAGACGGTGACCGCGCGCCCGTCGGCGAGGGCGAGCTCGAAGTAGTGGCGGTGCAGCGGCCGTGCCGTCCACCAGCCGTCTTCGACTACCCACTCCTCGCGCACCGCCTCGACCGCGACCTGGTCGACGCGCCACGGTGGCCCCCTGCGGTCGGCGCTGACCGCCACCGGGCGCGGCTCATACAGGCGGCGCGCCGGCCTCATTGCAGCTCCGGGAACGGGGCCAGCATGCCCCAGCGCTCGGGGACCCGCGAGGCGGTGTCGACGGGGAGCACGCGGAGCAAGGCGTCCGCGCCCTGGGCGGCGCGCACCTCGCGCACCGCCTCGCCCAACCGCCGCCGCCGCGGCTCGGCGCCGCCGACCTCCATCACCAGCTGGTCGGTGGCGGGCGGACCGAAAGCGAGCACCCGCAGCCGCAGCGCTTCCGCCGGGCCGGGGAGGCCCTCCAGCCGCGGCACCAGGAGGCGGCGCAGGACCGCGGCGGCGGCGCTCGGCCGGCCGAGGCCCTGGTCGACGCTCCAGCTGCCGCCACCGCAGAGCCGCGCCTCGAGGCGCACCCCGTGGAGCGTCCGCCCCCGCCGCGCGGGCGCCGCCAGCAGCCGGTCGATCAGCAGCATCAGCGTGCGGTCGAGCTGGCTCCCCGCCACCCCTTCCGGCAGCTCGATCTCCTCCATCAGCTCCTCGTGGGGGACGCGCGGGCGCAGCGGCTCCTCCTCGCCGCGGGCGATCCGCCAGGCGCGCAGGCCGCGCCCGCCGAAGCGGTCGGCGACCTGGTCGGCGGTCAGCTTGCGCAGCGCGCCGAGCGTCCCGATCCCCAGCCGCCCCAGCGACTCGACGAGGTCCTCGGCGTCGCGCTCCCTCTCGCCCAGCCGGTCGAGCAGCACCGCGGTCGGCAGCCCGCCGAGGAAGCGGGGGAGGCGCCCTCGTGCCACCACCAGCTCGCCACGGCCGGCGGCGGCGCAGGCGGCGGTCCGGGTCGGTGCCACCCCGATCAGCACCGGTATCCCGACCGCCCGCCGCGCCACCGCCGTCACCCCGGCGACCTCGCCGCCGTAGAGCCCGCGCAGCCCGCCGACCGCGAAGAAGGCCTCCCCGGCCCGCTCCGTCTCGACGGCGGCGCCGACGCCCTCGAGCGCCCGCGCCATCGCCTCGGTCAGCTCGGCCGCCGCGACCGGGTCGGCGAGAGCTTTGCGCCCGGGCCGAAGCCCCCCGGAACGACCCGGGCGCTCAGGAGCCGCCAGGCGGCAGTCGATGACGCAGGCGATCTCCATACGAACGTATGTTCGCACGAATCAGACCGACGATCAATCGGACAAAGCCTTTCGTTCGAGCTCTTCGCTCAGCGCGCGGAGCTTGCGGCGCGCCTCGGGGTCGTAGGCCTGGGGCTCGGCGCGGGACTCGTCCTCGCGGTCGAAGAAGTGGCCGCTCACGTGGTCGAGCTCGGGATCGACGGCGAGGCGCAGGGTCGCCTCGACGCCGCGCTCCAGGGGGTCGACCGAGGTGCCGCGCTCGTCGAGGACGATCTTGGTCGGCATGAAGGTGGCGGGGTGGAGGGAGTTGACGGTGACGCCGGCGTCGACGCCGAGGCGGTCGGTCAGGTCGATCGCGTGGGTGATCTGGGCGAGCTTCGACTGGGCGTAGGCGCGGCGGCCTTCGTAGAGGGAGCGCTCGAGCATCGGGTCCTCGAAGTCGAGCGCCGCCTGGCCGAGCGAGGCGACCATCACGATCCGCGCCGGGGCCGAGCGCTGCAGCAGCGGCAACAGGCGCTCGGTGAGGACGAAGCCCGCCAGGTAGTTGACGGCGAAGCGCAGCTCGATCCCGTCGGCGCTCTCCTCGCGCTCGGGGGAGTCGGGCAGGCCCGAGCCGATGCCGGCGTTGTCGACCAGCAGGTGGAGGGCGTCGAGGGCGGCGATCTCCTCGGCCAGCGCCCGCACCTCGGCCAGCCGGGCGAAGTCGGCGCGATGCGGGAAGACGCGCTCGTTGTCGGTAGCGAGGGCGATCTCCTGAACCGCGCGCGCCAGCTTCTCCTCGCTGCGCCCGTGTATGTGGACGGTCATGCCGAGCCCGGCGAGCCGCTCGGCCAGCGCCCGCCCGTGTCCGTCGGTGGCCCCGGTGACCAGCGCGACCGTGTCGGCGTAGGCGCGGCTCATGGCACCCGCAGGACGATCTTGCCCGCCCCGTGGCCGCCGCTTTCGGCGCGGCGATGGGCCGCGGCCGCGTCCTCGAGGTCGAAGACCCGATCGATCTCGATCTCCAGCTTGCCCCGCTCGATCAGGTCGCAGAGGCCCGCCAGGCCGACCGGGTCGGGCTCGACCAGGATCCCGGTGACCCGCTTGCGCTGCTCGGCGCCGAGCGCGAGCAGCGCCGGGTCGATCCCGCTCGGCACCGAGACCAGGGTGCCGCCCGGCCGCAGCACCGCCAGCGAGCGCTCGCCGTAGGCGCCGGTGAAGTCGATCACCGAGTCGAGGTCGGCGACCTCCCGATCGAAGTCGTCGTCGCGGTAGTCGAGCGTCCGCGCCGCGCCGAGCCGGTCGAGGAGGTCGGCCTGCTCGCGGCGCGCCGTCGCGATCACGTTGGCGCCGCGTGCCGCCGCGATCTGCACGGCGAGGTGGCCGACCCCGCCCGCGCCGCCGTGGACCAGCACGTCGTCGCCGTCCTGGACGCGGATCGTGTCGACGACGATCTGCCAGGCGGTCAGCCCGGCCAGCGGCAGCGCCCCCGCCTCCTCGACCGAGAAGGCGTGCGGCTTGCCGGCGAAGTGGCGCGAGGGCGCGGTCACGTACTCGGCGTAGGCGCCCGCCTGGCGCGGGAACCAGGGCATGCCGAAGACCTCGTCGCCGACGGCGAAGCGGGTGACGCCGCCGCCCACCGCTGTGACCTCGCCGCAGACGTCCCAGCCGACCGTGAAGGGCGGCGCGCCGAGCACCGCCGTCATCCCCTTGCCCTGCCGCGTCTTGCAGTCGACCGGGTTGACCCCGGCGGCGCGGACGCGGACCTGGACCTCGGTCGGGATCGGCTCGGGCGCCTCGACCTCCTCGACCCGCAGGACCTCCGGGCCGCCGAGCTGACGCTGCACGATCGCCTTCACCCGCCCGATCTTAGAACCCTTAAGCCGATCCTCCCGTTCGCTACGTTCGCTTCCCCTTGAGCTGGCTCTCCCGGATAGCGGTGGACGTCTCCGCCCTGCGCGAGTCGCGCGACTTCCGCCTGCTCGAGGCCGGCTCGCTGATCACCGGGCTCGGCACCCAGGCGACCCTCGTCGCCCTCCCATACCAGGTGTTCGTGATCACCGGCTCGGCCTTCCTCACCGGCATGATCGGCGCCGCCGAGCTGGTGCCGCTGATCGTCGCCTCGCTCTTCGGCGGCGCGCTGGCCGACCGCCACGACCGTCGCCGCCTGCTCTTGATCTGCCAGCTCGCCCTGATGACGATCGCCGCCGGCCTGGCGCTCGCCGCGGCGAGCGGTCCGCCGCCGATCTGGATCCTCTTCGTCCTCGCCGCGGCGATGGCCGGAGCCTCCGCGGTCGAGCGGGTGGTGCGCTCGGCGATCGTCCCCGACACGGTCAGCGAGGAGCGCCTCCCGGCGGCGATCGCGCTCACCTACGGGCTCTTCCAGGTGACGATGGTGGTCGGCCCCGCCTTCGGCGGCATCCTGATCTCGCTCTTCGGCCTCACCACCCCCTACGCGGTCGACGCGGTCAGCTGCCTCGGCATGGCGGGCGCGGCGGCGATGATGAGCCCCCAGCCCCCGGCCGCGGCCCGGGCGCCCGAGCCGGTGCTGCGCTCGATCCGCTCCGGCCTCGCCTACATGCGCAAGCTGCCGGCGGTCACGGCCGGCTTCGTGATCGACCTCAGCGCGATGACCTTCGGCATGCCGCGCGCCCTCTTCCCGGTGCTGGCGCTGACCGAGTACCACGCGGGCGCCGCCGGGACCGGGCTCCTCTACGCCGCCGTCGCGGCGGGCTCGACCGTCGCCGCGCTGACCACCGGCTGGCTGTCCCGCGCCCGTTACCTGGGGCGGATCGTCCTCGTCTGCGTCGCCCTCTGGGGGCTCTTCATCGCCGCTGCCGGATTCGTCAACAGCATCTGGCCCGCGGCGGTGCTCTTCGCCTTCGCCGGCGCCGCCGACTCGGTCAGCGCCGTCTGTCGCTCGACGATGATGCAGGTGCTGACCCCCGACCGGATGCGCGGCCGGGTCAACTCGGTCTTCAGCCTGGTGGTCGCCGGCGGGCCGCGCCTCGGCGACGTCGAGTCGGGGACCGTGGCGGCGCTGACGACGCCCGCCTTCTCGGTCGTCTCCGGCGGCCTCGTCTGCCTCGCCTCGGTCGGCGTCGTCGCGGTCGCCTTCCCCCAGCTGGCCGCCTACGACGCCGCCGAGGTCGGCCGCGCCGACCCGGTCAGGAAGGACCTCGCCGAGGAGGCGCTGGAAGCGAGCGAGCTGATCTGACCGTGGTTCAGCGGGCCCGCGCCTTGGCGTCCTCGTAGTTGATCCGCATCAGGGCGATCACGTCCTCGACGTCGGCGTCGTCCTCGATCCGGCGCGCGGCGGGGCCGTGGCGGCCGGGGAAGACCGGGTGCGGGGCGATCCGGCCCTCGGCGGCGAGCTCCTCCCAGCGCTCGCGGCCGAAGAAGAAGTGGGCGGCGTGGTCGCCGTGCAGGTGGCCGATCTCGCGCCGGCCGAGCCGGAAGCCGAACTCGCCGCGCTTCCCCGGCCCCGCCTCGATGCCCTCCCAGCTGGTCACCGCCGCGGTGATCCGTTGGCTGGCGCTCGGCGTCGTCGTGGTGATGCTCGTCATCATCGTCATCCCTCCTTGGTGGGTGTCGGACGACGGTACAAGTTCAAGTGAGCTTGAAGTCAAGGGCAGATCGTGATTCGATCCCCGGGTGGCCCGGCTGCTGACGATCTCGGAGACGGCGCGGCGCTCCGGCGTCGCCGCCTCGGCCCTCCGCTACTACGAAGAGCGGGGGCTGATCGAGGCCGTCCGCGAGGGCTCCGGCCACCGCCGCTACCCCCGCCCGGTGCTGCGCCGGATCGCCTTCGTCGTCTTCGCCCAGCGGGTCGGCCTCAGCCTCGAGGAGATCGCCGCCGAGCTCGCCAAGCTGCCCCCGCACGGGGTCCCCACCCGCCGTGACTGGTCGCGCCTCTCGGCCACCTGGAGCAGCCGCATCGACGCGCGCATCGCCGAGCTTGAGCGGCTGAAGGCCGGCCTCACCGAGTGCATCGGCTGCGGCTGCCTCTCGCTCGACCGCTGCAAGCTCTCCAACCCCGACGATCGCGCCGGCCGGCTCGGCGCCGGGCCCCGCTACTGGCTCGGCGATCGCCCCGCCCAGGGCTCTGGGTTGTAGGGGGTCGACAAGGCAACTCCGATGTTGTGGACGCCCCCGAGTCGGGTAGCCCTTTCCCCATGCCGGCGATTCGCGGTGGAGATGGCTTGAGGGCTCGGCTCCCGCTCTCGCCGCTGCGCTCGCACCGGCTCGAGTTCGGCCTCGACGACCTCCACGACGTCCGCTCCCTGGTCGCCGCCGCGGGCGCCGCAGCCGGGCTCTCGCCGCGCCGCGTCTCCGACCTGGTCGCCGCCGCCTCCGAGCTTGCCGCCAACAGCGTCCTCTACGGCGGCGGCCGCGGCCTGGCGACCGCCTGGGATGAGGGCGGCGCGGTGCTGGTCGAGGTCGCCGACGCGGGCACGATCCGCGACCCTGAGGTCGGCCGGGTCCGTCCCGGGCCGACGGTCGAACACGGCCGCGGCCTCTACATCGCCAACCAGCTCTGCGACGACGTCTCGATCGACAGCGGCCCGACCGGCACCCGGGTCCGGCTGCGGATGGAGGTCGTGGCTGGCTAGGAATCCCTCCTAGGCTCGCTCGGCGCCGCCGACGCGCCGCAGCGCCAGCACCACGATGTCGTCGCGCAGGGCCCCGTAGCTGCGCGAGATCGCCTCGCCGCGCAGGCGCGCGACCAGCTCCTCCAGCGCCAGCGGGGCGAGGTATTCCGCCAGCCGCGCCAGCTCGACCGGGTCGCGGTGCTCGGAGGGGGGCCCCGCCTCGAGCCAGCCGTCGGTGCAGAGGACCAGCGTGTCGCCCGCGGCGAAGGTCGCGTCGTGGCGCTGCACCTTGGCGTCCTGGAGGGCGCCGAGCACGGTGCCGCCGCCGAGCAGGCGGGCGCCGCCCTTGCGCACGTGGACCGGCGGCGGGTGTCCGGCGCTCGCCGCCGCCAGCGACCAGTCGTCGTCGCCCTCGTCCCCGCGCCGTAGCCGCACCAGCACCGCGGTGGCGAAGTCGTTCAGGCCGGTCCCCTCGAGCAGCAGCTCGTTGACCCGCACCAGCACCTCCTCCGGCTCGTCGACCTCGCGGGTCAGCCCGCGCACCGCGTGGCGCACCGCCACCGACACCCCGGCCGCCGCCGAGCCCTTGCCGGCGACGTCGCCGACCAAGACCCAGCAGCCGTCCTCGGTGGGCAGCACGTCGTAGAGGTCGCCGCCGATCTCGATCCCGCGCCCGGCCGCCTCGAAGATCACCGCGGACTCGAGCCCCTCGACCGCGGCGGGCCGCGGCGGCCGCAGCCCCCGCTGCAGGTTGCGCGCGATCGCGTCGCGCTCCTGGTAGAGCCGCGCGTTGTCGAGGGCGAGCGCGGCGCGGTCGCCGAGCTCGCCGAGGAACTCCAGGTCCCGCTGCTCGTAGCGGACGTTGGCGCTCGCGTGGAGGAAGGAGAGGGCGCCGATCTTGCGCCCCCGGGCGACCAGTCCGACGACCGCCGCCGACTCGTAGCCGGTCTCCTCGACCAGCGCCTGGTGCTCCTCGGTCTGCACGAAGCTCGCGACCACCTGCGGCTGCTTCAGATCGCGCCAGACCATCGGCTCGCCCGCCCGCAGCACCTGCGCCACCGGGTGCTCGCCCTCCTGGTCGAGCGGCGCGTCGCGGCGGATCCGCTCCAGCCGCTCGGCCGCCCCGGGGATCGCCGAGGCGGCTACCGAGTCGCCGATCCGGCCGTCGTCGCGGATGAAGTCGATCACGCAGAGCTCGGCCAGGTCGGGGACCGCTTTGGCGACGATGTTGCGGGCCGTCTCGGTCGGGTCGAGCGAGGCGTCGAGGTCGCGGGTGGCGGCGATCAGGAAGTCGCGGGCGCGCCCTCGTCGGCGCTCGTCGGTGATGTCGCGGGCGACCACCGAGGCGCCGTAGACCCCGTGCGACTCGCTGTCGATCGCCGAGATCGTCAGCGAGACGTCGATCACGCTGCCGTCCTTGCACAGCCGGCGGGTCTCGTAGCTGTCGAGCGTCTCGCCGCGGCCCACGGCGGCGAGGATCTGCTGCACCTCGTATTTGTGCTCGTCCGGGACCATGAAGGAGGCGTGGCGGCCGACCGCCTCCGCGGCGGTGTAGCCGAAGATCCGTTCGGCGGCCGGGTTCCAGGTGATGACGATGCCCTGCAGGTCTTTCGAGAGCACCGCGTCGTGGGTCCCGGCGACGACCAGCTCCATGTGGGCGCGGCTCCGCTCGATCTCGAGCCGGTGGCTGACGTCGCGGGCGAAGACGGTCGGCCCGCCGCGCGGCTCCGCCGCCCGCACGATCGTCAGCTCGACCCGGAACTCGCCGCCGTCGCCGCGCTGGGCGGGCAGCTCGATCCGCCGGCCGAGCAGCTCCGCGGCCGCGGGCGGCCCGCCTTCGCCGCCGGAGAGGTAGTAGCGGACGTCCTCGCGCATCGCCGCCGGGACGATCAACTCGACCAGGTCGCGGCCGAGCGCCTCCTCGCGCCCGATCCCGAAGAGCTCTGCCGCCGCGGCGCTCCACTCGACCACCCGCTCGGCCGCGTCGAGCACCAGCACCGCGTCGAGCACGGAGCTCACGAGGTGCGCCCGGGAGCGGTCCCCGGTTGCCTCCCCGACCGGCTGGCGGACCGAGTCCACCAGTCAAAGCTACTGCCCCTGAGCACTGCTAGCGTCGATCGGGTGAAAAGGACCAACATCGGCGATCCGGCGTTCGCCTTCGACCAGACCGATCCGCCGGGATTCGGCGCCGGCATGGCCCGCCTCGGCAAGCTGCTGGGGGCAAAGGAGACCGGGATCACGGTCTACGAGTTGCCACCGGGACAGGCGATCTGCCCCTACCACTACGAGTGCGGCGAGGAGGAGTGGCTGCTGGTCCTGAGCGGGGCGCCGACACTGCGCACGCCGGCGGGCGAGGAGCGGCTCGAGCCCTGGGACGTCGCCTGCTTCCCCCGCGGGCCCGAGGGCGCCCACGGCCTCCGCAACGAGGCCGAGGAGCCCGCCCGCGTGCTGATGTTCTCGACCGTCGTCCACCCGACCGCGACGGTCTACCCGGACTCCGACAAGGTCGGGGTGTGGGTCGGCGACCCGGAGGTCGACATGACCGTGCGCCGCTCCGCCGCGGTCCCCTACTACGACGGCGAGGCTGAGCGGTAAGTTCGATCGTCGCCGATTAGTTCTCGCCCCCCGACCCGTCTCCGCAGCATGGACAAACCCCACGACAGCCGCTGGATCGCCCTCTACGTGCTCTGCGCGGGGATGTTGATGATCGTCCTCGACGGCACGATCGTGAACGTCGCCCTGCCGACGATCCAGCAGGATCTCCACTTCTCCCAGTCGAACCTGGCCTGGGTCGTCAACGCCTACCTGATCCCCTTCGGCGGCCTCTTGCTGCTGGCGGGCCGGCTCGGCGACCTGCTCGGTCAGCGCCGCGTCTTCCTCGTCGGGCTGGCGATCTTCACCGTCGCCTCGGCGCTCTGCGCCGCCTCGATCGACCAGGGGATGCTGATCGGCGCGCGGTTCATCCAAGGAATCGGCGGGGCGCTCGCCTCGGCGGTGATCCTGGCGATGATCGTGCGGATGTTCCAGGCGCCGAACGAGCAGGCGAAAGCGATCGGCGTCTACGGCTTCGTCGCCTCCGCCGGCGGTTCGATCGGCCTGCTGCTCGGCGGCGTCCTCACCCAGGCGATCTCCTGGCACTTCATCTTCGTCATCAACCTGCCGATCGGGGTCCTGGTCGGCTGGCTGGCGCTGCGCCTGGTCGACGATCCCGAGGGGCTCGGCCTGAAGGAGGGCGCCGACTTCCCCGGCGCCGCCCTGGTCACGCTGGCGCTGATGCTCGGCGTCTTCACGATCCTGCAGATCACCGAATGGGGCTGGGTCGACGCGCGCACGATCGCGGGGCTCTTGATCTCGGCGGCCCTGCTCGTCGTCTTCGTCCGCCGCCAGGGGCGGATCGCCAACCCGCTGATGCCGCTGCGCCTCTTTCACTCGCGCAACGTGGTCGGCGCCAACTCGGTGCAGGCGCTGCTGGTCGCCGGGATGTTCGGGATGTTCTTCCTCGGCGCGCTCTACCTGCAGAAGGTGCTCCACTACAGCGCGCTAGAGGTCGGCCTCGCCTTCCTGCCGACCACGGTGGTGATGGGTGGCCTCTCGCTCGGCTTCTCGGAAAAGCTGATCATGCGCTTCGGGCCGCGCAACATCCTCATCCCCGGCTTCACGTTGGTGATGATCGCGCTGCTGCTCTTCGCCCGCACCCCGGTCGACGGCAACTACCTCACCGACCTGCTGCCGCCGTTCCTCCTGATCGCGGTCGGGATCGGCACCTCGTTCCCGGGGATCATGACCCTGGCGATGTCAGGGGCGACGCCGCAGGACGCGGGGCTCGCCTCGGGCCTGGTCAACACCAGCATGCAGGTCGGCGGCGCGGTCGGGCTGGCGGTGCTGGCGACGCTCTCCACCGAGCGCACCGAAAAGCTCGAGGCGGCGGGCCACTCGGTCGCCTCGGCGCTGACCTCCGGCTACCACCTCGCCTACCTGGTCGGGGCGGGGCTGGCGCTCTGCTCGGTGCTGATCGCGATCTTCGTCATGCGCCCGGTGCCCGCGCACGGCCCCGGCGGCGAGGACCCGAGCGGCGGCCCGGCCGAGCCCGAGCCCGCCGCCGCCGAGGGTTGAGCCGGCGCCCGAACGCTCAGTTCCGCTCCTCGCATTTAAGTCCGCAAGGGGGCTGCGGAGCTAAGTTGGGCGGCGGGCGCCGCCGACAACACCCGTGAGGTGCTCTCACTTCCCGAGCAGATCAAGGACGCGCGGGCCGCGTTCGCCGAAGCGCCCGACGAGCGGGCGCGCATGGGCCGCATCTCCGGCGTCCTCTGGATCGCCGCGGCGGCGATCGGCATCGTCGACCTCTTCCTGCCCGGCTCCCGCCATGCCTCGACGCCGCTGGTCCTCGTCGTCGGCGCGCTGATCTTCCTCTACGGCCTCGCCAGCGTCACCGGCTGGATTCCCTGGGAGCGCGCCTCGATCAACAGGCTGGCGGTCGGCATGGTGGTGACGATCCCGGTCGCTGGGCTGACGATCTACCTGACCGGCGGCTCGCTCTCCTACGTCGAACCGCTGCTGGTCTGCTCGCTCCTCTACGCCGCCTTCTTCTTCCCCCCGCGCTGGGCCTGGCCGCTGGCGATCGAGCTGATCCTGGTCGCCGGCGCGCCGCTGATCTACGACGCCGAGGCGATCCACAACGCCTTCCTGCCCCGCTACCTCGGCCTCGCGGGCGGCTTCCTCGCCGCCACCTGGGTGATGGTCGGGCTGAAGAGGCGGCTGGTCGCCGCCGAGCTGCGCCAGCGCGAGTTCGCCAACCGCGATCCGCTGACCGGGGTCGGCAACCGCCGCCACTTCGACGCGACGATGAAGCGGGAGCTGGAGCGGCGCACACGGCCGTTCGGTCGCCGCGGCCTCGATACCAGCCCGCTGGCGCTGCTGATCCTCGACCTCGACGATTTCAAGGGCGTCAACGATCGCCACGGCCACCAGGTCGGCGACGCGGTCCTGCAGGCGGCGACCGAGCGGGTGCTCTCGGTGCTGCGCTCGACCGACATCCTGGCCCGGATCGGCGGCGACGAGTTCGCGATCATCGCCCCCGGCGCGCACGGCGAGGGTGCCGAGCGGATGGCCGAGTCGGTGTGCGACGCGGTGGCGGCGGGGGAGCCCGACGGCGATCTCCCCAGGCCGAGCACCTCGGTCGGCTGGGCCGTCTTCCCCGACGACGGCCAGGACTTCGAGACCCTGATGCGCTCCGCCGACGACCGGATGCTGCGCCGCAAGCGCGCCGATCCCCGTCGCGGCCTCTTGCGGAGCGCCGGTTGATCGGCGGACCCGAGCGCCTTCCGCGCTATTCGCCCAGTGAGGCTGATTCGAGCACGCCGAGCAGCTGGGTGACGCGGCAGACCAGCAGGCGCTCCTCGTCGACCTCGACCCAGACCCCGGCGCTGGCCGGGAAGACGACGTGGTCGCCGACCTCGACCGGCATCTCGACCCCGGCGCCCGCCCACCAGTCGAGCCCCGGCCCGACCGCCAGCACGATCCCCTGTTCGGGCGGCGGCTCGTGGGTGCCGGGTGGGACGACGAGGCCGGAGCGCCGCACCCGGTCGGAGTCGAGCTCCTTGATCACGATCTGGTCGAAGAGCGGGCGCAGCTGGTGGCGCACCGACTCGATCGGATCCGGGACTCGCGCGGCGCTCATCCACTGATTCTGACGGAAGTGGTCAGGCGGAGGGCAGCACGGTGAAGGTCGTGTGCTTGACCGGTCCGGTGCCGCCGCCGGCCGTGGCGCGGGCGGTGAGTCGGTAGGCCCCGGGTGAGAGGTCGACGAGCTTGCCGCCGTGGTGATATTGGCCGTTGAAGCCCACCGAGGTGCGGCCGGCGGCGGCTTTCTTGGTCAGACGGGTGACGACCTGGAAGTGGTGGCCGTGCTTTGTTTCGATCGCAAGCGTCACGGTTGCCGGCGTGGAGAGCGAGAGCGTCACCTTGGCCCCCCAGTCGCCGCTTGCCGGAACCCCCCCGAGCGGCTTGGCGCGGAACCTCCTAGGCCTTACCTCCAGCGACCGGATAATCGGGAGCGGGCGCCGGTCGGGCGGCGTCGAGGCGGTAGGAGCCTGGGCGCCGCCGGCTCCCGCTCCCCCGCCCGGGGGCACCACGGTCGGGCATGGGCCTTCGTGGACCGAGGCTGAGCTCGGGCACGAGTCTTGGGTGACGTCGCCGTAACCGTCGCCGTCGACATCGGGCTCGATGTCGGCGTCGTACATGATCATGCCGTTGTGGGTTTCGCCGACGACACCGGTGACGCCCGGGAACGGGGCTTCCCCGCGCGCGTACGTCGCCTGGCCGCCGGGGCTGGACTGGACGCTGGGGACGGACCCGCCCGGCACGGTCAGACCGACATAGCCGCCTACCGGGATCGGAAGCCGGGTCGGGAAGCTCGCGATCTGCGAGAAGACCGGGTTGATCGGGGCGGTGACGTTCACCGTGTCGCTGGTGCCGAGCACGTGGAAGGCGCGAAATGCCCCGCCGCTGCCGCCCGGGTTGTCGGTCAGCACATGGATCCGGTAGGCGCCGCTGCCGCCGTTCAGGACGCGCCAGCGCACGATCACCCCGGGTGAGGACGCTGCGGTGGAGGCGCCGCCGAGGGAGGTCTGCACGTACATGCAGGAGCAGCTCAGCGGTTTGGCCGAGCGTTCGCCCTGCAGGTCACTGCCGAAGAGCGAGCCCGAGCAGGCGGTGGTGGCGATCGGCGAGCCGGGGCAGAGATCCTGCGAGTCGTCGCCGTAGCCGTCCTGGTCTTCGTCGGGCTCCAGTACCGCTTCGAGGTTGACCCGGCGCTGGGCCACCGTCGGATTGCCGGCGAGACTGCCCCCGGGCGCCACCGCAGGTTCGGAAAACTCGGTTTCGTCGGCGGCTGAGGTGCTTTTGAAGAAGTAGGCGGTCGAGCTGATGAGAGGGGAGTCGTGGAAGCGCGCGGCGAGCACGTCGCCCGCGTGCGCCGGCAGGCGGTCCAGGAACCGGCTCACGGCTCCCGTCGGCAGGCTGAGGAGGCCGTGGGGGGTCCCTTCGCTGACGACGGTGCCCGTGGTCGCGCCGGTCTTGTGCACGGTCTGGACCTGCACCGTGTCGCCCGCTTCGACCGTGGTGCCGACGTAGGTGCCGCTGGAGACGATCACCCCGTCGTAGGGGATCGTGTAAGGGCTGCCGGTCGGGCTCTGCATCTGTGCGACGGTGCATTTGCACCCGCCCCACCCGGTGGCGCCTTCGGTGGTCGAGGCGCTGCCGACCTGGCCGAGGACGACCGGCGCCGGCGCCGCGATCGATGGCGCCGCGAGGAGCGCCGCGGCAAGGACCGACGACAGCACGACCACTGCAACGGAACGGACGAGACGCACAGCCTGCATTGAACACCCAAGCGGCCGACCGATGGGAAAATCCCATCCGATCGGACGAAAGTTCTGCGGTGGTACCACGGGCGCCGAAGTCCGCATCCCCTAGGTTTGGCCGCATGACGGCCTTGTCCCGCGGGCGCGATGCCCGCCGCCAACTCGGCATGGCGGCGCTGGCGCTGGGCGCGCTCGGCGTCGTCTTCGGCGACATCGGCACCAGCCCGCTGTACGCGCTGCAGACCGTCTTCTCCGCCGACCACGGCGCGGTGAAGCCGACCGAAAGCGACGTCTTCGGCGTGATCTCGCTGGTCTTCTGGTCGATCACGTTGATCGTCTCGATCGAGTTCGTCCTCTTCATCATGCGCGCCGACAACGACGGCGAGGGCGGCATCCTCGCCCTGATCGCGAAGATCGAAGGGCTCCGTCTGGACAGCAAGGGGGTGAAGTTCGGGCTGATCGCGATCGGCATGTTCGGGGTCGCGCTCTTCTACGGCGACGGGATGATCACCCCGGCGATCTCGGTCCTCTCCGCGGTGGAAGGGGTGAAGGTGGCGATCCCGAGCGTCCACTCGATCGTCATCCCGGTGACGATCGCCGTGCTCGCCGTCCTCTTTGCCGTGCAGCGCTTCGGCACCCACCGGATCGGCCGCGTCTTCGGCCCGGTGATGCTGTTCTGGTTCGCCGTGATCGCGCTCGCCGGGCTGGGCCGCGTGGTCGCCCACCCGGAGATCGTCAAGGCGCTCCTGCCCAGCTACGGGATCGAGTTCTTCGGCCGCCACTTCGGCACCGCCTTCATCGCGCTCGGCTCGATCGTGCTGACGATCACCGGCGCCGAGGCGCTCTACGCCGACATGGGCCACTTCGGTCGGCCACCGATCTCGCGCGCCTGGTTCTTCGTCGTCTTCCCGGCGCTGACGCTCAACTACATGGGCCAGGGGTCGCTGATCGTCGGCGATCCGGGCACGATCTCCAATCCCTTCTTCCTCTTGATCCCGCACTGGGGCCGGGTGCCGATGGTGGTGCTGGCGACGGTGGCGACGGTGATCGCCTCGCAGGCGGTGATCTCGGGCGCGTTCTCGGTGACCAAGCAGGCGATCCAGCTCGGCTTCCTGCCGCGGCTGCAGATCCGCCACACCTCGGCCGCGGAGATCGGGCAGGTCTACCTGCCCGCGGTGAACTGGTTCCTGCTGATCACGGTGGTGGCGCTGGTGATCGGCTTCGGCTCCTCGACCGCGCTCGGGGCGGCCTACGGGATCGCGGTCACCTGCACGATCACCGCCGACACCCTGCTCTTCCTCGTCATCGCCCGGCAGCTGTGGCGGAAGCCGGGCTGGCTGGTGGGGATCGGCGCCGCCGTCTTCTTCACCGTCGACGTCGCCTTCCTCGCCGCCAACCTGACCAAGACCGAGCACGGCGGCTGGTTCCCGCTCTCGGTCGGGGTCGTCCTCTTCGCCGTGCTCAGCACCTGGCGGCGGGGCAGCAGGGAAATCCGCGACTCGCGGATCGAGGCGGAGGGCTCGCTGCGGTCCTTCGTCGACCAACTGCACGCCGCCGACCCGCCGACGCCGCGGGTGCCGGGGACGGCGGTCTACCTGAACGCGCGCCGCGAGACGACGCCGCTCGCCCTCCACGCCAGCCTCGAGCACGCCCACGCCCTGCACGAGTCGATAGTGATCATCTCGATCGAGACCACCCGCACCCCCTACGTCGACGAAGAGCACCACCTGGTGGTCGACGACCTCGGCTACGAGGACGACGGCATCTCCCACCTGACCGTCAAGGTCGGCTTCCAGGAAGCGATCAAGGTGCCCCACCTCTTCGCCCTCGCCTGCACCCGCGGGCTCGAGGGCGACGCCCGCGAGGAGGACGCCGTCTACATCCTCTCCGAGGTCACGATCCGCGCCACCGAGAGCCCCGGGATGCGCGGCTGGCGCAAGCGCCTCTACGTCGCCCTCGCCCGTAACTCGGTCAGCGCCGCCGACTTCTTCCACCTGCCCGCCGACCGCACGGTGACGATCGGCTCCGCGATCGATCTGTAGCCGATGGCCGGTGCCGCCACGGTGCTCGAGGCCGCGATCGGCTAGCCACCACCACCGGGTGCGTTCGCAGTTCCCCACACTGGTTGTAGGGAACTGCGAACGCCCGGTGGGCGGACTGCGGGCGGCTCAGCGCTCGCCGTGCGCCTCCTGGGCGAGCCAGTCCCACGCCTCCCAGTTGGCGAGCCGGGCCTCGTAGTCGGGCCGCACCGTGTCGAAGGCGTCGGCGCCGAAGAAGCAGCGCAGCGGCGGCCGCTCCGCGTCGACCAGCTTCAGGATCGCCGGCCCGGTCGCCTCCGGATCGCCCGGCGATTTGAGCGAGGCGACCCGTCTCGCCCGCGCTTCGCGCACCGGCTCGTAGGCCGATATCGGCTCCGACTGGACCGCCGACGGACCGGCCCAGTCGGTGGAGTACCCCTGCGGCTCGATCAGCGTCACGTGGATGCCGAATTCGGCCACCTCGACCGAGAGCGACTGGCTGAGTGCCTCCAGCGCCCACTTCGACGCGTGGTAGAGGCCGATCCCCGGGAAGGCGGTGATACCGCCGATCGAGGACACCTGGATGATGTGGCCGGAGCGCTGCTCGCGCAGGATCGGCAGCGCCGCCTTGGTCACCCAGAGGGCGCCGAAGACGTTGGTCTCGATCTGCTCGCGCGCCTGCTCGGCGCCGACCTCCTCGATCGTGCCGAAGAGCCCGTAGCCAGCGTTGTTGACGACCACGTCGAGGCGGCCGAAGCGCTCGTGCGCCTCGCGGACCGCCGCGTAATCCGCCTCCATGTCCCGGACGTCGAGCGCCAGCGCCAGGACGGCGTCGCCGTGCTTCTCCGCCAGCGGCGCCAGGGTCGAGGCGTCGCGGGCCGTCGCCGCCACCTTGTCGCCGCGCTCGAGCGCCGCTTCGGCCCAGATCCTGCCGAAGCCCTTCGAGCACCCGGTGATGAACCAAACCTTCGAATCCGCCATCCGCCCTCCTGGATGAGATGTGACTGGTCCACCGATCCTGTCAGGCGACCGAGCTCGGCCGGCGCCGCGGCTAGCCCTGCGGAGCGGGTGGCGGCACCTGGGCCGCCATCTGGGCGTAGCCGGCGGCGCTGGGATGGATGCCGGTGTCGCCGCTGATCACCCACGGTTCGCCGCCGCCCTTCGGCCCGCCGCAGAAGGAGAGGTAGTGGGAGGCCTCGAGCTCGTCCTGGGTCGGCGTCGCTTGGACGCTCGGGCCGTCGACGCCGTATTCGAAGTAGGAACAGGTGTAGCTCGACGGGTAGACCGGTTCGAGGCTGACGCCGACGTTGAAGTGGGGTGGCGAGATCACCTGGAGGCGGGTCGATTTCGTCGCCGCGTTCACTTCCGCGGCGACCGCGGCGATCGTTTCGTTCATCAGCTTCCCCATCTCGGCGATCTGGGTGACGCTGTAGGCGAGCGCCGAGGAGGGGATCGCGAGGTGGTACTGCATCAGGTAGATCGTCGCCTGCGTCTTTTCCACCAGGTTGGCGTAGAGGCGCTTCAGTTCCGCCCGCAGGTGCACTTCTTCGAAGGATTCTTCGACGCACTTCTGGTAGCCGCCGAAGAGGTCTGATTCGAGCGCGCAGCGCATCGACCCCAGCCCGAACAGGGTGTTGGCGAGGATCGGGTTGGCGCCGATCGTCATCAGGATGTAGTCGGGGTTTTCGGACTCGATCTTCTGCGTCGTCGCGTAGAGGTTGCCGCCGGGCGCCCAGTTGGTCGGTTCGGAGCCACTGACGGCGTAGTTCTTGTAGTTGGTGACGCCGTACTTGTTCGCCCACTGGGCCGCCCACGAGACGTTGTTCGACAGCCCGTAGTCGGCGGCGTAGGGAACTTCCTTCAGCCCGCTCGCGGTCGCGGTCGAGTTGGACGAGCAGGCGTCGTCGAGCACCTGGCCCACTGGTTTGCATTCGTACAGCGAGAGGAACGGCATCAGCGTGCCGTCGGCGTAGTAGCCGAACCCGGCGGTGACCGAGTCGCCCATCGCGCGGACGACGGGCTGCGCCGGGCCGACCCCGACCAGGGTCTTGCCGGGCGTGCCACCGACGATCCGCAGCGCCGCGGTGCCGTGGTTGAGCTGGATCGTCGCCGCGCCCTCGGTCGGCCCGGTCTTGAATTCGAGCGAGCGGTGGTCGAAGCCGACCGAGACCCCGGCGGGGCGGCCGGTGACCTTCCACTTCACCGGCGCGGTGCAGGCGGGGAGGGGGATGCTGGCCTCGCTGTTCGGCGGCACGATCGTGACCGGGAAATCGCCGCAGAAGGCCTGCCCCGGCGCTTCGGCGCCGGAGGCCGAGCGGCCCACCGCCGGCGTCGACCCCCGCAGGAGGCGGCGGGCGGTGGCGTGGGAGGTCAGCTCGGCGATGCCGTCGTGGTCGACGTCGATGCGGCCGTCCGCCTCGACCTCCGCCACCGGCACGCGCCCTTCGCGCCGCGCTCGTTCGAGCAACTCGCCCGTCGCGGGGGAGAGGTGGATCTGGTGGACGAAGGTGAACCGCCGGCGGCGCTCGGGCCGGCGCAGGGCGCCGGCACTGACCCGCCCGAAGAAGATGTTCTCGAAGACCAGCTGGCGGCCGAGGCGGATCTCGACCCGTCCTTTCATCACCCGTCCGCTCGCCTGGATCGGGTAGCTCACCGCGACCAGGAGGGAGAACTGGCCGCCCAGGTAGGGAGTACGGCCGACGGCGACGCGGCCCACCGTCACCTTGGCCGGCGGGCGGAGCGAGCGCAGCGGCTTGTGGGTCGTGGCGGCGGCTTGTCCAGCGGCGAGCAGCAGCAGCGCGAGCGCCCCGAGCAGGGCGATGAGTGCGGTCCTCCGTGCCGAGTTCACGGCCGAGAACCTACAGCCGGCGAGCGGCATCGGCGAGCGGACGCGGACGAGTTTGCGAGCCGGGGCCGATGGCGGCCCGGCGCTCAAGCCGCCGCCGGCCAGTGCGCGCCGACGCGCGCCGCAGCCGCCTCGGCGACCTCGGTCTCCGGTGCCACCGCCGGCCTACCTTCGCTGCCGAGCGCCCGCATCGTCTCCTCGACCGACTCGGCCAGCGCCCGCGGCGCGTAGCCGCCCTCCAGCACCGCGCCGACCGGGGCGCCGATCCGCGCCCCCAGCTCGCGCACCTCGACCGCCATCTGGCCGAAGTCCTCGCTGGTCAGCGCCAGCCCGGCGAGCGGGTCCTCGCGGTGGGCGTCGAAGCCCGCCGAGATCAGGATCAGGTCGGGGCCGAATTCGGTCGCCACCGGCGCCACTACCCGGTCGATCAGCGAGAGGAAGACGTCGCGCCCCGACGCCTCCGGCACCGGCAGGTTGAGCGTGAAGCCGGTGCCCGCGCCGGTCCCGACGTCCTCCGGCCGCCCCGTCCCCGGCCAGATCCCCGCCTGGTGGAGGCTGATGTAGAGGACGTCGTCGCGCCCGCGGAAGATCGCTTCGGTGCCGTTGCCGTGGTGGACGTCCCAGTCGAGGATCAGCACCCGCGCCGCGCCCAGCGCCCCGGTCGCCAGCGCCGCCGCGACGGCGATCGAGTCGAAGAGGCAGAAGCCCATCGCCCGCTCGGCTTCGGCGTGGTGGCCGGGCGGGCGCAGGGCGCTGAAGCCGGCCGTCGCCTCACCGGCGAGCAGCGCTCGCGCCAGTGCCGCCGCGCCGCCCGCCCCGTGCGCCGCGGCGCGGTAGGAGTCGGGCCCGTCGTAGGTCTCGACGTCGATCGCGCCGCCGCCCGACTCGCTCAGCTCGCGGATCGCGGCGACGTGGGCGGGAGTGTGGACGAGCTCCAATTCCTCGCGCGTCGCCGCCCGCGCGGGCCGGCGCTCCCAGCCGAGCCAGTCGGCGGCCTCCAGCCGCCGCTCCACCGCCACCAGCCGCGGCGGCGACTCGGGATGCCCCGGCATCAGGTCGCGCGGGTCGTGGTCGAGGCTCGAGGGGTCGCTGAAGTAGAGCAACGCGGGAGAGACTCTGAGCGGCGCGGCCGCCGCCGTCAAGCGCCGCCGGCGAGCCGCGCGGCGCGGCGGGTGAGGTAGCGCTGCTCGGGCAGGCTCGCAGTCAGCTCGGCGGCGCGCGCGTACTCGGCGTGGGCGCCGCGCCCGTCGCCCGCCAGCTCGAGCAGGTGGGCGCGGACGGCGTGCACGCGGTGGTGGCCTTCGAGCCGCGGCTCGACCTCGGCCAGCAGCTCCAGCCCGGCCGCGGGCCCGTTCGCCATCGCCGCCGCGACGGCGCGGTTCAGCGCCACCATCGGCCCCGGTGCCACTCGTTCGAGCAGCCCGTAGAGGGTAAGGATCTCCGCCCAGTCGGTGTCCTCGGCGCGCCGCGCCCGGTCGTGGGCGGCGGCGATCGCGGCCTGCAGCTGGTAGGGGCCGACCGCGCCCGCAGCGATCGCCGCGGTCAGCAGGCGGTCACCCTCGGCGATCGTCGCCGCGTCCCAGAGCGAGCGGTCCTGCTGGTCGAGCGGCACCAGTTCGCCGTCGGCGTCGGTGCGGGCGACCCGCCGCGCGTCGGTCAGCAGCATCAGCGCCAGCAGGCCGCCGACCTCGGGCTCCTCGGGCAGCGCCAGGCGGGCGATCCGGGTCAGCCGGATCGCCTCGGCGGAGAGCTCGACCCGCGCCAGGTCGGGACCCTCGCTGGCCGCGTAGCCCTCGTTGAAGATCAGGTAGAGGACGCCGAGCGCCGCCCGTAGCCGCTCCGCCCGTTGCGCCGGCGCGGGCAGCCCGAACGGCTCACCGGCCGCCTCGACCGCCTTCTTCGCCCGCGCGATCCGCCGTCCCATCGTCGTCTCCGGGACGAGGAAGGCGGCGGCGATCTGCGCCGTCGTGAGGCCGCCGACCGCGCGCAGGGTGAGGGCGATGGCCGAGGCGGGCGAGAGCTCCGGTCGGCAGCACATGAAGACCAGCGCCAGCGAGTCGTCGGCCGCGGTCGTCGGGCCGGGCCGCGGTTCGGCGGCGAGCCGGTCCTCGCGCGCCCGCCGGGCGGAATCGGCGCGGATCCGGTCGGTCATCCGCCGCGAAGCCACGGCGATCAGCCACCCGGTCGGGTTCTCCGGCAACCCATTCGCCGGCCATTGCTCGACCGCGTCGATCATCGCCTCCTGCACCGCGTCCTCGGAGTCGGCGAAATCGCCGAACCGCCGCACCACGGCGGCGAGGACCCGCGGCGCCGCTTCGCGCAGCAGGCCCTCGACCTCGCCGCGGTGTCGCGGAGGGGCGTTCACGCTCAGGGCTCGATCGGGCCCATCACCTGGCGCACCTCGATCTGCTGGCGCAGCGGCACCCCGTTCGGGCCGGGCCCTTCGGAGGACTCGGCGGCGATCTCGAGCGCCCGCTCCTCGCTCTCGACGTCGACCATCCGCCAGCCGGCGAGCAGCTCCTTCGCCTCCGGGAAGGGGCCGTCGGTGATGACGGGCGGGCCGTCGGGAGTCGCCAGCACGATCTTCGCCAGCTCCGGCCTGGTCAGGCCCTGGGCCTCGACCAGCTCGCCGTTCTCGCGCAGCTCGGCGTTCAGGTCGAGCTGGAATTTGATGTGCGCCTCGACGTCCTCGGGCGCCCACTCGCTCATCGGTGGCACGTCGCCCTCGACCCGACCGTAGTGCTGCAGCAGCATGAACTTCATCTCGCTACCTCCTCGTTCGCGGCGCCTCCGTGACGGCGCCTTTGGGAGTGTGTCGGAGCCGGTCGCGCAGATGCGACATCGCCGGCGCTAAAGATCGGAGCTGTCTCCGTAGCCCGCCGGGACGAGGTCCTCGAAGTCGGGGTGGCGCTTGATCCACTCCTTGACGAAGGGGCAGGACGGGAGCACCTCGAGGCCCGCGGCGCGCGCCTGCTCGAGCGCGAAGCGGGCGAGGCGGCCGCCGAGGCCGCGGCCTTCGAAGCGCTCGTCGACCTCGGTGTGGACCAGGTCGATCAGGCCGGGGCGGAGGCGGTAGACCAGCGAGCCGGCGTGCTCGCCGTCGACGCTCACCTCGAAGCGCTTGCGCTCCGGCGCGTCGACGACGACGATCTGCGCGTCATCGGCCACCTTCGGCCTCCCACTCCCGCTCCATCTCGTCGGCCAGCGCCGGGTGCGAATAGGGGCCGGGCCGGCGCAGCGCCGCGATCACCTGACGGCGACTGAGGTCGTCCTTGTCCTGGCTCAGCTTCCGCTTGCAGAGGAACCGCGAGGCCGGGATCCGCAGCCCGACCGTCCCCTTGCTTACCTCGCGTCCCCACTCCTGATCGAGGTAGAGGGGTTCCTCGACCTGGCGCTCGAAGCGCTCGACCAGCCGCGTCAGGGTCGCCAGGTTCTCGTCCTCGTCGAGCACCTCGGGCACCCCATATACATGGGCGACGCTGAAGTTCCAGGTCGGCGCCCGCGTCGCGCCCGGCCCGTACCAGCTCGGTGACACGTAGCCGCCCCGCCCCTCGACGATCACCAGCACCTCGCAGTCGGCGAAGCCGTGGACCTCCTCGTCGGGCCGGCCGACGTGGGTCAGCAGGGCCAACTCGGCGTTCTCGTCGAGCAGGATCGGGTAATGGGAGGCGACCAGCTCGCCATCGTTGGAGCTGACGATCGTCGCCCACGGGTTCTCCCGGACCAGGTTGCGGACGACGTCGGGATCGGTGGTGGCGTGAGCGGGGTTGTGGCGCACCGGTCGATTCTGACTGATGCGCGGGGCCGGCCCCCAGGCGAGGCCGGCCCCGCGAAGCCCTGGCCTTACGCCGACTTGGCGACCGAAGCCATCGGAGCAACGTGCGTGGTGGCGATCTCCATCCCTGCTCACCCCCTCCCTGGTCGTTTTTGATCCCAACAAATGCGTTTGCTGCGACCTCTTCCACCGCTGAAATGGATTCCAGCAGTACATCGGGTTCCAGCAAACACCGACTGGAATTGCTCAGAAAGTGCTCTACGCTGGAATGAGCTATCCCGCTTGAACGAAGGAGACCAACCGCATGCCCCCCGCCAAGACGCAGGTGTCGATGGAGACGACGCTTGCCGCGATCGTCGCCCACCCGACCCGAGCCCGGGCCTTCACGATCCTCACGGAACGCACCGCGAGCCCCGTGGAAATCGCACAGGAAATCGGCAAGGACGTGGGCCATGTCGGGTACCACGTGCGCAAACTGCTGCAGCTGAACCTGGTCGAGCTGGTCGACGAGCGCCCGGTTCGCGGCGCGGTCGAGCACTTCTACCGGGCGATCGAACGACCCTTCGTCAGTGAGGAGGAATTCGCGGCTCTAAGCGTCTCCGAGCGCGAAATCTTCACCCGCTACATCATGCAGCGGCTCGTCGCGGACGTCGCCCGTTCGATGGACGAGAATGTCTTCGCCGCGCGTACGAACCACGCCATCCTGCGGACGCCGATGCTGGTCGATGACGACGGCTTTGAGGAAATGTGCGAGCTCCACATCGAGATGTACGAGCGCACCCTCGACATCCAGGCTCGCAGCGCCGAACGGATGACTGGCTCCGGCGAAGAGGGCATCCCGGCGATTTCCGCATCGGTGTTCTTCGAGCTTCCCGAGCGCCGCTACGGCGAGGACAAGTCCGAGGACAAGGATTCCTGACCCGAGCTCCCGCATCCGCGGCGCCGCGGCACGAGACGTTCATCCGTCTACGAAACTGCCCGTCCATGCAACGGGCCGCCTACCATCTGTAGCCCCATGCTGATCGAGGATCGATCGACCGCACCGGATCTGGCGCCGCAGGCGCCGCGCCGCTGGCCGAAGCGCCTGCTGGTCGGCGGCATCGTCACCTTGGTGCTTGCCGCGGTGGCCGCGTTCGTCGTCTCCGCCTTCGCGCTCTCCGGCGCCAGCATCGAAGAAGACGGCTCCTCGCTCGGCAAGGTCAGCACGGAAACGTTCGGCGGCAGCGTCGAAAGCGTCAAGGCGACCGCGGTGAAGAGCGGCGCCGACGTCCCGGTGAAGATGCAGGGCGACCTGATCATGCCGACGACCAAGCTCCACCCGGGCGAGGAAGTCGCGGTCGAAGTGAAGGTGAAGCGGCCGAGCGTGATCGGCGCGCTCGCCGGCAGCGAAAAGACCCTGACCGCCACGGTCACCGCGCCGACCGCGAAGCTGGAAGCACGCTGGCTGAGCGTCAAGGAAGGCAAGAACCCCCGCCTCCACTTCAGCCGCCCGGTCAGCCAGATCGTCTACGGGCCCGAAGGCGAACTGAAGCACCGCCGCTTCGCCCGGCCGCGCCGCTCCATCACGCTCGGCAAGCAGCCCCCCGCCGGCCAGATGCAGGTCGCCTGGGCACCGCTCTCCTGGGAGCACCCGGGCGAGGCCAAGACCGTCACCTGGTTCCCGGCGACCGGGACCCCGACGGTCGCCGCCACCCCGACCGCGGGCTCGACGATCTCCGCCTCGACGCCGATCGAAATCACCTTCTCGAAGCCGGTGAAGAAGATCCTCGGCGCCGAAAAGCCGACGCTCTCGCCGCCGGTCGACGGCAAGTGGTCGCAGCCGAGCCCGCACACGCTGAAGTTCACGCCGTCGGGCTTCGGCGCGCCGCTCGCCACCGACCTGAAGGTCGAGCTGCCCGAAGAAGTCGAAGTGGTCCAGTCCGACGGTACGACCAAGAACTCCTCCCAGATCGCCTGGGAAGTCCCGTCGGGCTCCGAACTGCGCCTCCAGCAGATGCTCGCCGGGCTCGACTACCTGCCCTACAAGTGGAACGGCGAAGAAGTGGCGAAGACGCCGGAAGCCCAGGTCGCCGCCGCGACCACGGAAACGCCGAAGGGCCACTTCTCGCCGCGCTGGCACAACACGCCCCAGGGACTGAAGGAACTGTGGACGCCCGGTGAAGCGAACGAAATCACCAAAGGGGCGTTGATGGCCTTCGAGGAAGCGCACGGGCTCGAAGTCGACGGCCTCGCCGGCCCGGTGGTCTGGGAAGAACTGATGAAGGCGACCATCGCCGGCGAAACGAAACCGACCAAGGGCGCAGCCAACGGCTACACCTACGTCTGGGTCAGCGAGGAAATCCCGGAGACCGTCAACGTCTGGCACAACGGCAAGATGATCGTCAGCGAAGCCCCCGCCAACACCGGCATCCCCGGCGCGGAAACCGAAGTCGGCACGTTCCCGGTCTACCTCCGTTACGAAGAAACGACGATGAGCGGGGAAAACCCCGACGGCTCGCACTACAGCGACCCGGGGATCATGTGGGTCTCCTACTTCAACGGCGGCGACGCCCTGCACGCCTTCGACCGCGCCTCCTACGGCACCCCGCAGAGCCTCGGCTGCGTCGAGATGCCGCTCGAAGAGGCGGCCCAGATCTGGCCATACACGCCGATCGGCACCCCGGTCACGGTCAAGGCCTGATCAGGGCGCGCTGAGGATGTCGACGGTGCCGCTGCCGCTGTGGTCGTTGGCGTCGCCCTCGGGCTCGATCACGTGGCCGTCGACGACGATCGGGCTGTTCCAGTGGCCGGGCGCGCCGGGCAGCTTCGCGATCGGATTTCCCGAGCTCGGTCGGTAGACCTCGATCCCGCCTGCCGAGGGTTCGTAGACGTAGAGCAGGCCGCCGGCGACGATCGGGCTGGTCCCCGGCGTCTCGTTTTCCCACAGCTGGTGGAGCCGCCCGCCGCGCAGCGCGTAGGCGGCGGTGGCCGAGAAGTCGGCGACGAAGACGGTGGTCTCCTTGCCGTGGTGCCAGACCGCGGGGGCGGTGAAGAGCTGGTCGCCGCCGGGGGTCGGCAGCGTCTGCACTTCGCCGCCGAGGCGCGCCTTGCCGCCGGGGGCCGAGCCGTCGAGGCGGGCCAGGTCGAGCACCCGCATCACCGCGTCCTTGCCCGCCACCAGCACCCGGCCTTCGCCGAGCAGCGCCGGGGCGCTGGAGCCGAGGTCGAGGTCCTGCGAGTTCAGCTTCGCCTGGTCGCGGGGCGTGTAGGACTGGCGCAGGCGGAGGCCGGGCACGGTCAGCTCGAGCACGCTGTCGCCGAAGTAGCGGCGGCCGTCCCAGGTCGCGTTGCCGGTGTCGACGAGCAGCCGCTTGCCACCCGGCTCGACCACGGCGCCGCCGCGCGAGAGGATCGCCGAGTCGCTCTGCGGGCAGCTGCTGGGGACGATGATCGTGCGACGGTTCGCGCAGAGCGTGTTGAAGACCGCGCGGATCTTGCCGCTGCCGCGGTCGATCAGGACGACGTGCCCCTGGTACACGGGGATGTCGCCGATGTAGCCGCCGGTCGCCACGATCACGTAGGGGCCGTCGACGTTCAGCGCCGCGCCCATTTTCTCCTTGGTCGGGTCGCGGGTGACGGTCACCGGCCAGGCGCCGGTGTGGACCTCCTTGCCGCTCGCCAGCGAGAGCTTGTGCACGACCCCGTCGGGCGAGGCGGCGTAGACGTAGCGATGCCCCGGGCTCGGGTCGAGCAGCGGGCTCGCGGTGGTGATCTGGGCGCTGCCGGCCCAGCCCGAGTAGCCGGGCGGGGTGTAGGTCCAGAGGAGCGCGCCGGAGTTGACGTCGACCGCGAAGGTGCGCCCGTAGCTGCTGGTCATCACCGCCACGTCGTGGGTGGCGCCGCGAACCGTCGCGTCGGCGACGTAGATCGGCGAGGAGTCGATCGTGCCGGGCAGGGTGATGCGTCGATCGCTCAGCTGCCCGACGTTGGCGGCGGTGATCCCGGTGCTCGCCGCGGTGACGTCGCTGCGCTGGGGGTTGAGCCCGAACTCGGGCCAGGTCGTCAGTTCGGCGGCGGTGCCGGAGGGGGCCGAGGGGCTCCCCGCCCGCGCCCCCGCGGGGCCCGAGTTCACCGACCCGGAGGTGTGCACGGCCAGTAGCAACAGCAGCGCCACCAGCGGCGCGAGGAGGCACAGCCGCGGTCCGTTCCGCTCCACGGCCTAGTGCCGTGTCCGGTGACGTTTGCCCGGTTCTGGCGCAGGCATCGGCGTGGCCGGCAAGGACGCAGACCCGAAGGCGTGGCAGCGCCACGTCGAGCGGTCGAGGACGCCGCCGGGCGCGGCGAGGGCCAGCCGGAGAGGGCAAACGTTGCCTGACACGGCACTAGTTCTACCCGATTGCGTTCGCACTTCCCCCCGCTATCCGGGGATTACTGCGAACTCACTCGGGGAGCGTCGCCCTGAAGCAGTAGGTCCGGTAGGGGAAGTCGAACTCGGTGCCGAGGTGTGGATCGGTTTCGACCACCCGGCGCACGCCGTCGAGGATCTCCCGCCGTCGCCGCGCCGTCGCCGTGATCACGTAGCTGCGCGAGGCGGCCATCTCGACCAGCAGGTCGGCGTCCATCGGCCGTTCCCAGTCGGTGACGAAGCTCTCGGTAGGTCCGAACGGCGGCCCGATCTCGATCCCCTCCAGGGCGATCGACTGGGCGTCGCCGCTGCCCATCACCTCGCCCAACTGCGCCACCCAGCCGACCCGCTCGTCGCGGCGGTTCCAGATCAGTCCCAGCGTGCCGCCCGGCCGCAGCACCCGCGCCGCCTCCGCCGTCGCCCGCTCCGGGTCGACCCAGTGCCAGGCCTGGGCGACGGTGATCACGTCGACGCTGCCGTCGGCCAGCGGGATCGCCTCCGCCGTCCCCTCCAGCGCCTCCACCTCGGGCACCGCCCAGGCGAGCGTCGTCCGCATCTCGGCGAGCGGCTCGACCGCCACCACCTCGAGGCCCCGGGCCGCCAGCGAGCGGGTCAGCTTGCCGGTCCCGGCGCCGAGGTCGAGCACGGTGCCCGCGCCCGCCGGCACCAGCCAGTCGATAGCCGCCTCGGGATAGCCCGGCCGCGCCCGCTCGTAGGCGTCGGCGGCGGCCCCGAACGACCGCGCCCGCACGTCCTTCTCCGCCTGCTCTCCCTCCCGCACGCCCCGATCCTACGACGCCCGCGCGGCGGCGGCCGCCTCGGCGATCGTGGCGACCACCTCGCGCAGCTCGCGGACCGAGGGGAGGCCGTAGCCGATCACCAGCGCCGGCGGGCGGGGGTCGCCACGGGTGAAGTCGGCGAGGCCCTGGACGCCGATCCCGGCGGCGGCGAGGTGCTCGATCACCGGTGCCTCCTCGACGCCCGGCGGCAGCTCGAGCAGGACGTGGAGCCCGGCGGCGATGCCGCCGACCCTCGCCGCGGGCAGCGCCGCGGCGATCGCCTCCAGCAGGGCGGCGCGCTTCTCGCGGTAGTGGGCGCGGGCGGCGCGCAGGTGGCGGTCGAAGGCGCCGCTCGCGATCAGCTCGGCCAGGGCGAGCTGGTCGAGGCGCGGGCCGCCGCCGTCGAGCGAGGCGCGGGCGATCACCGCCCCGCTGACCAGCTCCGCCGGCAGGCAGAGCCAGGCGAGGCGGAGGGCGGGGGCGAGGGTCTTGGAGACGCTCCCGGCGAGGACGACGACGTCGGGCGCGAGGCCCTGCAGCGTTCCCGCCGGGCCGCGGCGGTCGTAGCGCAGCTCGGCGTCGTAGTCGTCCTCCAGCACCAGGGCGCCGCGCTCGCGCGCCCACTCGACCAGCGCCAGCCGCCGCTCCGCCGCCAGCACCGCGCCGATCGGCAGCGAGTGGGCGGGGGTGACGAGCACCGCGTCGGGGTCGGCCGCCGCCAGCGCCGCCACGTCGAGCCCGTCCTCGTCGACCGGGACCGGCACCAGCTCGAGGCCCTCGGCCTCGATCGACCAGCAGGCGACCGGATAGCCCGGGTCCTCGACCGCGACCCGGCGCCCGCCGCGGCCGCGCAGCAGCGAGCAGAAGATCCGCAGCCCCTGCTGGTAGCCGGCGGTGACGAGGATCGAGTCCGGCGCCACCGCGGCCGCCCGCACCCGGCCGAGGTGCTCGGCGAGCGCCTCGCGCAGCTCCGGGGCCCCGGCGAACTCGCCGTAGCCGAGCCGCGCGTCGGGCAGCTCCGCCAGCGCCCGCCGCAGCGCCCGTCCCCAGGCCCGGCGAGGGAAGAGCGAGAGGTCCGGGGCGCCCGGAAAGAGGTCGATCGCGACGGCGGGGCCCGCGGTCGCGCTCCGCGACGGTTCGGCGCCGCCATCCACCGCGGAGGACTCTGGCGACGAGGGGCCGCGCCCGGTCGCCGGCGCGACCCGCGTCCCCGACCCCCGTTCGGCGACCAGGTAGCCCTCGGCGGCGAGCTGCTCGAAGGCCTCGACCACCAGCCGCCGCGACACCCCGAGCTCGGCCCCGAGCGCCCGCGAGGACGGCAGCCGCGCCCCCGGCCGCAGCCGCCCCGAGCGCACCGACTCCCGCAGGCCCGCCTCGAGCTGCGCGCGCCGTGGCCCCGCCGGGTCCCACTCGGGCAGCAGCAGCTCCGGCGACCTGGAGGCCTGGTGGCCTCCAGGGGAATTGGTACCCGATTCCGACATTAGATTGGACCTTATCGCCATACCACATTGCGCTAGCCTGGTCGGGCAACCGACCTAGGAGGGGCCATGAAACCGAGAATCGAGCCACGCCAAGGGTTCTTCGCCGACGCGGTGGCGCGCGGCGCCCGCATCAGCTTCGGCCGCGACCTCGTGTCGGCGCGCGTCTACGCCCGCCACCCGCGCCTGATGTTCGGCTACATGCGCTCCAACCGCGCCGCCGAGCGCACTCCCCACGTCCCCAAGCCGCTCGCCGAGCTGGCGGTGCTGCGCGCCGCGACGATCGTCGGCTGCGAGTTCTGCATCGACATCGGCTCCGAGCTCGCCCGCCGCACCGGGCTCACCGACGATCAGCTGCGCTCCCTCCACGACGCCCACGCCGCCGACCTCTTCGACGACGACCAGCTGCTGGTCATCGACCTTGCCACCGGGATGTCGGCCACCCCCGGCGAGGTCGAGGAGGAGCTGATGCGGCGCGCTCAGGCCCGCTTCGGGGTCAAGGGCACGATGGAGCTGGTCCAGCTGATCGCCTGGGAGAATGCCCGCGCGCGGATGAACGTCGCCCTCGGTCTCGGCGCCGAGGGCTTCTCCGAGGGAAAGGCCTGCGCCCTTCCCTACACGGCCGACGGCATCGAGCCGATGTCGATGACGAACCGGTACTTGACCTCGGAGGCGAGCATCCGGTCGTAGGCCTCGTCGATCTGCTCCATCGCGATCATCTCGACCTCGGCGGTGACGCCGTGCTCGGCGCAGAAGTCGAGCATCTCCTGGGTCTCGGCGATGCCGCCGATGTTGGAGCCGGCGAGCGAGCGCCGGCTGGCGGTCAGGGCGAAGACGGCGGGCGAGGGATGGGGCGCGGGCGGCGCCCCGAGCAGGACCAGCGAGCCGTCGCGGCGCAGGCTGCGCAGGTAGGGATCGAGGTCGTGCGGCGCGGCGACCGTGTCGACGATCAGGTCGAGCGTCCCCCGCGCGGCCTTCATCCGGGCGGCGTCGGTGGAGACGACCACCTCGCTCGCGCCGAGCGCGCGGGCGTCGTCGGCCTTGCCCGGCGAGGTGGTGAAGAGGGTCACCGCGGCGCCGATCGCGGCGGCGATCTTCACCCCCACGTGGCCGAGGCCGCCGAGCCCGACGACGCCGACCTTCGAGTCCGGGCCGACGTTCCAGTGGCGCAGCGGTGAGTAGGTGGTGATCCCGGCGCAGAGCAGCGGCGCCGTCGCCGCGAGGTCGACGTCGGGGGAGATCCGCAGGACGAAGTCCTGGTCGACGACGATCGCGCTCGAGTAGCCGCCCGCGGTCATCCGCCCGGTCTCCTTCTCCACGCTGCCGTAGGTGAAGGTCGCCCCGTTCTCGCAGTACTGCTCGAGCCCCTCGCCGCAGGAGGCGCAGGTGCGGCACGAGTCCACCATGCAGCCGACCCCGGCCAGGTCGCCGACCGCGAAGCGCTCGACTTCCTCGCCGACTGCGCTGACCCGGCCGACGATCTCGTGCCCGGGGACGATCGGCCATGTTCGCTGCCCCCACTCGCCGCGCGCGGTGTGGAGGTCGGAGTGGCAGACGCCGCAGAAGAGGATCTCGATCGAGACGTCGCGGGGGCCGGGCACACGGCGCTCGATCGCCAGCGAGTGGAGGGGCCGGTCGGCGGCGGGCGCGCCGAAGGCGTTGGTCTGTGACATGGGCGCTCCGATCCGCCGGGAAGTAGGGGACGGCAGAGCTTATGGAACGCCGGCTACCGGCTCCGTAGGAAGGCCGTGATCGCCTCGGCCATCGACTTGGCGGCGAGGCGCTGGAAGGCGGGCTTCACCAGGCGCGCGGCGTCGGCGGCGTTGCGCATGTTCAGGCACTCGATCAGGACCTTGGGGACGGTGGTGAGGTTGAGGCCCGCGAGGTTGTCCCGGGGGGCGAAGCCGCCGCTGCCGTCGTAGTTGGAGATCGGGATGCCGGTCACCGCCGTGTAGCGACGCAAGAGAATGCGCCCGAAGCGCTTGGAGGAGGCGATCACGCCGTCGTTGGGGCCGTCGGGGACGGGGGTGAGGATGGCGACGCCGCGGCCGCCCGGCGGCCCGCCATCGGCGTGGATGTCGATCGCCACGTCGGCGCCCGCCTTGTTCAGGATCTGGGCGCGCCTGGTGATGCAGGGGCCGACGCCGTGGTTGGAGCGGCGCGTCATCACCACCTTCGCCCCCTCGGCGATCAGGTCGGCGCGCAGGTAGCTCGCCACGTTGAAGTTGAACCGCGCCTCGGTGTAGCCGCCGTCGGTCTCGGTGCCGGTGGTGTCGCAGGCCTCCTCTTCGCGGCCGTTCCAGACCGGCCGGTTGATGAAGCTCGGATCGGTGAAGTTGCCGCCGTTGTGGCCCGGGTCGATGCCGACCACCTTGCCCGCCAGCGGCTTCGCCGGCGCCGGGGCCGTGGCCTCGGCGGGGGACGGGGCCGTCGCGGTCGCCGGCGGGGGAGCCGGGTGGGAGCCCGCGAGCGCCAGCGCGATGAGCGCCGCGACGATGGCACCGGTGCCGATCACGGCGGTGAATCTACCCGTGTGCAAGGCTCGGGTGGTGAAGCGGATCGTCCTGCTCGACGATTACCAGGGCATCGCCCTCGACTACGGCGGCTGGGACCGCATCCCGGACGAGTGGCAGGTGGTCGCCCTGGAGCAGCACATCGACGATCCCGAGGAGCTGGTCGCCGCTCTGTCGGAGGCCGCGGTGGTCGTCGCGATGCGCGAGCGGACCAAGCTGCCCGCGGCGGTCCTCGGGCGCCTCCCGGAGCTGAAGCTGCTGATCACCACCGGCATGTCCAACGTCGCGATCGACGTCGCCGCCGCCAAGGCGGCCGGGGTGGTGGTCTGCGGCACCGGGATCAACGCCTCGCCGACCGCCGAGCTCGCCTGGGGCCTGATCCTGGCGCTACTGCGAAACATCCCGGCGGAGGACGCGAACCTGCGCGCCGGCGGCTGGCAGTCGACGATCGGCGGCGACCTCGAGGGCGCCGCGCTCGGGCTGGTCGGCCTCGGCCGCCTCGGCAGGCGGATGGTCCCGGTCGCCCAGGCCTTCGGCATGGACGTCCTCGCCTGGAGCCAGAACCTCGACCCCGCGGCGGCGCGGGCGCTGGGGGTCGAGCCGGTCGAGAAGCTCGACCTCTTCGGGCGCAGCGACGTGATCTCGGTCCACTACCGGCTGAGCGAGCGCAGCCGCGGGATCGTCGGCGCCGCCGAGATCGGCGCGATGAAGCCGAGCGCCTACCTGGTCAACACCTCGCGCGGCCCGCTCGTCGACACCGAGGCGCTGCTCGCGGCGCTCGTGGCGGGCACGATTGCGGGCGCCGGCATCGACGTCTACGAGGCCGAGCCGCTGCCGGCCGACCACCCGTTGCGCGGCGCCCCGCGCGCGGTCCTCACCCCGCACCTCGGCTACGTCACCGAGGACACTTACGCGACCTTCTTCGGCGACGCCGTCGAGGACGTCCTCGCCTGGCTCGACGGGGCGCCGATCCGCCTCCTCGAAGGCTGAGGGCCGGACGACTGGTTCCGAGCGTCGCGCCCTGCCAGGCGCGACGCCCGCCCGCGGCGTCTAGCCTTTGCCGGCGACCGAGGAGACGTAGGTCGCGACGGCTTTGATTTCCTTGGCGTTCAGGATGCCTTCGTTGCCGAAGGCGGGCATCGGGCCGCCACCGTTGATCACCTGGTGTTCGACCGTTGCCAGTTCCGGTTCGAGTTCGTCGAGATTGGGACCGATCGTGCCGGTCGTCCCGGCCGCCTGCAGCGTGTGGCAGGAGCCGCAATTGGTGGTGAAGACGGTCTTGCCTTCGGCAGCCAGCGACGATTCGCCGCTGCGATTTTCACTTTCCGAGGCTTCTTCGGATTCTTCGGCCGGAGCTTCTTCCGCCGGTTCTTCAGCTTCTTCGGCCGGTTCTTCTTCGGCGGGCGCTTCTTCGGCTTCGGCCGGTTCTTCTTCGGCGGGCGCTTCTTCGGCTTCGGCCGGTTCTTCTTCGGCGGGCGGCGTTTCGGCGGCGTTGGGTTCCTTGCCTTCCGCCGTCCCTTGGCCGGTGGTGGTGGTGCCGCCGCTGCCGCCGCAGCCGGCGACGACGAGGGCTCCCGCGAGCGCGAGGATGACGATCAGGATCAGGGCTTTCGCGGTCTTGGTTTCGGTCATTTAGCCAGCCTCCCGACGGTCGTTTTCCTCGATCTATTCTCCGTTGCGCCTTGCGTGCTCGCTTCGCGATCTTCCGAATGCGCCCCGGCCAACTGCGCCGCGGGCCCATCCTATCGATGCTCGTCGCGGCCCTCGTCCTGCCCGCCGGTTGCGGTGGCGGCGGTGCGACGGGCGCCCGCGACGGTGGCGACGTCGGCTGGCCGCACTGGGGGAACGTCGCCGAGAACACCCACTTCGCCGCCCTCGACCAGATCGACCGCGGCAACGTCGCCGATCTCGAGGTCGCCTGGACGCGCCCCGGCGAACGGGGCCAGGACGCCTGGGAGACCTTCCCGATCGTGGTCGGTCGCACCATGTACTACGACACCGGCCGCGGCAAGGTCTACGCGGTCGATGCCGCCACCGGCAGGGTCCGCTGGACCTACCTGGCGCCGGTCGACTTCCTCGCCGGTCCGCAGCTGCAGCTGAGCGAGCCGGTCAACCGCGGCGTCACCTACGGCGCCGGGCGCATCTACCTGACCACCGCCGACGACCAGCTGATCGCGCTCGACGCGAAGACCGGCAGGCCGCTCTGGAAGACGCGCGTCGTCGATCCCGAAAAGGGCAACACGATGAACTCGCCGGGCACCTTCTGGCGGGGCGAGCTGCTCGTCGGCGGCCCGGCCGGCAACGCCGGCCTGCGCGGCTTCCTCGCCGCCTACGACGCCGCCACCGGCAGGCAGCTCTGGCGTACCTTCATGGTGCCGCCGCCGGGCGAGGGCTGGAACCGGGCGCGCGGCACCCACGGCGGTGGCGACGTCTGGATGCCGCCGGTGGTCGATCCGCGCAGCGGCACCGCCTACGTCTCGACCGGCAACCCGACCCCGGGCTTCACCGACGCCACCCGCCGCGGCTGCGACCCGCTGGCCGACGCGATCGTCGCCCTCGACGCCAAGAGCGGCCGGATCGAGTGGGCCCGCACGCTCTTCTGTCGGGACAGCTGGGACTACGACACCGTGCAGGCGCCGATGGTCCTCGACCTCGCCGGCGGCGCCGCAGGGGTGCGCGCGGTCGGCAGCGGCAGCAAGGCGGGTTACTACGCGCTCTTCGGCGCCCGCACCGGGGCGCCGATCTCGCGCTCGCCCTTCATCACCAGGTACTCGCGCCCGCACCGGCGCCCGACCCGGCGCGGGGTCGTCGTCTGCCCGGGGATCTTCGGCGGCATCGAGTACGGCCCCGCCGCCCTCGGCGTCGGCGGAGAATCGATCTACATCGCCGGCAACCAGATGTGCATGCGCTACAAGCTCGATTCGCGGGCCGCGCTCGAAGCCCACGCGCCCGGCGAGGACGACCTCGGCGGCAGCGCCGAGCAGGTCGGCGCCGCGACCGGGGTGCTCGCCGCCCTCGACCCGGCGACCGGCAGGCTGCGCTGGCGGGTGCCGCTGCCGCGCCCCTCAAACGGCGGCGTCCTCGCCACCGCCGGGGGGATCGTCCTGGCCGGCGACGACGACGGCTACCTCTACGCCTTCGACGAGCGCAGCGGCAAGGTGCTCTGGCGCTACGACCTCGAACGCCGGGTGGGCTCGGCGCCGATCGCCTACGAAGTCGACGGGGTCGAGTACATTGCGCTCGCCGCGGGCGGCTCCTTGGTGGAAGCCAAGGGAACCGCGCCGGACCGCCCGGCGCGCCTCTTCGTCTTCCGCCTCGGCGGTTGAAGTTGCCGGCGCTCGACGACCGGCGCGGCGCCGCTGGGAATCCGCCAGCCCATCGCTATCCGCTCGTCGTCGCGATCGCGCCGGCGTACGCGCTGCCCGCCGATCTCGCCGCCGTGATCGTGTTGGCGTAGGCGCCGGCCAAGGGGGAGGTGTAGGTGAACGACGCGGTCGATTCGGCGAGGCCGGTGGAGGCGATCGTCAGCGAGCCGCCGGCCACCGTCGAGCCCGCCGTCGCCGTCACCGACACCGAGTGGCCGCTGCCGAGGTTCGAGACCACGTTGCCGAGCGAGTCGGTCACCGCGACTTTGGCGCTGAAGGTGCCGCCGCTGCCGAGTTCGGTCACCGTGCAGGCGAAGAGGCAGGGCGAGCCCAGCGTCCCGCTGCTGATCGTCGGCGCGCTCCAGGCGAGGTTGGCCGCGGGCCCGGCGGCGACGGTGAAGGCGAGGGCGCCCACGGTGGAGATCGTGCCGTCGGTGGCCGAGAGCGTCGCTGCCCCGGACTTCGCCGCTTTCAGCACGCCGTTGGTCGAGGAGGTGACGGAGGCGACGCCGGAGGTGAAGGTGAGCGCCGTCGCCGAGCCGACGTTGACCGCGGTGCCGGCGCTGTCGACCACCGTCGCCGCGGCCCCGCTCGGGCTCGCTTCGGGCCCGGAGAAAGTGATCTTGCGGGGCCCGGCGTAGGAGGTCGCCACGTTGCCGTAGGCGTCGAGGGCGGTGGTCGTGAGGCTGTCCACGGCACCGGCCACGGGAGCGGTCGTCGAGGCCGCCAGCGCCAACGAGGAGGCGGCGGCGGGGCTCGCGGTCTCCGTGATCGCGGCGCTGGTGGTGCTCGACTTCGTCCCTTCGGTGACGCTGATTTCGGCTGCGGCGGCCTTGTAGAGGATCATCGCCCCGTTTTTTGATCCTGAGACGGTGGTGACTCCCGAGGTGAAGGTGGTTTTGGTGGAGGAGCCGAACGCGGTTGCGGTTCCGGAGCTGTTGGTGACGGTCGGGGTGTTGCCGGCGGGAGCCGCCGCCGCTCCGGAGTAGACCAGGTTGTGGGACCCGGTGTAGGAGGTCGCCAGGTTGCCGTAGGCGTCGAGGGCGGTGACGGTGAGAGCGTCGGTCGAACCGACGGTGGGCGTGGTCGTAGCCGCGGAGAGCGCCAGTTCCGACATGCTGCCCGCCGACACGGTGACGGTCGGGTCGACCGCGCTTTCGATCGCGCCGTCGGTGACCGAGATCGTCGTCGCGCCCGCCTTGTAAAGCTTCATCACGCCGTTCTTCGCATTGTCCACCGAGGCGATGCCGTTGGTGAAGGTGAGCGCCGTCGGGGAGCCGAAGGCGATCGCGGTGCCGGTGCTGTCGACCACCGTCGGCGCTCGCCCGTTCGAGCTTGCGGCAGCGCCTTCGAAGGTGAGTGGGTGCGAGCCGGTGTAGGTGGTGACGGTCGAACCGGCTTTGTCCTTGGCGGTGATCGTCAGGCTGTCGGACGCGGCCGCCTTCGGGGTCGAGGAGGCGGCCGTGAGGACGAAGTGATCGGCCGGGCCGACCGTGACTTTGGCCGAGGTCGGCGAGCTGGTCGCCGTCCAGGAGCGGTACTTGGCCACCACCTTGTAGGTGTAGGTGCCCGGTTCGAGCCCCCCGTCGATGCAGGTGCCGACTTCGTTCTCCGGTTCGGCCTGGCTCGGGCAGTTACCGCCCGGCGCGCCGCCGTTGCGGGTCACGTAGTAGGCGATCGCCCCGGGGGCTTCCGATTCGGGCCAGGTCAGCGTCACCGTGCCGCCGACCGCCGCTTTGGCGGAGGAGATCGTCGGCACGGTCAGCGAGCCGACCCCGGTGGCGACGGTGCCGCTCCCGGTCGTCGTGAAGTAACCGAAGGCCGATCCGGTGGCGCCGAGCAGCAGAGCCGAGAGCAGGACGCCGAGCAGCGCCGCGAACACGACCCGGTCCCTGACCCGGTGCCCGCTCATGCGCCGGCGCTCCCGGAGAAGGTGAGTTCGAAGCTGGCTTCCTGGCAGGCGTCCTGGTCGACCGGCAGTTCGAGCAGGGCGATCGTCGGCGCCGCCACGGTGGCGCTCGGCAGCGAGACCGACGCGTGCGCGCCGATCCGCAGCTTGCCGCCGGCGAGGGCCGGCGTGGTCAGCGTCAGGTTGGCGTCCGGGTCACAGCCGGGAGGGCCCCCGTCGGCGCTTACCCGCAACGAGGTGACCGTGATCGCCACCGAGTTCGGGTTGGTGACCACCACCGGGATCGGGCTCGGCACCGCACCCGGATAGAGGGGCCCGACCGCGGCGGGACGCGGTGAGATCGTGAACGGCTTCGGTTCGAGCACGTCCCATTCGAAGCTGGCCTTGAGCGAGGCGGCCCCGGGCCGCTGCGCCCCGACGTAGAAGGTGTGGGGCCCCGGGTTCATGCCGCGGTAGACGATCGCCGCCCCGCAGGCCTGCGGGGCTTCTCCGTCGAGCCGGCAGCGGAGCGGCGGTTCCCCTGTCGCCACGACGCGGAACCGCGCCGTCGAGTCGGTCGAGAGTTCGGGCGGGTGCCCGACGATGCGAATCGCCGCGGTGCCCGACGCCGCGATCGGTGAGCTCCGCACGGTCAGCGGCGCACCCGTCCCCCTGCGCTCGTGGCTGCCGCCGCGACCGACCGCCGCGTAGGAGGCGGCGGCGGCCAGCATCAACACCAGGGCCATCCCGGCGGCGGCCTTCGCTGCCGGGGTCTTCATGTCGAGCGGTCGGCGCATCGCGTGTCTGCGCGAGGTCGTCCCCGACGGCTATCAGTTGTCGGTCAGGTGCAGCGTCAGGGTCGCGCCCTGGCATTTGTCCTGGCTGACCCCGGTTTCGTTCATCGTCAGCGTGCCGGTCGCCGTGACCGCCTGGCCGTTGCCGTTCGGGAACGAGTGGTTGACCGCGACCGCGGGCATGGTGAAGTCCGGATTGCCACCGGTGATTACGGTGCTGCATTCGCTGTGCGAGGCATCCACGGTGATGCTCGAGAGCGAGATCGTCCCGACCCGCTGCGACCCGGAGGAAGGGTTGTCGACGGTGAAGGAGACCGGCGAGGAGCTGCCTGGGTAGAGGCTCCCGGTAACGGTCGCGTGCAGGGTCACGGCCGAGCTGGAGCCGACCGCGGCGGTGCCGGTGCCGGCGCCGCTAGTGGTGAAGTAGGCGTAGGCGCCGCCTGCCAGGACGACCAACAGGGCGGTGGTCAGGGCAAACACCGCCCGGCGCCTGGTGATCAATTTCATCTCTCTAGCTCCTTGGGTCATTTGGGATGGCCCCGGTATTCCGGGTGCGGCGCTATCGGCGACCCAACCAACTTCCTTAAGCGAAGGTTTGAATGGCCCAGTACTACATCTGTCCAAAATTCCCCCTTCGGATACAGGTTCCAGCCTCTAAAGGCCGCTTCACTAGAGTCAGCATCCGATGACTGCGGATACCGTCTTCGCCCCCACCCGTGAGCTCGACCCGCTCGAGCCGGAGGAGTTCCAGCGCCTCGCCGGCGAGATCGAGGCCGCCGTCGGCCGCACGGTCGTCGGCCAGCGCGAGGCGGTCCGCGGCGCCCTGATCTGCCTGATCGCCGGCGGCCACGCGCTGCTCGAGGGCGTCCCCGGACTCGGCAAGACGACGCTGGCGCGCTCGCTCGCGGCGGCGCTCGACCTGCAGCCGAAGCGGATCCAGTTCACCCCCGACCTGATGCCCGCCGACATCACCGGCACCACGGTGCTGGTGCAGGGCGCCGAGGCCGAGGAGCCGCGGCTGTGCTTCGAACCGGGGCCGATCTTCGCCAACGTGGTGATCGCCGACGAGATCAACCGCGCCGCGCCGCGTACCCAGAGCGCCCTGCTCGAGGCGATGCAGGAGCACACCGTCACCACCGCCAACACGACCCGCGAGCTGCCGCGTCCGTTCTTCGTCCTCGCCACCCAGAACCCGGTCGAGATGTACGGGACCTACCCGCTGCCGGAGGCCGAGCTCGACCGCTTCTTCCTCAAGCTGCGCTTCGAGTTCCCGCCGGTCGCCGAGCTGAACGAGATGGTCGAGCAGACGACCACCCACCGGCACGAGGCGGCGGCCGCGGCGGCCGAGCCGGTGGCGGGCGCCGAGACCGTGCTGCGGATGTGCGCGCTGGTCCGCTCGGTGCCGGCCGCCGCCCACGTGATCGACTACGCCAGCCGGCTGGTCGTCTCGCTGCACCCGGAGGGCGAGGGCGCGAGCGAGCGGGTGAAGCGCTTCGTCCGCCTCGGCCCGAGCCCGCGCGGCGTCCAGGCGCTGGCCCTCGCGGGCCGCGTGGCGGCGCTGATCGAGGGCCGCCACAACCTCTCGATCGACGACGTGCGGGCGATCGCTCTGCCCGCCCTGCGCCACCGCCTGGTGCTGACCATCGACGCCGAGCGCCAGTCGGTCTCCGCGGAGGAGATCGTCGCAGAGGCGATCGCGGCGCTGCCGCGGGAGTCCTCGTAGCGGCGACGCCGGCCCAGCCGACCGCGCCCGCGGCGTCCCTGATCGACGCCGCCGCACTGCGCCAGCTCGAAACGCTGAGCCTGGTCGGGGTCCGGGCGATCGTCGCCGGCTTCGGCGGCCGGCGCTCCGGCGCCCAGCGCACCCGCGGCCTCGAATTCGTCGACTACCGCCGCTACACCCCCGGCGACGACCTGCGCCAGGTCGACTGGAACGTCTACGCGCGCCTGCGCGAGATCGTCGTCAAAGCGGCGCCCGCCGAGGGCCACGTCGACCTGGCGCTCCTGCTCGACGGTAGCCGCTCGATGGACGACGGCGCGCCCTCGCGCTTCCGCTACGCGCAGGAGCTGGGGGCGATGCTCGGCACCGTCGCCCTGCTCGGCTCCGATGTCGTCGCCGTCCACATGCTCGCCGACGGCGCCTCCTGGACCGGCGCCCGCCTCGCCGCTCCGCACCTGGTCACCGAGCTGATCGCCGAGGTCGGCGGCCTGCCGCGCGGCACCCGCACCGACCTCGCCGCCGGCCTGCGCGACTATCGCCGCGGCGCCGAGCCCGCCGACCTCGCGGTGCTCCTCTCCGACGGCCTCGCCGAGCCCGCGGCCCTGGCCGAGGCGGTCACCGAGCTGGCGACCTCCGCCCACGCGGCCACCTTCGTCCACCTGGTCGAGGGCGCGCCGGCGCTGGAGCGGCTGGAGGGCGCCTTCGAGCTCTGGGACCGCGAGACCGGCGAGCGCCTCGTGGTCGAGGTCACCCCACGCGTCCGCGCCACCTACGAAGAGCGAGTCGAAGCCGCCGCGAAGGCGCTCCAGGAGCAATGCGCCGACCGTGGCGTCACCTACGTCCGGGCGCCCACCGACGTCGCTCCGCTCGACTTGCTGTTTGGCGCTGCGAGGGACGCGCGGTTGGTGAGCGTTTAGGGGGAGATGGGGCTCGGGGACTGAGGAATTGGGGATTGAGGTGCCCGGGCGTCTCGGAGGCGACCCGGGCAGGCTGTGGCCGCCTCCGAGACGCCCGGGACCGGAGGTCTTCGGGGGGAAGCTTGCGCAGGGACGGGCCGGCGCGAGGAAGGGACGGGTGCGTGGCGGGGAGATCCGGGAAGTCCGGCGTCTCCGTGACGGGACAGAGAATGCGACGTCTCTGTGACGAGGCCGACGAAAGATGTCACGAAGACCCTGCGATCTGCGCAGGTCCCGTCCGGAAGATGCATGGATCCGAGGAGATCCCTGCGAGATCAGGGCCGCCCGTGACGAGGACGCCGCGATCGCAGGGAAGACGTATGCCTTCCTACGAGGGTTCCGACCCCTCTTTTCGCGCTGAGTGAATCTGGGCCCCCATAGGGGCCCAGAACCGTGGTCACGTGTTTGTAACAGCGGAGGAAGCGTGGAACCGGTGACGTCTCCCTCACCTCTCCCGCGCAGTTCCCGGCGTCTTCGTGACGGATACCGCCCCGATCCCCGCCCTCGCCCGGACCCTCTGTCGTTCCTCCCAAATCGCGGCCGCGTCCCTCTCGGCATCCGGGCGCCAGCCGGCAACGCCCCCATCCCTTCCTCCTCACCCTTCGAGCTTCGGCCCCGTCCCCAGCTTCTTCCCGCCCAACTTCAGCGCCACTACCCGGGCGCCGATTTCGCCGAGTTCTTCGGAGGCGGTGAGGGCGGCGCCGCCGACCGTCGCCAGGACGTACTCCTGGCCTTCGATCGAGTAGATCACCGGGGCGGTGCCGAAGGCCAGCTTGAGGTCGCCCTGCCAGAGGTCTTCGCCGGTCTTCGCGTCGAAGGCGTAGAGGATGCCCTGCTGGTCGCCGGTGAAGACGAGGCCGCCCGCGCTGGCGGTGGCGCCGCCGTCCATCGGGGTGGGCATGGCGTGCTTCCAGAGCACTTCGCCGGTGTTGGTGGCGACGGCGGTGAAGGTGCCGGTCTTCTTGGTGTTTTTCGGGACCACCCGGTCGCCGGCGAACTGCTTCTCACCGTTGTGGTTTTCGTATTCCACTTTCAGGTACATGCAGAGGTTGATTCCCGACACGTACACCGCCTGCGTTTCCGGGCTGTAGGCGAGCGGTGAGTACTGCGAGCCGCCGACCGCGCCGGGACACTCGAGCGTGCCCTTGGTGGTCGGCGGGGTGTGGTGTCGTTTGACGAAGGGGACCGGCGGGAAGAGGTCTTTGCCGGTTTCCGCGTCGAGTAGGAAGAGCAGCCCGTTCTTGCCCGCCTCGGCTACGCCGCGCTTCATCTGACCGTCGATTTCGACGTCGAAGAGGACGACCGGGCTCTCGGCGTCGTAGTCCCAGAGGTCGTGCGCCTGCTCCTGGTGGTACCACTTGAGCTTGCCGGTGTCCGCGTCGAGCGCCAGGATCGAGTCGGTGTAGAGGTTGGCGCCGGGCCGTTTGGCGCCGACCAGCACCGGGGCCGGGTTGCCGGTGCCGACGTAGACGGTGTTGGTTTCGGTGTCGATCGTCGGCGGCATGTAGATCGTGCCGCCACCGCCGCCCTTCGGCACCCACTTCGTCCCCGCCTTGGGGATCGTGTAGAAGGCCCACAGCTCCTTGCCGGTCTTCGCGTCGTAGGCGGCGATCTTGCCGCGCACGCCGTCCTCGGAGCCGGAGACGCCGACGTACACCTTGCCGTCGTAGGCGGTCGGGGCCATCGACTCGTACGCCCCGGTGGCCGGGTCTTCCACCTGCGAGGACCAGAGCCGCTCGCCGGTCTTCTGGCTGATCGCCTGCAGCTTGTCGTCGAAGGTGAGGACGAAGAGCTTGCCGTCTTCGGCGGCGACGCCGCGGTTGACAGTGATCCCGTAGCCGCCCACCCCGGTCGACTGGGAGAAGTCGACTTCCGGCGTGTAGGTCCAGTTGATGTGGCCGGTCTTGCCGTCGATCGACATCACCTCGTCGGTCGAGGTGGTGACGTAGACGGTGTCGCCGATCACCAGCGGGAAGGACTCCATCAGGTACTGGTCGGGGCCGAGGCCGGTGCTCCACGCTTCGCCCAGTTCGGCGACGTTGCCGGTGTCGATTTCGTCCTGGGTGGCGAAGCGGGTGTTGTCGCGGTCGCGGCCGAAGAGGGGCCAGTCTTCGATTTCCGCGGCTTGCGCCGAGGTCGACCCCGAGGAAGAGGAGGAGCCGCCACCGCAGGCCGCCAGGGCCACCGCCGCGGCCAGCACGGCGAGGCTCAGCACCAGGACCTTGAATCGCATCGCTTCTCCTCCGCTACTGGGTGGGCTTCTTCGAGAAGCGGGTGAAGAGCGCCTTGACCTGGCCCAGACCGCGGGTGGAGACGGTCCCCGCCAGCACTCCCGGCTTCTTCATCGCCGCCTTGAAGCTGCCGATCGTCGGGCCGAGGAACGAGCCGCCCTTGACGATCGCCGTGCGGGTGCTGCCGCGATGCTTCAGTTCCTTCAGGTAGACGACGTCGTTGTTGGTCTTCGTCGTCAGCTTGAGGATGCCCGCGGGCTCTTCGGAGCCGGGAAATTCTTCCTGGATGAACATCGTCAGTTCGCCGCCGCGGACGCCGCTGCTTCCGCCCGCCAGGACCTTGACGTGGTAGCGGCCGACGAAGCTCCCGTAGCTGCCCCAGCCTTCCTTGCCCTTGCCACCCGCGAGCGCGATCGAGGCGCCGATCGGGGAGGCGAGGAGGACGAGGAGACCAAGGGTGATACCGGCGCGTCTCATTGCCGCTAACCCTAGTGTCTGCGAACGTTTGCCCAGCCATTTGCCTTGGTACCGTCGATTGCATGTGGCGATGGTTGGCCGCCGATCCCTGGGAAGTCGTCGACCTGGCCGGCACCGGGACGGTCGCCGCCACCGCCGAGGAGCCGCACCTGGCCGAGGAGCTGCGGCGCTGGCGCGGAATCGTCGCTCGGCGGCGCCTCGTCGCGCTGCTGCGCCGGCATGCGGCGGTGGCGCTCGGACTTGCCGTGGTGCTGGAGATCGCGGCGTTGCTCGGCGCCTTCCCCCAGTGGGTGGTGGTCGCCGTGCCGCTCGCCGCGTTCCTCGCCTCGATCGCCTTCTTCGCCTTCCGCGGCCCCTCGCCGTTCGGCCTCGCCCGCCTGCTCGACGACAAGCTCGCGCTCAACGACCGGCTGGCGACGGCGCTCGAGATCGAAGCGCGCGGCGGCGGGAAGTCCCCCCTCGAGCGGCGCACCGTCGTCGATGCGGCGGGCCTCCTGCAGGCGGGGCGCGAAGACTGGCGGGCGGCCGCCGCGCCCGCCGGGGGGACCGATCGGGTGGCGCTCGGGGCCGCCGTCGTGGCGCTGGCGGTGGTGGTCGGGATCGGCCTGGCGAGCGGCGGCGGTTCCGCCGCCGGCCCGACCGAGGCGTTGGCGCCGCAGGGCGGCGACGGCGGCGTGGCCGGCGCTCCCGGCGAGCACCACGACAAGAAGGCCCAGCAGGGCCACGAAAAGCAGCTGGCGCCGACCGGGAAGCTGCACAAGGTCGAAGGCAAGCTGCGGCGGGAAACGAGCCCGGTGAAGACCGCCGAAGCGGGCTACCAGCAGATCCCCCAGGGCAGGGGCGCGGCCAAGAAGGGATCCGCGGCGCAGGCGAACGGGGGCTCGAGATCGCCGCGCGGGGGAGCGCCGAGGAACGGTGCCGGGGCGAACCCGGAGGCCGGGCGGGGGAAGGGCCCGAACGAGGGCAAGGGGCCGAGCACCCCGAGCAAGGAAAGAGAACACCCGACCGTCGGCTTCGACGTAAAGGGGCAGAAGAAGCACAAGGGCAGCGGCCGGCGGGGCAGCTCCGAAGTGAGCGGCGCGGGGGCGAAGAAGTCGGCGCCGAACGGCCAGGGCGACGAATCGAGCTCCACCGCCCAGCCCGCCAAGGGCGGCACGCCGAGCGGGGCGGGCAAGCCGGGCAGCGAACTGGGCAACGACCGACAGGGCCACGCGACGCCGATCACGGGCGAGGCCTCGCAGGCGGTGAAGATCCAGCCCGGGTACGCGCCGGCGCGGGCGAAGAAGGGCGGCAGGGAACGCAAGGCGCCGGGCAGCGAAGAAGGCGCCGGCGGCAAGGCGCGCACCGCGCGGGTGACCGGCGCGACCCAGGTCGGCGACCAGTTCTCCTTCGTGCCCGCGGCGGGCGGCGCCGTCCCCGGTCCGAGCGCGGGCCTGCAGCAGAACTACCTCGAATCGCTGAAGTGGGTCGAGCGACTGCCGTGGTGAGGCCGGCGTGAGCCTGCTCGATGCCGGGGCGCTTGCGGCGCTCGTCCTCGCGGTCCCGCTGATCGCCCTGCACTTCCGCCGCCGCTGGCCGCCGCGCCGGGCGGTCGGCAGCCTGCTCGCCTGGCGCGACCTCCCGACCGTGGGCGGCGGCGCCGCGCGGCGGATCGGCTGGCCGCCGCTGCCACTCCTGCTCCTCCTGCAGCTGCTGGCGCTGGCGCTGCTCGTCTTCGCCCTCGCCCACCCGGTGGGAAGCAAGAGTGCGACGACGAGCTCGCGCGTCTACGTCGTCGACGAGTCGATCTGGATGGGGGCGCGGGAAGGCGGCGGGACGCGGGTGGAGGCGGCGCAGGCGATGCTGCGCGAACGGCTCGCGGCGCTGCCCGGCGACGAAGCGGTGCGGATCGTCGGCGCCGGCGCGGCGCCGACCGTCCTCTACGAAGGCGACGCGGCCGGGGCCGGTGGCGCGGTCGGGCGGCTGCGCGCCGGCCCTGGCGCGGCGAACCTGCCGGCGGCGCTGCGGCTGGCCGCCGCGCTGCGGGCCGGCGCCGGCGACGAAGTGGTGCTGCTGCGAGCGCCGGAGGAAGCGGCGCCGCGGGTCCGTGGCGGCGGCTCCGCTTTTGAAGACCTCACGGTGGGCAAGGAACTCGCCGATGTCGGCCTCTCCGATGCGAGCGCCCACTGCGACGTGCTCGGCGTCGAAGCCTGCGAAGGCTTCGTCCGCGTCGCCAACCGTGGCGCTGCCGCGCGGCGGGTGCCGCTGCGGGTCGCGATCAGCGGCGAACCGACCCACCGCGCCGAGGTCGAAGTCCCGGCGCACGGCAGCGCGCCGCTCGTCTTCAGCGCCGCTGCCGGGGCCGCGGTGCGGGTCAGCCTGCCATCCGGGGACGGCCTCGCCGCCGACGACTCGGCCTTCGTCGCGGTCCCCGAACCGGGCGGCGAGCGGATCACCCTGGTCGGCGAACGGCGGCGGGCGCTGCCGCTGGCCCGGGCGCTGGCCTCGGTCCCCGGGGTGAAGCTCCGCCTCCGCACCCCCGAGACCTACAGGCCGACCGACCCGGGCACCAGCGACCTGCTCGTCCTCGACGACTTCGTCCCCAAGGGCGGCCTGCCCGCCGCGCCCGGCCTCCTGCTGGTGAACCCGCCGCGGCTCCCCGGCGGCCACGTGCTGGGGACGATGGCGGACAGTCGGATCAGCGGCACCGAAGCGGCGAGCCCGCTGCTCGACGGGGTCGATCTCGCCTCGCTGACGATCGGCGCCGAAGCCTCGCGGCGGCTGGCGCTGCCCGCCGCTATGACCGCCGCCGCGTGGAGCTCCGAAGGGCCGTTGATCGCCTCCGGGACCGAGGATGGCGAGCGGGTCGCGGTGATCTCCTTCGAGCCCTCCGAATCGAACCTGCCGCAGCTGGCCGACTTCCCGACCCTGATCGACGACATCGTCGCCTGGAGCTTCCGGCTTGCGCCGCAGGCGGCCGCGGTCGGGACCCCGTTCGCGCTGGCCGAGCCGAGCGGGACCACCGCGGCGCGCGTCGCGCCGGCGGCGGGCGGCGCGGGCGAGCGCCTCCCGGTCGCCGCGGGCACCGAAGTCCCGGTGACGCTGCGGAGGCCCGGCAACTACGTGATCAGCGTCGAAGGCCCGTGGGGGGTGCGCCGGCTCGCCGTCGCCGCCAACCCCGGCGCCGCGCCCGCGGCGGGCGCACCGGTCGACCTCGCGGCACCCCCGCCGAGCGTCGACGCGGGCCACACCGAGTGGTGGCGCTGGGTACTCGCGGCGGCGCTCCTCGCCCTGATCCTCGAGGCGCTCTACGCCTGGTGGCGGGAAACCGACCGCGGCCCGACGACGCGCCGGCGCGTCGCGATCGGGCTGCAGCTCGCCAGCCTCGTGCTCGTCGCCGTCGCGCTGTTCGACCCCACCGTCGGCTCCGCGCCGCCGCCGACCACCCTGGTCCTCGACCGCTCGCTCAGCATCGGCAGCGCCGCCGGCGAAGCGGAGGGCGAATGGCTCGCCGCCGAGGAAGGCTGCGGCGCCGACTGCCACGTGGTCCAGTTCGGCGGCGGCGCCGAAGTCACCGGCGCCGACGCAGGGACGCTGCCGGGCGCCGCCGCGGGCAGCGTCGAAGGCCGCAACACGAACCTCCAGGGAGCGCTCGAACTCGCCCTCGCGCGCACCCCGGAGGGCGGCCGCGTGGTCCTGCTCAGCGACGGTCGCCAGAGCGAAGGCGAAGCGGCCGGGCTCGCCGCGGCGGCGAGCGCACGCGACATCCAGGTCGACACCGTCGCGCTGCGGGCTCAGCCCGGCGATGCCGCGGTCACCCGTTTGCAGGCACCGCCCGCGCTGCACGCGGGCGACCCGCTCTCGCTCGAGGTGACGGTGCGCAGCACGGCCCGCGAGGCCGCCGTCCTCACCGTGCGCCGCGACGGCGGCACGATCGGCCACCAGAAGGTGGTGCTCGGGGTCGGCGACAACCCCTTCCTCTTCAGTGCCCGGGCACCGGCGCACGCCGGCTCCTACGGCTACGAAGTCGAGGTCGCGACCGAGCGCGACTCGCGCCCGCAGAACGACGCCCTGGGGACGACCGTGCGGGTCGAGCGGCCGCCGCGTGCCCTCGTCGCCGACGCCGACGGCGGCCGCGCGGCCGCGCTGATGCGGGCCGACGGCTTCGACGTCACCACCACGCCGGCGAGCGCCTTGCCGAGCAGCGCCGCCGGCTACCGGGGCGTCGACGCGGTGATCCTCGAAGACGTCTCGAGCGAAGCGCTCGGCAGGGCGCGGGCGAAGGCGATCGAGGCGGCGGTCCGCGGCCAGGCGCTCGGCTTCCTCGCAATCGGCGGCTATCACTCCTTCTCGCTCGGCAAGTACTACCGCTCCCCGCTCCAGGAAGTGCTGCCGGTGAAATCCCTGGTGCCGGGGAAATTGCAGCGGAAGAACGTCGCGATCGAGCTCGTCCTCGACCGCTCCGGCAGCATGATCAACGAGGTCGGCGGGGTGCCGAAGATCGCGATGGCGCAGGCGGCGGCGCGCGGCGCGCTCGACTTCCTACTCAAGCACCGCGACCAGGTCGGCATCGTCACCTTCGAAATCAAGCCGAAGGTGCTGGTGCCGCTGACCCGGGTCGAACCCGGCAACGTCGGCGCGATCGAAGCGGCGATCGACCACATCCCGGCCAACGGCGGCACCAACGTCTACAAAGGTCTGGCCGAAGGGGTAAAGGAGATCGAGCGCTCCAAGGCCAAGGAGCGCCACGTCATCCTGCTTACCGACGGGATCAGCGAACCGGGCTCCTACCGGCAGCTGATCCCGGGGCTGAAGCGGGGCAAGATCAGCGTCGCCACGGTGGCGCTCGGCGCCGAAGCCGACTTCAAGCTGCTGAAGGAAATCGCCGCCGAAACCGGCGGCAACTACTACGCCACCGAAGACGCCCGGCAGCTGCCGAAGATCTTCGACAAGGAGACGCGGATCAACACCCGCACGGTGCGCCTGCGCGGTCGCATCGGCGTCTCCGCCGGCGACCCCAGCCCGATCACCGGCAGCCTGGTCGGCGAAGCGCTGCCGCCGCTCGGCGGCAACGTGGTCACCGAACTGAAGCCCGGCGCCGAGGCGGCGCTGCTCGGCCAGGACAAGGACCACCCGCCCGACCCGGTGCTCGCCCAGTGGCAGTACGGGTCCGGCCGGGTCGCCGCCTGGACGCCGGGGCTGGCGCCGGCATGGGCGGGCGAATGGCTGCGGCGCCCGCGGCTCTTCGAGGACGCGGCGCGCTGGGTCGAGCGCGGGGTGGCGCCGCCGCCGCTCACCCCGCGCCTCGTCCCCGGCGACCAGCGCCAGCTCGAAGTCGCGCCCACCACGCCCACCGGCCGGCCACTCCAGCTGGAAGCGCTGGCGGGGAAGCTGCGCGCGCCGGGGGGCAAGGCGATCGCCCTCCACTTCGAAGCGGCGGCGGGCCGCTGGACCGCGCCGCTGCCCGAGCTGCCGGCGGGCGAATACGAATACGCGCTCGGCTCCTTCGGCGCCGGCTCGCTGACCGGGACGCTCGCGATCCCCTATCCGGCGGAGTTCAAGCTCGGGCGGATCGACACGACGCCGCTCGGCCCGCTCGCCGCGGGCTCCGCCGGCACCACGCTCGCCGCCGACGATCCCGCCTACGTCGAAGGCGACGCCCACCACATCTGGTGGCTCTTCGCCGCCCTCGGGCTGGCCTGCTTCCTGGCCGGCGCGGCGCTGCGGCTGATCGGGTCAGGCGGCGGCAGGACGGACGGCGCCCCGGACCGGGACCCAGACCAGGACCCGCATCAGGAAAAATTCCCGGATGGAGATCCGGACCCCGCAGGCCTCCAACCCGATCCCGTCTGAGCCGACCGCCGAGCAGACCGGCGCCGTCCTCGTGCTCGGCACCGGCGGCGGCCTCGGCGCGGCGCTCCTCCGGCGCTTCGAGCAGAGCGGCGCCCCCGCCTCCTCGGGCCTCGACCTGACCGACGGCGAGGCCTCGGAGATGCTGCGCGACGGCCACTGGCGCGCGGTCGCCGTGGTCACCCGCGACGACGCCCACGCCCTGCGGCTCACCCTGCTGAGCGCCCACGTCCGCCCCGACCTGCCGCTCTGGGTGACGATGTTCGACCAGACCGTCTCGCGTGAGCTCGAGCACGTGGCGTCGAAGGTCCACGTCCTCTCGCCCTCGGAGATCGTCGCCGGGGACATCGCCGAGAGCTGCCTGGCCCTGGCGGGCAAGGACGTCAGCCGGCGGCGGAGCCATGGCGTGCGGCTGGTCGACGACGCCCTGCGCCTCCTCGTCGCCGCGGGCGTCGGGCTCTTCGGCGCGCTGGTGATCGAGACGGTGATCACGATGATCGCCTTCCACCACGGGCTGATCGACGCCTTCTACTTCTCCACCCGCTCGGTGGCCACGGTGGCGGGCCCGCCCGGCGCGGCCCGCGGCCCCGACTGGTTCAAGGTCGTCTCGGCGGCGAACATGGTGCTTGCCGTCGCCCTGGTCGCGATCTTCACCGCGGCCCTGGTCCGCCGGCTCAGCCGCCGCCGGCTCACCACCCTCTTCGGCCCGCGCGCCGCCCCGGCCCGCGATCACGTGGTGCTGGTCGGCTTCGGTCAGGTCGGCTTCCGCCTCGCCCAGGCCCTGCAGCGGCGCGGCGTCGCCGTGATCGCGATCGAGCGCGACGCCGAAGCGCCCAGCGTGCGGCTCGCCAAAGCCGCCGGGATCCCGGTCGCCCTCGGCCGCGGCGACGACCGCGAGACCCTGCAGCGGGTCGGCATCGAGCGCTGCGGCGCGGTCGCCGCGGTCACCTCCGACGACCTGGTCAACGTCGCCGTCGGCCTCGCCGCCGAGGACCTCCGCCCCGACGTCCCGATCATCCTCCGGCTCGGCGACGGCGAGGTCGCCACGGAGACCGACTCGCTCCTCCACCTGGGCCGCATCTGCGACGCTCACAAGCTCGCCGCCGAGACCCTCCAGCGCGCGATCGAGGACGGCGCCTAGTTTCCTGACACTAGCCCCGGGTGCTCAGTGGAACCGAAACGGTGGCGATGGGTGGCGATGCCGCCGCAGGAGCCCGGTCCGGCGGCGGCGCATCGAGCTGCCCTCGAGCACGCTCGGCACGTAGCGCTCCGGGACCCGGGCGCGGGAGATCCGCCGGCGCGGCGCGGCGCCTGCCTTGGCTTCGAGGAACCGGTGGGACGCGGCGATCGCCAGGGCGGCGACGGCGATGCCGATCGCGGCCACCAGGAGCGCCGGGACGCCGAGCAGTCCGAGGGTGACGAGGCCGATCAGGAACGCCATCAGGACGGCGGGGTAGCCCCGGTTTGCACTTCGCTGATCGTTCATCGTCCTTCGATGACGAAGGTACTCTTGACCGTTCGCCGGCCCTGCGCCTTGGACGGATGTGCAACGAAGCTGTCGCCGCGATCTGTACGCCGCGGGCGCGCCCTTGGATCCGAGGGCCTTTCAGCCCACGTAGCGCTTGAACGCCGACCAGGCCGGCTTCGGCGCGAAGGCCTGGGTGAAGAGGCCGGAGCCGTCGCAGAAGTTGCAGGTGCCGGGGTCGTCGGTGAGCGAGAACCAGTAGACGCGCTTCACCCGCCAGCGGCTCGCTTCCGCGCGCAGCAGCTTGAACGCGCCGATCAGTTCGCGCGCCTGTCCCTGCCTGCCCTTCTCGAACTTGTTGAAGCCGTTGGTCGCGTCGGGGCGGCCGCTGCTCCAGCCGAGCTCGGTGATCCAGATCGCCCGGCCCGGGTCGCGCACCGTCCGCAGCGCGCCCCGCAGTTCTTCCACCTCGGTGGCCAGCTGCTTGTAGCCGTAGGTGTAGGGGTGGAGGGCGACGGCGAGGAACTTGCCGCGCACGGCGGGCACCGCCTTGTACATCCGTTCGAGGAAGTCGGCGGCCAGGTAGGAGCGCTTGATCCGCCCTGGGGCAGGCTTCGTGCTGCCGCCCTTGGGCCGGGCGAAGAGGCCGCCGAGGACCATCTGCGCGCTCGGGTCGGCGCTGCGCAGGTCGTGGTAGGACTGGACGACGAGCTTGCCGTACTGGGAGGGGCTCGGCCGCGCCGCGAAGTACTTGAAGTTCTCCTCGTTCCAGATCTGCCAGACGCCGATCGGGTGGGCCGGGAGCAGGGGGTTTTCGGCCCAGAAGCTGCCGCCGGGGCCGTAGCGGAAGACCGCGAGGCGGAGGAATTCGCGCCAGGCGGAGCGCTGGGCCGCGGTCTGGGTCGGCAGCGTGCGCGGCGCCCGAGCGTCGCCGACGCCTTCCTCGGCGAGTGCCCAGCCGGGCGCCCCGAGCAGGAAGGGGAGGACGTCGACGCCCTCCGCGGCGGCCGCCCGCACCTGCGGGTCGACCGTGCTCCAGTCGGGTACCGCGCCGCGGCTCGACTGCACCGCCGCCCAGTTGACCGGCACGCGGATGCTTTCGACGCCGCCCTGGCGGGCGGTCTGCATCTGGCCGGGGGTCAGGGCTGCGGTCGGCACGACGCCCCAGAAGTCGACCGGCAGCGCCTGCGCGCCCGCCGGCACGGCCAGCGCGGCCGCCACGGTGAGGATCAGGATCGCTCGCTTCATCTACCCCGCAACCCGCCACCCCCCGGCCGAGTTCCGCTCCACCCCCCGGGTTGGTGGGCCGGCCGGGCTCAGCTGGTGCGGGTGACCGGGGCTACGGCGAGGGTCTGGGCGCGCGCCAGGGCGCAGGTCTCGAAGGCCAGTGGGGCGAGCTTCGAGCCCGAGCCGCCGGGGACGCTCACCCGCAAGCCGGCCGCCAGGGTCGGCTTGCATTCGCCGGGCGAGAAGTTGAGCGCGTCGACGATCTGTAGCGTCGCCGTCGCCGAGGCGCCCGGCGCCAGCTTCACCGGCCTCGCCTTCTTCCCCGTCGCGTGGGTCGCCGCGGCGCCGAGCCGCCGTCCCTTCAGGTCGACCGCGTTCACCTTCGGGTAGCCGGTCAGCGTGCAGGCGTGGCCGCTCAGGTTGGTGAACTGGAGCCGGTAGTAGACGCTGCCCGCGGTGCCGCCGCCCGGTTCTTCGCCCGCCCAGATCACCAGGCCCGAGGCCGGGCAGGGCTTGGTCGCCGCCGCCTCGGCGGCGGGCGTCGCGATCACGGTCGCGGCGAGGAGCGCGGCGGCCACCAGCGGGGCGATCAGAAGTCGAGCTTTCATGCCCAAACGGTACCGCCCCACAAGTCGATGGTCCATCGACGGCGCGCCTCCGCCCGGCTCCGCGGCGTCTCCTCGATCGAGGAGGATTGGCGCCATGGCGAAGTACGTCGCAGCGATCGACCAGGGGACGACCTCGACCCGGCTGATCCTCTTCGACAGGGACGGGCGGACCCGCTGCGTCGACCAGCGCGAGCACGAGCAGATCACCCCGCGGCCGGGCTGGGTCGAGCACGACCCGAAGGAGATCTGGCGGCGCACCCGGGAGGTGATCGGCGGGGCGCTGGCGAGCTCCGCCGTCGAGGCCGGTGACGTCGCCGCGATCGGGATCACCAACCAGCGCGAGACGACCGTGGTTTGGGACCGCGAGACCGGCGAGCCGGTCTACAACGCGATCGTCTGGCAGGACACGCGGACCGCGGACATCGTCGCCGAGCTGGCGGGCAAGGAGGGCGTCGACCGACTGCGGGGGGACGTCGGCCTGCCGCTCTCGACCTACTTCTCGGGGCCGAAGATCAAGTGGATCCTTGACCACGTCGAGGGGGCGCGCGAGCGGGCCGAGGAGGGTGAGCTCGCCTTCGGCACGATCGACAGCTGGGTGCTCTGGAACCTCACCGGCGGGGCGAACGGCGGCGTCCACGCGACCGACGTCACCAACGCCGCCCGCACGATGCTGATGAGCCTGGAGACCCTGGACTGGCACCAGCCGAGCCTCGACCTGATCGGGATCCCGAAGGCGATGCTGCCGGAGATCAGATCGTCGAGCGAGACTTACGGCGAGGCGCGGGGGACGGCGCTCGGCGGTCGGCCGGTGGCGGGGATCCTCGGCGACCAGCAGGCGGCGATGTTCGGCCAGACCTGCTTCGACCCCGGCGACGCCAAGAACACCTACGGCACCGGCTCCTTCCTGCTCGTCAACACCGGCGAGCAGATCGTCCACACCGACAAGCTGCTGACCACGGTGGGGGCGAAGCTCGGCCCGGACGGCCCGCCGGTCTACATGCTCGAGGGCTCGATCGCGGTGACCGGGGCGGCGGTGCAGTGGCTGCGCGACCGGATCGGGCTGATCGAGGACGCGGCGGAGATCGAGCAGCTGGCGCGGACCGTCGACGACAACGGCGGCGTCTACTTCGTCCCCGCCTTCTCCGGCCTGTTCGCCCCCTACTGGCGCGAAGACGCGCGCGGCGCGATCGTCGGCCTTACCGCCTACGCCAACAAGGGCCACCTCGCCCGCGCGACCCTCGAGGCGACCGCGTGGCAGAGCCGCGAGGTGGTCGACGCGGCGAACGAGGTCGCCGACGTGCCCTTCAGCGCCCTGAAAGTCGACGGCGGGATGACCGCCGACGAGCTGCTGATGCAGTTCCAGGCCGACGTCCTCGGCGTGCCGGTGATCCGCCCCGTGGTGACCGAGACCACCGCCCTCGGCGCCGCCTACGCCGCCGGCCTCGCCGTCGATTTCTGGTCGGGCACCGACGAGCTGCGCGAGCGCTGGAAGGAGGACAAGCGCTGGGAGCCGACGATGGAGGAGTCCGAGCGCGAGCGCCGCTACGGCGAGTGGAGGAAGGCGGTCGAACGAACCTTCGACTGGGTCGAGTAGGGCGCCCCGGGCCTTGCTCGGAGGCGACCACGATGACCGACACCTCCGAGCCTTGGACGTACGTCCGGTGCCGTTCCTCTTGACTGACGGGCCCGTTCCAGCAAGGGTTCCCGCCGATGCGCCGCCTGGCACTGCTCAGCTCCCTTGGTCTTGCCGTCCTCCTGATCTTCGCCTCGGTCGCCGGCGCGGCCGACAGCGTCTACGGTCGAACGCCACGGGGGTCTTCGGCCGCGCCGCGCTGACGGGCGGCGAAGGCTCTGTCATCGCTCCCACGCCGATACCCGCGGAAGAACCATCCGGGTCGGCGATCGATGCTCAGACCGGGAAGATCTTCTGGGGCGATGTCCACTCGAACACGATCAAGTACGCCAACCTCGACGGCTCGGGGTCGTCGGTCCTGCCGACCGGCGCGGCGAGCGTCGACGGCCCGAACAACCCCGTCGTCGATCTCGCCACCGGGCGGATCTACTGGGCAAATGCCTTCGACGACACGATCTCCTGGGCGAACCTCGACGGCACCGGCGGCGGCAATCTGAACACCGGCGCCGCCCCGATCGAAGAACCGTGGGGAGTCGCGGTCGATCCGGCTGCCAACCGGATCTACTGGGCCAACTTAGCCGGCAACACGATCGCCTACGCCAACCTCGACGGAAGCGGCGGTGGCGGCCAGGTTCTTCTCTCGGCGAACTACGCGAGAGAACCGGACGGGGTCGCGATCAATCCGGCGAACCAGACGATCTACTGGACCAATTTCGAAGGAGGTCGCAGCGAAGGGTCGATCGGATGGGCAAGGCTCGCCTTCCCGGAAGCGGGGCTCGCGCCGCTCCCCGTGGGTGCGGTGGTCGAACCGGGGGGCCTGGCCATCGCGGGCGGCCCATACGGCCGGGGTCAGATCTACTGGACGAACGAAGGCGGCAACGAAGGGATCTTCTCGGCCTCGGCAGAAGGCTCAGCCGTCACTGAGGTCAGCACTAACGGGGCGCCTTTGGCGCATCCGTCGTCGCCGTCGCTTTTGGCCGCTCCGAGCGTGACGAGAACTCCATTGCCCTTCGGGTCCTTGCGCTCGATCGGCATGACGCTCGGTTGCGGTTCGCCGGGATGGGCCGAAGGCGGCGTCGAATCACATCTATACCGTGCGCCACAGAGTCAGTCCTTCTCGTGGACCCTCGAAGGGGTGACGCTCGACGGCGCAACCGGCGAAACGCTGACCGCGTCCCAGCCGGGCACTTACGTCTGTCGGGCAACTGCGTCCAACGAGGCCGGCTCGACCACGATCACCATGGCGACGTACAGGGTGGCCGCCGAGAAAGCCGTGCAGCACGTCCCACGTTCCCCTCAGATCGAAGGCATCGAGGTGGCCCGCGACAAGCGCGACGGCACCGCGACCCTCCTCGTCGCGGTTTCGGGGCCGGGCGCGCTCAGCGTCAGCGGACCGCAGGTGGTCCACCGCATCGCCACCGCCACCGGAGCCGGTCTCGTCAAATTGAGGGTCACCGCCAAGGGCAAGGCGCTGCACAACCTGAGGAAGACCGGCAGACGGACGGTCAAGGTCGCGATCGAGTTCGCGACCACCTCGGGACACTTCGTGACCTCGCGGTCGATCACGCTGCGCCGGCCGGTAAAGCCTCGGCGTCACCACAAGCACCCGGCCGTCTAGGCTTCCAGGCATGGACGACGACTTCCGCCTCCAGATCGACCTCGAAGACGAGGGGACCGCGGGGAAGGTGGCCGACCTGATCCGCTCGGGAGAGCTCGAGCACGATCTCAGGGTCGCCGCCTACAACCAGCTGATCGTCAGCCACGAAGGCGAGGAGATCTTCGTCTACGCGGCCGACCGCGAGCACATCGAGCAGGCCCGGACCGCGGTCGAGGAGCTGCTCGGCTCGAAGGGCTGGCAGGCGAAGCTGGAGGTGCGCCGCTGGCACCCGGAAGCCGAGGAGTGGGAGGACCCCGACAAGGCGCTGCCCTCGAGCGCGGCCGAGCAGGAGGCCGAGCACGAGCAGCGGATCGAGCAGGAGGACGCTGAGGTCGCTGCGCATCACGGCCGCGCCGAGTTCGAGGTGCGGGTCGAGTTCCCGAGCCATCACGAGGCGCACGAGTTCGCCGAGAAGCTCGCCGCCGAGGGCCTCGAGCCGGTGCGCCGCTGGCGCTACATGGTCGTCGGCGCCGCCGACGAAGACGCTGCCAACGAGCTCGCCGAGCGGATCCGCGCCGAGGCGCCCGCCGAGGCGAAGGTGACCGCCGAGGGCTCGCTCGCCGCCGCCTGGGCCGAGCGCCCGGTGAACCCCTTCTTCTTCCTCGGCGGCCTGGCCGGCTGAGCCGGTCGCGCGGACCGACGCC